>MEIE01000021.1 GCA_001750625.1 Candidatus Amphirhobacter heronislandensis
GGCGGAGGGGCGCGGGGCCGCGCTGGGCGCGGCGGCGGCGCTGCTCGTGGCCGGCTGGCTGCTGCGCGGCGTCGACCACCTGCCGGCCAGCTCGGAGGGCGCGTTCGAGGCCAGCGTCGTCCAGGGCGCGGTGCCGCAGGACCGGCAGTGGCTGGCCGAAAACGTCCACGAGCTGCCGGCGCTGTACCTGCAGCTGTTCGCCGAGGCCAGCGGCCGCATCGCGGTCGCGCCCGAATCGGCGCTGCCCTTCCAGTGGGAGGACCTCGACCCCGCGACCCGCGAAGCCTACGCCAGCCGCGGCCTGTTCCGGCACTTCATCCTCGGCACCTTCACCCGGGACGAGGAAACCGGCCGCTCGCGCAACGCGGCGGCGCTGCTCAGCCCCGGCGAAGCGCCGCGCTTTTACGCCAAGCGCCACCTGACCCCCTATGGGGAATACCTGCCCTTCGCGGCGCTGCTCGAGCCGCTGCTGCAGCGGGCGCGCATCCCCTACGCCAACCTGCAGCCCGGGACCACTGGCGGCGTCTTCAATCTCGCGGGGACCGTCATCGACCTGAGCATCTGCTACGAGAGCCTGTTCCCGCGGCTGTTCGCGCGCGATCCGCAGGTCGCGCTGCTCGCGACCATCACCAACGACTCGTGGTTCGACGGCACCGCGATGCCGGCGCAGCACCTGCAGATCGCGGCCGGCCGCGCCCTCGAGCGGCAGCGCTACATGCTGCGGGCCTCGAACACCGGGCCCTCGGCGGTGATCCGGCCCGACGGGACGCTCGCGGCCTCCATTGCGCCGCTGCAGCGCGGCGTCGCCGCCGCGCAGGTCGAACGGCGGCAGGGGCTGACGCCGTACATGCGCTGGGGCGACGCGCCGCTGCTGGTCCCCGCGCTGATGGCGCTGGCCTGGCTGCTGCTGGGCGCGCTGCGGCGCGGGACCTCCTACATGAAGGGATAGAATTTTGCCGGCCCATGCTCGCCTCCCGCATCTTCATCAACACGCTGCGCGAAGCGCCGGCGGAGGCCGAGATCGCGAGCCACCGGCTGATGCTGCGCGCCGGCTACATCGAGCCGCTGGCGGCCGGCATCTTCAACTGGCAGCCGCTGGGGCTGCGAGTGGTCCAGAAGATCGCGGGCATCGTCCGCGAGGAGATGAACGCCGCCGGCGCCGCCGAGGTCCTCATGCCGGCGGTCCAGCCCGCCGAGCTGTGGCACGCCTCGGGGCGCTGGCAGGTCTACGGCAAGGAGCTGCTGCGGCTGCAGGACCGCCACGAGCGGGACTACTGCGTCGGGCCCACCCACGAGGAGGTGGTCGTAGACCTGGTGCGGCGCCACGTCAAGAGCTGGCGGCAATTGCCGCTCAACCTCTACCAGATCCAGACCAAGTTCCGCGACGAGATCCGGCCGCGCTACGGCGTGATGCGGGCGCGCGAATTCATCATGAAGGACGCCTACTCCTTCGACCGCGACGCCGCCGGCGCGCTCGCGAGCTACCAGGCGATGCGCGAGGCCTACAGCCGCATCTTCGACCGCATCGGCCTCGAGTACTGCATCGTCGCCGCCGACAGCGGCGCGATCGGCGGCAGCCAGTCCGAGGAATTCCTGGTCCTCGCCGCCAGCGGCGAAGCCCTGCTCGCGCGCGCCGCCGCCGGCTACGTCAACCTCGACCAGGTCCCCTGCGCGGCGCCGGACGCCAAGCGCCCCGCGGCGGGCGAGGAAATGAAGAAGGTCGACACCCCCGGGGTGGCGTCGATCGAAGAGCTGCGCGGCTTCCTCCAACAGCCGCCGCCGCCCGAGCGCTGCGTCAAGACCATGGTCGCGGTCGGCGAAAAGGGCATGGCGGCGGTGCTGCTCGCCGGCGCCGACCAGCTCAACCTCGCCAAGGCCGGCCAGCACCCGGCGATCGGCGCCGGCGCCCGCCTCGCCGAGGAGGCCGAGGTGCGCGAGGCGGTCGGGGCGGGCTTCGGCTCGCTGGGGCCGGTGGGCATGCCGCTGCCGGTGGTCGCCGACCTGCGGCTGCAGCCCTGCGCCGACTTCGCCTGCGGCGCGAACGAGGACGGCAAGCACCTGCTCGGCGTCAACTTCGGCCGCGACTGCCCCGAGCCCGACTACGCCGACCTGCGGCTGGCGGCCGAGGGCGACGCCGGCGCCGACGGCAAGCCGCTTGAGCTGCGGCGCGGCATCGAGGTGGGCCACATCTTCTACCTCGGCACCAAGTACTCGGACGCCTTCAAGGCGGTCTACGAGAGCGAGGACAGCGGCGCGCAGACGATGGAGATGGGCTGCTACGGCATCGGCGTGACCCGCATCGTCGCGGCCGCGATCGAGCAGGGCCATGACGAGCACGGCGTGGTGCTGCCGGCCGCGATCGCGCCCTTCGAGGCCGCGGTGCTGCCGCTGGGCCACGAGGAGGAGGTGGCCAAGGCCGCCCGCGCGCTGTACGAGGCGCTGCGCGCCGCCGGCGTCGACGTCCTGCTCGACGACCGCGGCCTGCGCGCCGGCCGGGCCTTCAGCGACCTCGACCTGGTCGGCGTCCCGCACCGGCTGGTGGTGTCCAAGCGCAGCCTGGCCGAGAACGCGACCGAATACAAGCCCCGGACCGGCGGCGAGGCGCGGCTGCTGCCGCTGGCCGACGCGCCGGCCGAGATCGCCAAGCTGGTCGCGGCCGCCTAGGCCGCCGGGCCGGTCAGGCCTGGCCTATTTCCTGGTTCTGCTCGCCGAGGCCGTCGATGCCGAGCTTGATCTTCATGCCGGCTTTCAGATACTCGGGCGGCTTGCAGCCCATGCCGACGCCCGGCGGCGTCCCGGTGGTGATCAGGTCGCCGGGCTCGAGCGTCATGAACTGGCTGAGGTAGCTGATCAGATAAGCGGGCCCGAAGGCCATGGTGCTGGTGCTGCCGTCCTGGCGCATCTTGCCGTCGATCTCCAGCCACAGGCGCAGGTCCAAGGGGTCGGGGACCTCGTCCGGGGTCACCAGCCAGGGGCCGGTGGGACAGAAGGTGTCGTGGCTCTTGCCCTTGACCCACTGGCCGCAGCGCTCGATCTGGTGCTCGCGCTCGGACACGTCGTGGACCACGCAGTAGCCCGCGATGTGGGCGGCGGCGTCCGCCTCGGCGACGTAGCGCGCCTTGGCGCCGACCACCACGCCGAGCTCGACCTCCCAGTCGGTCTTGGTGCTGCCGCGCGGCAGCAGCACCGCGTCGTCGGGGCCGCAGTAGCTGGTGGTGGCCTTCATGAAGATGATGGGCTCGGCCGGCAGCTCGGCGCCGGTCTCCTTGGCGTGGTCCGAGTAGTTGAGGCCGATGGCGATGATCTTGCCGGGCCGGGCGACGCAGGGGCCGAGGCGGACGCCGGCGGGCGCGGCGGGCAGGTCGGCGGGGGCGGGCAGCGCGGCCAGGGCCGCGGGCGCGAGGGCCTCGCCGGACCAGTCGGCGACGGCGCCCGAAGCGTCGCGGACCGTGCCGTCGGCGTCGAGCAGGCCGGGTTTTTCCGCGCCGGGCGGGCCAAAGCGTAGAAGTTTCATGGGTCTGTTCCTGTGCAGGATGGAAAGCGCTATTTTAGTTGCTGGGCATTTTCCTATAAAATTGCTATCCATGAAACTTCATCATATAACAATCCAAAGCCAGCAGGGCAAGGACGGCCGAAGAAAGGACGCCGTCGCTCTCTTGACCAGCTCGAGAGCGGGCGGGTCGAAGCTGGAAGAGCGCCGCAGAAAATTTCCATGAAAGACACTCCGACCATCGAGGCTGAGGTACGGCATCAAATAGACACGGTTCTGAAAGCACAAGGGTGGGTCTTAGACCACAACTCCGACGATCAGAATGTTTTCTTTGAAGGAGCGGTGCTGCGTGTGCTGCCCACTACTTACAAGAACCGCCTGGGGATCCTAAGGCCTGATTACACACTGTTCTGCGGCAGGGATCCCGTTGCAATCATTGAGGCTAAGAAGCCGGCGGTGTCCGCGCAAGACGCACTGAAACAGGCCACCAAATATGCCGCTAAGATTGATGTTGACTACGTCTTTGCCTGCAATGGGCCTGTGCTAAAGACGTTGCACATCCCATCGGGAAAACCTCTCTCCCTAAATGGAGTTGAAGTGTCTGATTTGATGGAGCCGGGACTTCTGTATAAGTTTCGGCGGGAGGGCGTCGCGGATTTAGTCACAGACGAAGAAGAGGTGGCCGAATCCAAAGAACAGCTGATACGCATTTTCAGCAAAATTAATGAGGAGCTTAGGCGCGCCGGCGTGCGAGCTGGCTTGGACAGGTTTTCGGAATTCGCCAACCTTCTTTTTCTAAAGATACTTGGCGAGAAAAAAGGAGGGGAAGAAATATGGCATGAGCTTCGGCAAAAACCAGAAAAAGACCTGCCTGCTTACTTGAACAATTACGCTATTAAGAAACTGCGCAAGGATTTTGGAAGCGACGTGCTTCTGGAGACCACCATTGAAGGAAAGCATCTCAAGCAGATTATTAATGAGCTGTCTCCCCTTCGCCTTTCTGGTGTGGATGAGGATGTGAAAGGAACGGCGTTCGAGTTCTTTCTGGGGGGCTCGGCCTCGTCTTCAAATGATCTTGGCGAGTACTTCACGCCAAGAAATGTGGTGCGCTTCATGGTGAAGGCTAGCAGCCCCAAGCTAGGATCAAAGATCTTGGATCCTTTCTGTGGTACCGGAGGTTTCTTGATAGAAGCTTTCAAACAGCTTGGGCAGCAGGCAAGTTCTTCAAAAGAAGATCAGAACCTGCTCCGTCATGAATCTCTTTATGGGCAAGAGCTGACCAAAAATGCGCGGATTGCCAAGATGAATATGATTTTGTTCGGTGACGGCCACTCTAACGTCGAGCAAAAGGACAGCATGAAGCCAGGAACCTTTCGCTTGGTCAATCACATCTTGACCAACATTCCCTTCTCGCTAGGCCTTGATAAAAACACAATTAGAAAAATTGATATTAAGGCAGGGGATTCAGACGCCGCGTGCTTTCTCAAGTGCTTCAATAGCTTGCGAAGGGGGGGGGGGCATGGCTGTGATTGTCCCCGCTGGCTTGACAGTCAGCAAAAAACACAAAAATATGTGGAAACATATTTTTGACAACTCGCGGGTTATCTTCTTCGCCTCGTTGCCATCAGACACATTCGCTCCGTACACTAACGCCGCCACAAGAATCATTTTGCTTGACCAAAAAGAAAAGCAAAGCACCAGCCGTTTTCTCAATGTCTTTCTAGGAGAAGAGCCGGGCTGTATTTCTCTTGACGAGTTTGGTTATTTCCTAGGCGAGACTCCTGGTAATGCCAAGCTTCCTGAAGGAGTTGATGAAGTGAACGTCATGGAATTACTTGAGCAGGAGCACTTTCAGCTCAGCAAGCCATGGAGGGTTTCTAGGGGGGTCAAAACCTTGCCTCTGGGCGAGATCGCTACTATCAGCAACGGCAAACCTCTCAACAAAAGAACGGAAGGTGAGATACCTGTCATAGCAGGGGGCAAATCTTCACCTTACACGCACAACCAGCATAATCAAGAAGCTGACTTTTTCACTATAAGCAAATCGGGCTCCGCCGGATATGTTTGGTGGCACGATCACCGGGTCTGGGTGTCCGATGCAATGGCGGTAAGAAGCAAGGACGAAAGCAAGTATCTTTCCTTTTATCTCTATCTGTGTATGAAAACCAAGCAAGAGGAAATTTACGCTCGCAAGCAGGGAACTTGCCAGCCGCACTTATATGCTTACCACATCAAGGACTTTCCCATTCCGGTGCTTTCGCTGAGCAAGCAAAAAAGCTTCGTTGCAAAAGCAATGGGCTTAATGGCCCGTTCGGAGAAGGCGCGACAACAAGCATGGCAGGCTGAAGAGCAGATTCCAGAGCTGCTGGTAGAAACCTACAATCCTTAGGCGCGGATTATTTATTGGTTTTTTTTATTCATAAATTTTTTCCTTCGGGCGTTTACGCCGCCCTCGTAGTTGAGGCAAGTATCGCAGTGAGCCTTCCTCGTGTAGCCTATGTACTCTTCGCAGTCGGGTGAGGACTGTTCCACGCACATGCCCCTGCGGCGACGATCCCAGTACCTCTGCTTGCCTTTGTTGTCTTTCTCCACACCTTCGGCATACTGCTCCTCTGCGTATTTCTTGTAGGCTTCACCACTCAGAGGCGCTTTGACGTTGGCGGGCATTTTGCCACCAACAAGCGGCGATTCCAAGGCCCACTGGTAGAGTGAGTGTTTGGGATCTTTGGCAATGGTCTTGACCTTCTTAATCGCATCCGAGGGGCTGCTTGACCCCTTGAGGCGATTGCAGACCTCGCATAGGAGCTGACAGTTACTCTCCTCGTATATGCCGCCGTCCTTGCCCGATAACTTGCGATCAATCTGCAGATACTCGGGGTATTCCCTGTCGCGTTCGCAACACTGGCAGATGGTTCCGTGCTTTTCGAGGAGCGATTCCTTAATTTCATATTTGGTTTTTGTCATGGCATCCTCCTGTCGGTGCAGCGATTTGGATGGTTGGTGGTATCTATGCGGTTTTGATTCGTGACGTGCATATGTCCCGCAAAAACCGCTTGGGCCCGCTGCTCAAGTGGCCGGGACTACTTGTCGCAGGAAGCCTCTTCCGCGCATTTCAGGCTGCCCGTGAAGGGGTAATGCCAGTAGCAGTAGTTGTTCGCAAGAGGAACAATCAAGAGCGTGGCGACGGCAAGCGTCACCGCCAGCCACTTGATCCAGCGCTTCTGCATTCTTTCTTGACGCTCGCCCTCCAAGGCGGTAGTGGCGGCCTGCCTGTCCGCCTTGTAAATTTCGTCGGGGTTCCTGAAAGGAACCGGGCGAAGGAAACCTACCTTTCCAGAGAAACTTGCCTTCGCCGTGAACTTTTTCTCATTGGGCTGGTCGCTCAAGCCAGCTCCTCGATGTCTTCTGCGGCGTCGACCTCAATTACCAGATGTTCATCCGCTACGCGGACGATGCGGCCCACGAGGTTTTTCTGCCCCTTGCCGCTGAAGTATATGAAGCCGTCCTTCTTGCTTCTCCGAAGGATTTCTTCGAAGTCGTCCGGCGAGTTGAAGCGCAGGCGATGGCGCGCAAGCGTGCGTGCTTCCCCTATTTGGGTGAAATCGATGCTCGGCCTTTCCTTGCTCATGACCTAATTATAAGCCCCCTAGTCTGCGATTTCAAGGTCTTTGTCTGCGCTGCGCTGTCCCGGGCTTCGTTGCCGTCCCCCGGCGCTGGCTGACTGGAATTTTATCCTATGCGGGCATTGGCGCCCGCCGCCCGCCTACTCGCCCAGATGCGGCCCCGCCCAGGCCGCTATCACCGCCCCGGCGTACTCGGCGTCCTTCTTGCGCGTCAGCAGGTGGTCGGCGCCGTCCAGGCACAGGAAGGACTTCGGGTGCCGGGCGGCCTCGTACAGGCGGCGGGCGTTGTCGAGCTCGACGGTCGCGTCCTCGGGCGCGTGGCAGATCAGCAGCGGCTTGCCCATGGTCGCGACGGTCGCGAGGATGGGCGAGGCGGCGAGGTCCTCGATGAACTGCCGCTGGATGGTGAAGGGCCGGCCGGCGAGCAGCACCTCGGCCTCGCCCTTTGCCTTGATCTCGGCGGAGCGCTCGGTGAACAGGTGCTCGACGTGGGCGGGGTCGGCGGGCGCGCCGATGGTGCACACCGCCCTCACCTGCGGCAGCGTCGCGGCGGCGGCGAGGGTCGCGGCGCCGCCGAGGCTGTGGCCGACCATCAGCTGCGGGCCGCCGAGCTCGGCGGCCATGTACTCGGCCGCGGCGCGCAGGTCGGCGATGTTCGAGCTGAAGTTGCTCGAGGCGAAGTCGCCCTCGGATTCGCCCAGCCCGGTGAAGTCGAAGCGCAGCACCGCGACGCCGGCGGCGGCGAGGCTGCGGGCGACGTGGCGGGCGGCGTAGACGTCCTTGGTGCAGGTGAAGCAGTGCGCGAACAGCGCGTGGCCCCGCGGCGGCCCGGCCGGCTCCTCGAGCGCCGCGGCGAGGCGGGCGCCCGAAGCGCCTGCGAAGTCGAGCCGGCGGCTGGCGGCCATGGGTATAATTGTAAGATTCGCTGCTTAAATCATGGCCGACATCGAACTCATCCTGCCCGACGGCGCGAGGCGCGCCGCCCCGGCGGGCTGCGACGGCGCGGCCTTCAAGCAGGCGGTCGCGGTCAAGGTCGACGGCGAGCTGCGCGACCTCGATTCCAGGCTGCCCGACGGCGGCAAGGTCGCCTTCATCACCCGCAAGGACGACGAAGCCCTCGAGCTCATCCGCCACGACCTCGCCCACGTCATGGCGCAGGCGGTCGCCGAGCTGCACCCGACGGCCCAGCCCACCATCGGCCCGGTGATCGCCGACGGCTTCTTCTACGATTTCCACCACCCGGCCGGCTTCACCGAGGAGGACCTGGCCAAGATCGAGGCCCGCATGCGCGAGCTGGTCGCCGCCGCGATCCCGATCAGGCGCGAGGTCTGGGAGCGGGACGAGGCGAAGGCCTACTTTCAAAAGCGCGGCGAGCCCTTCAAGGCCGAGCTGGTCGACGCCATCCCCGAAGGCGAAGAGGTCAGCGTCTACCGCCAGGGCGATTTCCTCGACCTGTGCCGCGGCCCGCACATGCCGACCACCAGGCACGCCGGCACCGCCTTCAAGCTCACCGCGGTCGCCGGCAGCTACTGGCGCGGCGACGCCCAGGGCGAGAAGCTGCAGCGCATCTACGGCACCGCCTGGCGCAGCGACGCCGAGCTCAAGGAGCACCTGACCCGCCTCGAGGAGGCCAAGCGCCGCGACCACCGCCTGCTCGGCCCGCGCATGGGGCTGTTCCACCTGCAGGACGAGGCCGCCGGCTCGGTGTTCTGGCACCCGCAGGGCTGGACGCTGTACCGCGGCCTGGCGAACTACATGCGCGCGCGGCTCGCCGCGGCCGGCTACCTGGAGGTGCGCACCCCGCAGCTGATCTCGCGCAGCCTGTGGGAGAAGTCCGGCCACTGGGCGAAGTTCCGCGCCAACATGTACCTGGTCGAGAACGAGGAGGGCGTCGCCGACTACGCCAAGGACCCCGAGCACGCCGCGGTGATGGGCCTCAAGCCGATGAACTGCCCCGGCCACGTGATGATCTTCGCGCAGGGCTCGAAAAGCTACCGCGACCTGCCGCTGCGCTACGCGGAGTTCGGCGCCTGCCACCGCTGCGAGCCGCGCGGCGCCCTGCACGGCGTCATGCGGGTGCGGGCCTTCACCCAGGACGACGGCCACATCTTCTGCAGCCTCGACCAGATCGTCGACGAGACCGTCGCCTTCGTCAAGCTGCTCGACGTCGTCTACCGCGACCTGGGCTTTGCCGACTACACGGTGCGCTACGCCGACCGGCCGGCGCTGCGCGCGGGCACCGACGCGCAGTGGGACGAGGCCGAGCGCCAGCTGACCCAGGCCTGCGAGCGGGCCGGCATCGGCTACGAGCCCAACCCCGGCGACGGCGCCTTCTACGGGCCGAAGCTGGAGTTCGTCCTGCGCGACACCATCGGCCGCGAGTGGCAGTGCGGCACGCTGCAGGTCGACCTGGTGCTGCCCGGCTCCCTCGGCGCCAGCTACACCGACGCCGCCGGCCAGCGCCAGACCCCGGTGCTGCTGCACCGCGCCGTCCTCGGCAGCTTCGAGCGCTTCATCGGCATCCTGATCGAGAACTGCGACGGCCACCTGCCGCTGTGGCTGGCCGACCCGCAGGTGACGGTCGCGACCATCGTCTCCGAAGCCGACGGCCACGCCCGCGCCGCCGCCGCCGCCTTCGAGCGGGCCGGCCTGCGCGCCGCGCTCGACCTGCGCAACGAGAAGATCAACTACAAGGTCCGCGAGCACTCCGCCGCCAAGGCGCCGGTGATCGCGGTCGTCGGCAAGAGCGAGCGCGACGCCGGCACCGTCACCCTGCGCCGGCTCGGCTCGCGGGAAACCAGCACCCTGACCGTGGAGGAAGCCGCCGCCATGCTCGGCGCCGAGGCCCGTCCGCCGCATCTTTCGGCGTGATTTAGCGGCTAAAAAGCTCCATCTGCTTCCAACATCGGTCATTTATCACGCAAAATAATTCGGCAAAAATCATCTGCGGCTAACTTCGGCTAATTTCGTGGAAAAAGACTTCATCCCGCACCTGCAGTGCCACAGCGAATTCTCGCTGACGCACGGCATCATCCGCCTGAACAAAAAGCACGAGCGCTCGCTCGGGGCGCTGGCGGCGGCGCGGAACATCCCGGCGGTGGCGCTGACCGACACCAACAACGTCTACGGCGCCATCCAGCACTACGAGTCCTGCGTCGACAACGGCGTCAAGCCCATCCTCGGCTGCCAGGCGGCCTTCGGCGCCGCGGGCGCCGAGTTCCACGCCACCTTGCTGTGCGAGGACAAGGACGGCTTCGTCAGCCTGTCGAAGCTGCTCACCGCGGCGCAGAAGGACGGCGGCGGCCGCATCGATCCGGCGGCGCTGCGGCCGGAGGACTGCCGCGGCCTGATCATGCTCAGCGGCTACGGCGGCGACGCGGCCCTCGCGCTGCGGCAGCGGCGGGCGGCCGAGGCGCAGCGGCTCATCGAGCGCTGGCTAGCGCTGTTCGGCCGCGAGCACCTCGCGCTGCAGCTGAGTTTCGGCGGCCGCAAGGCCGAGGACGCGACCTCCTTGCGGCTCGCCGAGCTCGCGGCGGCGAACGAGCTGCCCATCGTCGCTGCCCATCCCATCCTCTACCCCGACCCGGAGGACTTCGAGGCCCACGACGTCCGCGCCTGCATCGCCAACACCTGGGCGGTCGACGACGAAAGCCGGCCGCGGCCGCATTCAAAGCGGCAGCACATGCCCGACGCCGCCGAGATGAGGCAACTGTTCAAGGACTTCCCCGAGGCGCTGGCGAACGCCCGCGAGATCGCGCTGCGCTGCAACTACGACTTCGGCGTCAACGCCGCGCCGCTGTTTCCCAAGATTCCCGGGACCGCCGCCGGCGAGGCGGCCGCGGCGCTGCGGGACGCGGCGGCCAAGGGCCTCGACGCGCTGCCGGCGCTCGCGGCGAAAAAAGAGCGCTACGCCGAGCGGCTCGAGCGCGAGCTCGGGGTGATCATCGCCAAAGGCTTCGCCGACTACTTTTTGATCGTCGCCGACCTCGCGCGCTTCGCCAAGGCCGAGGGCATCCCGATCGGCCCCGGGCGCGGCTCGGGCGCCGGCTCGCTGGTCGCCTACGCGCTCGGCATCACCGCCACCGACCCGATCCGCTACGGCCTGCTGTTCGAGCGCTTCTTGAATCCCGAAAGGACCTCGCTGCCGGACTTCGACATCGATTTTTGCAAGGACCGCCGCGACGAGGTCATCGAGCACGCCCGCGCGACCTACGGCGAGGACTGCGTCGCGCAGGTGATCACCTTCGGCTCGCTCAAGGCGCGGGCGGTGGTCCGCGACGTCGCCCGGGTGCTCGGCCTCGGCTACGGCCAGGGCGACGCGCTCGCGCGGCTGATCCCCGAGGCGATCGGCATCACCCTCGAGCAGGCGCGTGCCGACTCCAAGGACCTCGACCGCCTGCTCGCCGGCGGCGGCCACGAGCAGCTGTGGCGCTACTGCCTGGCGCTCGAGGGCCTGCCGCGGCAGGCGAGCACCCACGCCGCCGCGATCTTGATCGCGCCGCGGCCCTTGGTGGAGTTCTGCCCGGTGACCGCGGTCGGCGACAGCAAGAAGGTCCGGCTGGTGAGCCAGTACGACAAGGACTGCGCCGAGAAGATCGGCCTGATCAAGTTCGACATCCTCGGCCTTAAGAACCTGACCATGATCGACGGCGCGGTGCGGCTGATCCGCGAGCGGACGGATCCGGACTTCGCGATCGAGAAGATCGACCTCGAGGACCCCAAGGCCTACGAGGTGTACCGCCGGGGCGACAAGGTCGGCATCTTCCAGTGCGAGAGCCGCGGCATGGTCGAGCTGATCCGCCGCATCGTGCCGCGCACCGTCGAGGACATCGCGATCGCGATCTCGCTGTACCGCCCCGGCGCGCTCAACAACGACATGGACGAGAAGTTCCTCGCCAACCGCGGCAGCGCCGAGGAGATCGTCTACGAGCACCCGAAGATGGAGGCCATCCTCGCCGAGACCAGCGGCGCGATGGTCTACCAGGAGCAGGTGATGCTGCTGACCCGCGCGCTCGCGGGCTTCTCGCTCGCCGAGGCCGACACCCTGCGCGCCGCGATGGGCAAGAAGGACGCCGCGGTGATGGCCACGCTGCGCAAGAAATTCATCGCCGGCGGCGCCAAGCAGCTCGGCGAGGACCGGGCGATCAAAATGTTCGAGGAGATCAAGGAGTTCGCCGGCTACGGTTTCAACAAGTCGCACGCCATCGCCTACGCGCTGCTGTCGGTCCAGACCGCCTTCCTCAAGGCCAACCATCCGGTCGAGTTCTTCACCGCGGCGCTGTCGGCCTTCGACGGCGACGTCCGCGGCCAAGAAGCGCTGCTGCGCGACATCAAGTCCAAGGAGCATCCCGAGGTCGGCATCCTGCCGCCCTGCGTCAACGAGTCCGCCGCCGCCTTCAGCATCGCCAAGAGCCCCAAGCGCGGCCCGGGGCTGATCCGCTACGGCCTGGCCTCGATCCGCGCGGTCGGGAGCGCGGCGGCGGCCGCGATCGTCGAGGCGCGCGCCGCCGGGCCCTACCGCGACCTCGACGACCTGTGCCAGCGGGTCCCGGCGGCCCTGCTCAACCGCCGCGCCCTCGAAAGCCTGGTCGACGCCGGCGCCTGCGACGCGCTGCTGCCACAGGTCGAAGACATTGGCAAGCGCCGCGCCGCGCTCGCGGCCTCGGTCGCGGCGGCGGTCGAAGAAGCCGAGCACCGCCTGCGCAACGCCAACCAGGACTCGCTGTTCGGCGGCGGCGATGCAGCCGCGGCGCCCCCGCGGCGGCCGCCGGACGTCAAGGCCTGGAGCCCGCAGAAGCTGCTGGCCGGCGAGCACCAGGCGCTCGGGACCACGCTCAGCGGCGAGTTCAGCGACGTCCTCCAGCGGCTGCGCGCCGCCGGCGGCGGCAGGAACTGGCGGGCGGTGAAGACCGTCGCCGACATGCCCAACGGCGCCGCGGGGACCTGGATCGGCCACGTCGCGCGGCGGGTCACCAGCGCGCGGCTGCGCAGCCAGGGCAAGGAGGTCTTCATCCTCGACGACGGCGACGCCACCGCCGAGGTCCGCGTCGCCCGCGAGCTGGTCCGCTCCATCAAGCTCGAGGCGCCCGGCAACATCGTCGTGGTCCGCGGCGAGGTCGACAGCGACGAGCGCCGGATCTACCAGCCCGGCATCCAGGCTTCCGGCGTCCAGCTCCTCGACGACTGGCTGCGGAGCGTCCGGCGCGTGACCGTCGACTGCGCCAAGGAGGAGGACCTCGACTGGTGCCTCGAAAACCTGCAGGCCAATTCGGGCAAGGGCTGCGCGCTGCGCTTCGTGCTGCACCGCGACGGCGCGGCGGTGGCGGTGGACACCGGCGCCGCCGTCCCCATCGACGTCGAGCTCTTCGAGCGCGCCTACTCGAAGCTCGGCGCCGCGGCCCTGCGGCTGGGCTAGGCGGCGGGCGGGCGGCCGAGGCGCAGGCGGCGGACGCCGGCGCCCCGCAGGACGCGGCCGAGCGCGGGCAAAAGCTGCTTGAGCTGGGTCTGCTTGGCGCGGGTCGGCGCGGCGAGGTACAGCACGCCGCCGTCCGCGAGCTCGAAGGACAGGCCGCCGGAATCGAGCCAGGCCGGTAGCGCGGCGCGCAGCGCTTCGCCAATCTCGGCATGGCGGTCGGCCTCGCGCCGCAGGCCCCGGATCTCCGGGTTTTTTAGAATATCATCTACCTTTTTCATCCGCCCCTGGCCATGAACATCATTTTATCCGGCGACGACATGCAGCGTTCGTACGCCATCAGCCTGCGCGGCTGGCGCTTTCCCGCGGCGCTGCTGCTGGCCGCGGTGCTGCTGGGCTGGGCGGTGCACCGCCTCGCCGAGGCCCGCGCCGAGCGCTGGGTGGCCCTCGACGATCCGCGCATCCTGGCGCTGGTCGAGGCCGAGCGCGCCGGCGACGAGGCGGCGCGGCTGGCGATCTGGCGCTCGACCGTCGACCGCCTCGAGCAGGAGATCGCCGCGCTCAACGTCCGGCTGTGGCAGCTCGGCCACCTCGGCAACCAGCTCGCCAAGCGCACCGGCATGGACGAAGAGGCGCTGCTCGACCTCGCGCCCGAGCCGCCCGCCCCGGCGGCCGATCTCGGCGGCGCCGCGCTGGACGCCGACGAGCGCATGGGACGGCTGGAGGCGGCGGCCAGCGGCCTGGCGGCCGAGACCGCGGCCGAGGCCCTGCGGCTGGGCCAGGTCTCCGAGGCGGTGGCGCTGTCGTCGATGCAGTGGGCGACGGTGCCGATGCGCCGCCCGATCGAGGGGCGCTACTGGTTCACCTCGGGCTACGGCACCCGCAACGACCCCTTCACCGGCAAGAAGGCCTTCCACGCCGGCTACGACTTCGCGGCGCGCACCGGGACCTCGGTGCTCGCGGCCGCCGACGGCATCGTCACCCACCGTGGCCGGCTCGGCCGCTACGGCAAGACCATCGAGGTCTACCACGGCGGCGACATCTCCACCCTCTACGGCCACCTCAGCGACTACCGCGTCGTCCTCGGCGACTTCGTCGAGCGCGGCGAGCTGATCGGCCTGGTCGGCTCGACCGGCCGCTCCACCGGCCCGCACCTGCACTACGAGGTCCGCCGCGCCGACCGGCCGCGGCCCTACACGCGCCTGCTCAAAGAGATTCAAGAAGAGCGGCCCGGCATCGGCATCTACCCCGACCCGACCGAGAAATGATCCAGGCGCTGCTGCGCCGGATCAGCGGCGACCCCGGCGAACGCTTCGCCCGCCGCCACCGCGGCGTCGTCGCGGCGGTCAACGCTTTCGAGGAGGAGTTCAAAAAAGCGGCCGGCGAGGCGCTGACCGCCCGCGCCGCCGCGCTCAAAGAACGGCTCGCCGCCGGCGCCAGCCAGGAAAAAGAGCTGCCGGAGGCCTTCGCGCTGGCGCGGGAGGCCGCCGCGCGCGGGCTGGGCCTGCGGCCCTTCGACGTCCAGATGCTCGGCGGCTACGCCCTGCACCGCGGCATGGTCGCCGAGATGAAGACCGGCGAGGGCAAGACCCTGGTCGCGACCCTGCCGGCCTCGCTCGCGGCGCTCGCCGGCGAGCAGGTCCACGTCGTCACCGTCAACGACTACCTGGCGCGGCGCGACGCCGACTGGATGCGGCCGGTCTACGAGGGCATGGGCCTGACGGTGGGCGCGACCGTCCAGGGCGCGACCCCCGAGGAGCGGCAGGCGGCCTACCGCTGCGACGTGGTCTACGGCACCAACAACCAGCTCGGCTTCGACTACCTCAACGACAACATGGTCCACGCCGCCGAGGCGCGGCTGCAGCGCGGCCTCGACTTCGCCATCGTCGACGAGGTCGACTCCATCCTCATCGACGAGGCGCGGACGCCGCTGGCGATCTCGGGGGTGGCCGGCGCCAAGCCGCCGCCGTACCAGCTCTGCGACGCCATCGCCCGCGAGTTCACCCCTGGGACCGAGGAGGACGACTTCATCTCCAACGACTTCGCCGCCGACGCCAAGACCCGCCAGATCCATTTCTCCGACGACGGCTACGAGAAGGCCGAGAAGATCTTCGCCCGCCACGGCCTGCTGCACGACGGCGGCCTGTACGAGGCGCACAACCTCACCTTGATGCACCACCTGGTCTGCGCGCTGCGCGCCCGCCACCTGTTCGCCCGCGACCGCGACTACGTGGTCCGCGAGCGCCGCATCGTCGTCATCGACGAGCACACCGGCCGGCCGATGCCCGGGCGGCGCTGGGGCGACGGCCTCCACCAGGCGATCCAGGCCAAGGAAGGCCTGGCGATCGAGCCCGAGACCCAGACCCTGGCCTCGGTGTCGCTGCAGAACTTCTACCGCGGCTACAGGCGGCTCGCCGGCATGACCGGCACCGCCGCGACCGAGGCCGACGAGTTCCGCGACATCTACGGGCTCGAGGTGATGCCCATCCCCACCCACCGGACCATGGTGCGCGAGGACCGCAACGACCTGGTCTTCGCCCGCCGCAAGGCCAAGCTCGAGCGCATCGTCGCCGACGTCAAGGACTGCGTCGCGAACAAGCGGCCGGTGCTGGTCGGGACCACCACCGTCGAGTCCTCCGAGGAGATCGCCCGCCTGCTCGCCGCCGAGGGCGTCGGCCACGACGTCCTCAACGCCAAGCAGCACGAGCGCGAGGCCAGCATCATCGCCCAGGCCGGCATGCCGGGCAAGGTCACCATCGCGACCAGCATGGCCGGGCGTGGCACCGACATCGTCCTCGGCGGCAGCGTCGAGGCCGAGCGCGCCGCCGTCGAGGCCGAGCCCGAGCTCGACGCCGCGGCGAAAAAGCAAAAGCTCGCGGAACTCGACGCCGCCTGGGAGCAGCGGCACGCGGCGGTGGTCGCCGCCGGCGGCCTGCACATCATCGGCACCGAGCGGCACGAGTCGCGGCGCATCGACAACCAGCTGCGCGGCCGCGCCGGCCGCCAGGGCGACCCGGGCTCGAGCGTGTTCTTTCTGTCCTTCGAGGACCCGCTGATGCGGGTCTTCGCCGACGCCAAGCTCGGCGGCCTCGTCGACCGGCTGATGGCCGACGACGACGAGCCGCTGGAGGTCGGCATGGTGTCGCGGGTGATCGAAAAGGCGCAGCGGCGGGTCGAGGCCTACAACTACGACATCCGCAAGCAGCTGCTCGAATACGACGACATCGCCAACGACCAGCGCCGCATCATCTACGAGCAGCGCCGCCACATCGTCGACGCCGCCGACATCGCCGAGGTCGTCGCCGAGCTGGTCGCCGGCGCGGTCGACGCCACCGTCGGCGCCCACGTCCCGGCCGGCACCCCCGAGGAGGAGTGGGACGTCGCCGGCGCCGCGGCCGCCGTCAGGCAGTCCATCGGCCGCGAGCTGCCGCTCGAAGAATGGCTGCAAAGCAGCGACGAGCTCGACGCGGCCGGCCTGGTCGCGAAGGCCGCGGCCGAAGTCCAGGCGGCGGTCGAGGCCAACCTGGCCCGGCTCGGCCCCGGCAGCCTCAACTTCCAAAAATCCATCGTGCTCGAGATCCTCGACAACAACTGGCGCGCCCACCTCAGCGCCCTCGACCACCTGCGCCAGGGCATCGGCCTGCGGGGCTTCGCGCAGAAAAACCCCAAGCAGGAGTACCGCCGCGAGAGCCTCGCGATGTTCAACGCCATGCTCGACACCATCCGCGCCGACGCCACCAAGATCCTGCTCGCGGTCCGGCTGCGGGAGGACGCGCCGCCGCCGCCGCCGCCGGGCGCCGCCCCGGTCCAGCCCGCCGGGACCGCGCCCGTCCCGGTCCAGCCTGCGGGGGCCGCGCCGCCGCCGGTCCAGCCTGCAGGCGCCGCGCCGGCCGCTCCCGCCGCCCCGGCCGCCGCCGCGGCGACGGCGTCCAAAAAGCAACAAAGCCCCGCCGATTACGCCAAGGCGGGCCGCAACGACCCCTGTCCCTGCGGTTCTGGCTTAAAATACAAGCATTGCCACGGCAGGAAATAGGAGAGCCAGCCGCACCAGCCATGAAATTCATCTACTTCCTGATCGCCGTGCTGGCGCTCATGGCGCTGCTCGCCAACCGCGGCGTGCACCGCTCCTTGATGGACAACGCCATCGCCGCCGAGGCGCTGCGCGACGCCGCCGCCCTGCCGGTGAACGAGCGGGCCAGCCTGCTTTTGATCTACGCCACCATGCCCGCCGAGCAGCGCGCGGTGATCGAGAAGGTCTGCACCCCCATCCACACCGACTACGTCAACCTCGCCGGCAGCTCCGCCAGCCTGCCCGCGAACCGCGCGCCCGGCTGCCAGGCGCTGTTCCGCGCCGGCTGGTCGCCGGCCTGGACAATCCAAAGCTCCCTGTAGCCCGCCGGCGCCCGCCGGCCGCCACTATATATGGAACTGCGCGTCCTGCGCCCCCAGATCGATCCGGCCGAGCTGCGGCCGAGCACCGCCGGTTCCGCCGCCTGCGACCTGCGCGCCTGCATCCCCGAAGCGCTCGAGCTCGCGCCCGGCGCCACCGCCGAGGTCCCGACCGGCGTCGCGGTCCACATCGCCGACCCGAACCTGTGCGGCATCCTCGCGCCGCGCTCGGGGCTGGGCGCGCGCAGCGGCGTGGTGCTGGCCAACCTCGTCGGCGTCATCGACTCCGACTACCAGGGCGAGATCAAGGCGACGCTGTGGAACCGCGGCGACCAGACGGTGCGCATCGAGCCGCGCGAGCGGGTCTGCCAGCTGCTGATCGTCGCGGTGCACCGGCCGGCCTTCGCAGTCGTCGACGAGTTCTCGCAGGCGACCGGCCGCGGCGAAGGCGGCTTCGGCTCGACCGGCCGCAGCTAGCCGCCCCTCTTTTGTGCGGCGCAGCATCGCGCCTGTAAAATACAGTTGAGGCAGGCGGGCATGGCCATGGAAGAAGCGGACCTTTTCGTCATCGGCGGCGGCTCGGGCGGCGTGCGGGCCGCGCGCATGGCGGCCGGCGCCGGCGCCAAGGTGGTCCTCGCCGAGGCCGGCGCCTTGGGCGGGACCTGCGTCAACCTCGGCTGCGTCCCCAAAAAGCTGTTCTCGTACGCGGCGGCCTTCGGCGGCGACATCGCCGACGCGGCCGGCTACGGCTGGCGCACCGGGCCGGCGGAATTCGACTGGCCGACGCTCAAGCGCGCCAAGGACGAGGAGATCGCGCGCCTCAACGGCATCTACGCCGCCAACCTCGAGCGCGCCGGCGTCAAAATCGTCCGCGCCAAGGCCCGGCTCGCCGGCCCCGGCCAGGTCGAGGCCGGCGGCAAGGCCTGGGCCTGCAAGGACGTGCTGGTCGCGACCGGCGGCCGGCCGGCGAAGCCGCCGATCCCCGGCTACGCCGAGCACGCGGCGGTCTCCGACGACCTGTTCGGCCTCGAGCGGCTGCCGGCGACCGCGGCGGTCGCGGGCGCCGGCTACATCGCGGTGGAGTTCGCCTGCATCCTCGCCGGCCTCGGGGTGGCGACCACGCTGGTGCACCGCGGCCCGACCGTGCTCAAGAACTTCGACGTCTCGATCCAAGAAGCGCTGCTTGCCGCGATGCGCGAGCTCGGCGTGACGCTGCTGCTCGAGCGCGAGGTCGCGGCGCTGCGGCCGCGGCCGGACGGCGGGGTCGCGGCGTCCTTCGCCGGCGGCGCGCCCGATCTCGAAGTCGAGCTGTTCGTCGCGGCGACCGGCCGGCGGCCGAACACCGAGGGCCTCGGCCTCGAGGAGGCCGGCGTCGAGCTCAAGCCCAACGGCGCGGTCGTCGTCAACGACGAGTACGCGAGCTCGGTGCCCGGCGTCCACGCGGTCGGCGACGTCATCGACCGGGTGGCGCTGACGCCGGTCGCGATCGCCGAGGCGATGCGTTTCTGCGCGCTCAAATACGGCAGCTACGGGCCGCCGGTGGACTACGATTTGATTCCGACCGCGGTCTTCACCCATCCGAACATCAGCACCGTCGGCCTGTCCGAGCAGGAGGCGCGCAAGCGCTTCCCCGACTGCGAGACCTGCATGAGCGAGTTCACGCCGATGCGCTTTGCGCTGTCCGCGCACAAGGAAAAGGCGCTGGTCAAGCTGGTGTTCGAAAAGAACAAGGGCCGGGTCCTCGGCGCGCACATGGTGGGGCCGGACGCCGGCGAGCTGATGCAGGGCATCGCGGTGGCGCTGGCGAAGGGCGCGACCAAGGAGGACTTCGACGCGATGGTCGGCATCCACCCGACCACCGCCGAGGAATTCGTCTCGCTGCGCTGAGGGCCGCCGTGCGCACGCCGTCGTCGTTCCGCGCCGCCAAGCGCAAGGGCGAGAAGCTCGCGACCCTGACCGCCTACGACTCGAGCTTCGCGCAGGCGGCGGCGCGCGCCGGCTGCGACAGCGTCCTGGTCGGCGACTCGCTGGGCATGGTCATCCAGGGCCAGCGCGGCACCACCGGCGTCACCGTCGACGACGTCGCCTACCACGTCCGCTGCGTCGCGGCCGGCGCGCCGGACCTGCACGTCATGGCCGACCTGCCGTTCGGCAGCTTCGAGGCCGGGCCGGCGGCGGCCTTCAAGAGCGCGGCGCGGCTGGTCGCGGCCGGCGCCCACATGGTCAAGGTCGAAGGCGGCGCGGCGCTGGCGCGCACCGTGGGCCGGCTGGTCGAGCGCGGCGTGCCGGTCTGCGGGCACGTCGGCCTGCTGCCGCAGTCGGCGAACGCCACCGGCTTCCGCGTCCAGGGCAAGGACCGCGAGTCGCGGGCGCGGATCCTCGCCGACGCCAAGGCGATCAGCGACGCCGGCGCGGCGCTGCTGGTGCTCGAGATGATTCCCGCCGAGCTCGCCGCCGAGATCACCGCCGAGGTGGCGGCCTCGACCATCGGCATCGGCGCCGGCGCTTCCTGCGACGGCCAGATCCTGGTGCTGCAGGACCTGCTCGGCCTGTATCCGAATCCGCCGCGCTTTGCCAAGAACTTCCTGCGCGGCAAGGGCGACATCGACGCGGCGCTCGCCGCCTACGTCGCCGACGTCCGCGCCGGCCGCTTTCCGGACGCGGCCCACACCCCCGCGTGAGCCCGCCGCGCCTCGCGCGCGGCCCCGCCGCCCTCGCGCGGCTGCATGCCGGCCGCCCGGTTATCCTCGTGCCGACGATGGGCGCCCTGCACGAGGGGCATCTGAGCCTGCTGCGGCGCGCGCGGGCCTGGGCGGACCGGCGGCCGGGGGCGGTGGTCTGCGCGAGCGTCTTCGTCAACCCGCTGCAGTTCGGGCCCAAGGAGGACTACGGCAGCTACCCGCGCGGGCTGCGCCGCGACCTGCGGCTGCTCGCCGGGCTCGCCGACAGCTGCTACGCGCCGTCGGTCGCCGCGATGTATCCCGAGCCGCAGGACGTCATGGTCGCGCCGCCGCCGCTTGGCGACGAGCTGTGCGGCGCCTTCCGGCCGGGGTTTTTCACCGGGGTGCTGACGGTGGTCGCCAAGCTGCTCGCCCAGGTTTCGCCGGCGGCGGCGGTCTTCGGCGAGAAGGACTACCAGCAGCTCGTGCTGGTGAAGCGCATGGTCCGGCAGCTGGGCTTCGGCTGCCAGGTGCTCGCCGGCCCGCTGGTCCGCGAGCGCGACGGCCTCGCCCTGAGCTCGCGCAACGCCTATCTTGAGCACAGCGCAAGCGCGCGCCGGCGTTCGGCGCTGCGCTGCGCGCGGCGCAAGAAGCGGTCGCCGGCGGCATGGCGGCCGGCCGCGCCTGCGCGCGGGCGCGGCGGGAACTTGCAAAAAATGGCTTCAAGGTCGACTACGTCGAGTGTCGCGGCCTCGACCTCGGCCCGCACAAGGCGGGCCAGGGCTTCGTGGTCTTGGGCGCCGTGCGGCTCGGCCGGACGCGGCTGATCGACAACCGCATCAGCCGGCGCGGCCGCTAGCCGTCGGGCGCGGTTAGCGCGGCGGCGGCCTCGGCCAAGGCCT
>MEIE01000210.1 GCA_001750625.1 Candidatus Amphirhobacter heronislandensis
GGGCTGCGCGGCGGCCCCTACACGGTCGACGGCGCCGACGGCGAGGCCCAGTACGGCGCCTGGCGGCCGGACGTCGACGTCCCGGCCAAGGAGCGGCACAGCGCCTGGCCGGACCTGAGCGAGATCCCGGCGCTGTGGCGGCTGCCGGAGGATGAAAAAAGCGGGGAGGATCCGGCCGCCGAGGGCCGGACCGCGCCGTGACGGGCCGGGCCTAGGCCGCGAGCCAGGCGGCGAGCTCGTCGGCCTGCTTGGCGTCGAGCCGCAGCCCGAGCTTGGTGCGGCGCCACAGCACGTCATCGGCGGTCGCCGCGAACTCTTTTTCCCGCAGCCACGTCACTTCCCGCTCGCTGAGGCCGGCGCCGAACTGCCTGCCGAGATCCTCGGTCTTTTTCGCGTCGCCGAGCAGCTCGGCGGCGCAGGTGCCGTACAGCCGGATCAGCCGGCGGGCGAGGGCGGCGTCGAGGTAGGCGTGCTTGGCGCCCAGCCGCTCGACCTCCCGCTCGTAGCCGTCGACGGGGAAGTCGCCGCCGGGCAGGCTGGCGGCGCCGGTCCAGGCCGGGCCGGGCCCAGCGCGGGGAAATGCGGCTGCAGCCGGCGCATGACCTCCTCGGCGAGGCGGCGGAAGGTGGTGATCTTGCCGCCGTAGACGTTCGCCAGCGGCAGGCCGTCCGCGGTGGCCACCTTGATCGAATAGTCGCGGGTGACCGCCGCGGCCGCGTCGTCGCCGCTGCCGAACAGCGGCCGGACGCCGGCGTAGGACCAGACCAGGTCTTTCTTGGCCGGCTGGACGCGCAGGTACTTGCTCACGAAGTCGAGCAGGTAGTCGGTCTCGGCGTCCGAGCAGGGCTCGGCCTCGGGCTGCTGCTGGTCGACCTCGGTGGTGCCGACCAGGGTGTAGTCGTTCTCGTAGGGGATGATGAAGACGATGCGGCCGTCCGGCCCGGCGAGGATGTAGCAGCGGTCATGCTCGTAAAGCTTCTTGAACACCAGATGGCTGCCGCGGACCAGCCGCAGGTTGCTGGCGTGGCGGTTCTCCTGGCCGATCTCCTCCTGGGTGGCGTTGACCCAGGCGCCGGTGGCGTTCACCAGGGCCTTGGCCTGGACCTTCTCCTTGGCCCCGCCCGCGTCCAGCTCGATCTCCCAGTGTCCCTTGGCGCGGCGGGCGCCGACCACCTTGGTCCGGGTGCGGATCGCGGCGCCGCGCGCCTGGGCGTCGCGGGCGCACAGCACCACCAGCCGGGCGTCGTCCACCCAGCAGTCCGAGTACTCGAAGGCGCTGGCGAAGCGCTCCTGCAGCGGGCCGCCGGCCGCGTCCGAACGCAGGTCGAGGCGGCGGTGGCCGGGCAGCTGCCGGCTGCCGGCCATCTGGTCGTACATCGCCAGGCCCAGGCCCAGCATCCAGCGCGGCCGCTTGCCGCCGGCCCAGGGCATGAAGACGCTGCTGAGCCTGGACAGCGGGCTGGAGCTGTCGTAGCGCAGCTCGCGGTCGTAGGGCATGACGAAGCGCAGCGGCCAGCAGATGTGCGGCATCGAGCGCAGCAGCACGTCGCGCTCCTGCAGGGATTCCTTGACCAGGCGGAAGTCGAAATATTCCAGGTAGCGCAGGCCGCCGTGGACCAGCTTCGAGGAGCAGGAGGAGGTGCCGCTGGCGAGGTCGCCCTGCTCGGCGAGGAGGACCTTGAGGCCGCGGCCGGCCGCGTCGCGGGCGA
>MEIE01000211.1 GCA_001750625.1 Candidatus Amphirhobacter heronislandensis
TGCTGGTGCTGATGATGCTGATGCGGCTGAAGTACGAGGGGACCGAACGGCTCGCCTACGAGGACGTCAGCGACGTGCTCACATCGATGCTGGAGCTCATCAACATCAGGCCCAATGACGTCAACGTCGTTTCCAACCCGTTCTGGCGCCTAAAGCAGGACGGGATCTGGGAGGTCCGCGACCTGCACGGCGTCGCTGTCGAGGAGCTTGACGTCACCAATCCCAAGGGCGGCGGCCAGGGCGGCAGGCGTCCCGTCCACAGCAAGCTGAGGAGGATCAACCCCTTGGGATCGTTCTCCAAAGAAGTCCGCGACTGCCTGGACCGCACGCCCGAGCTCATCGACGACATCGCCAGGGCGATCGTGGAGACCTTCCTCGAGAAGCGGTACGGCGCCAAGCTCATCTACCAGCTGATCGGCTTTTACGAGAACGACAGCAGCGCCCAGCTCGACTTCAACAAGAACGTCTACCGGGCCTACCAGTCGCAGTGCTCGGTCTGCCGGCAGAGCAAGCGCCTGTTCAACAGCCTGGTCGACCTCAACGCCACGCCGATTCGTCCCGGCGAGGCCCGCATGCGCAACAGCGCCCGCAGCGGCATCGCGCTGTGCGGCCTGCATGACCTGCTGTTCCGCAGCGGGCTCGTCACCATGACCAAGCAGCGCGATACCGCCTCGCGGTCTCCACCTACAAGCCCCAAACCTACCAAAGCCGGCTCAACCGCATCTACCGCGCCCCGCGGCTGGATCTGGCCGCCCTGAGGGACGTCAGCCTGCATATCCCCGCAAACCGCCTGGAACAGCCCTCCCGCGAGCTGCTGGCCTGGCACAACAATAACGTGTTTCTGGGCTGAATCGCCGCCCAGGCGGGTTTTGTAGAATTACCCGCCTGTGAGCACCGATTCTTCCTTAGCCGACAAACTAGCTGGCGTCCAGCGGGTCCTGCGGAAAGAATACGCCAAGAAGCACGCGACCCCCTGGGTCATCGCCTACTCCGGCGGCAAGGACTCCACCCTCCTGCTTCACCTCGTCTGGGAGCTGCTGCTCGCCCTGCCGGCAGCCCAGCGCCGCCGCAAGGTCTTCATCGTCTCCAACGACACCCTGGTCGAGTCCCCGCTGGTCATCGACCACCTGAAAAACAGCCTCAACACGATCAACAAGGCCGCGGCCAAGCAGAAGCTGCCGATCGAATCCCACCTGACCACGCCCAACCTGGACCAGTCCTTCTGGGTCAACGTGATCGGCAAGGGCTACATCCCGCCGACCCGGAACTTCCGCTGGTGCACCGACCGGCTCAAGATCATCCCGACCAACACCCTTTTGAAGAAGCTGGTGATCGAGCACAGCAAGGTCATCCTGCTGATCGGCTCCCGCCTCAGCGAGTCCCAGAACCGCAAGCGGGCGATGCTCAAGCACGGCGTCACCGCCGACACCATGAACAAGCACGGCAGCATCGACGACTGCCTGATGTTCTCGCCGCTGGCCGATCTGACCAACGACGACGTCTGGACGCTGCTGATGCAGCGCAAGCCGCCGTGGGGCGGCAGCCACCGGCGCCTGATAACCCTGTACAAGAACGCCGGCGGCGGCGAGTGCCCGCTGGTGATCTCCAAGGACGACGCCCCTTCCTGCGGCTCCAGCTCGCCCCGCTTCGGCTGCTGGACCTGCACCGTGGTCGAGAAGGACAAAAGCATGCAGGGCTCGATCGCCGCCGGCCACAAGGACGAGGAGATGCTCGAGGCCCTGCTGGACTTCCGCAACTGGCTGACCGAGCTGCGCGCCGACAAGGCCAA
>MEIE01000212.1 GCA_001750625.1 Candidatus Amphirhobacter heronislandensis
CAGAAATGCCTTGTGTGTCGGCGGAATCGGAGCGACGATTGCTTTGCGTGGTGTAATCGGTCCGTTGGTCAGGTCTCTCCTCGCCAAAGCCGCCGGAGTCGCTGTCGGTGCGCGCTTGGCGGGGTTTTTGGTACCCGGACTGAACGTCATTTTGGCAGCATGGACCGTTATCGATGTTGCCGGCCCGGCATATCGCAAAACCGTGCCGACCGTGGTCGCTATCGCTCTTTCGAGAATCGATGATGCCGATGATTAGGGAGAGAGCTGATTTTTCACCCCATCTTTGACAGACAAAATAAGGAATTCAGCGATGGCCGCTACCTATAAAGTCGAGTTCATCCTCGAAGATTGGATGCTAAAAGGATTGGAGTCCGGAAAATACGATATCGTAGGCGGTAATCTATTGAAAAAAGAAGGTCGCCAAGTGGTGAAATGGTTGAATGCGGCAAATATCACCCCGCCCGAAGAGGTGAACAGTGTTCTCGGGAATGCTGTCCAATTCGCGCAAGGAGCGGCATCCCCAGCCTTTGTGACCTCGGTGGTGAATTTGGCGCTCGGGGTCGCCATTTTTCGAAAACTCGAAAGGATCGAGGATCGGATCGATGAAGCCATCCATCTACTTCGGAAAGTGTCCCATCGTGTCGATGATATCTATGACGAGACGGTTCGAGGAAACGGTCATGGCCTGATCGTTGGAGGATTGGCTCTCTTTCAAGAAGCGAGAATTTCGTCGGACTACGAGGATATTCTAAGAGACGCTAGAAAGGATCTGGTAAGAGGGATCAGCAATGTGGAATATTGGCTCCAATCGACGCCTTCGGAAAAACTGCTGGATCGTTTGAACTTGGTAGAGGAACTTTCCACTTCCTTGGTGATGGCCTCGATCGTCAAAGCACAGATTCTTCGGATTTTGGAGAAATCACCTATTGACTCTGTGCCGATACCGATAAAGGAAGCGCTTGAAACGATTGACCACCTCGAGCAAAGGCTCGGAATCAGGAGAAGGAAAGATACCGTGCCCACAACCGCCCAACTCAAAGGGCGCAAATTGGTCAAAAGCAACAAGGCTCTCAAGATCGCCGCCAATGAGTCTTTGAATCTACAACTCGCCTTTATCCAAGGGAATTATATACTTACGAATCCAATTTGAGATATTGATGCTCGAATCGATCAGAACAGCCAGATGGAGAGTGTGCCATGAAAGAGAAAAAACC
>MEIE01000213.1 GCA_001750625.1 Candidatus Amphirhobacter heronislandensis
GCGGTGGCGGCGCTGGGCTGGATCTGGGGGATCAACTCCTTCGACCAGTGGGGCGTGGAGTTCGGCAAGTCCAACTACAAGAAGGTGCTGGCGGCGATGGGAGGCCAGGATCTCGAGGGCCTGGACGAGAGCACCCGGCGGGCGCTGGAAAAAGCTGGGAAATAGAGGCTTTTTTCCTCAACAGCTCGCATTTGCTGGGAGCCGGGGCTACATGGACGCCCCGCTAGATTGTAAAATCGCCTAATCGGGCATATATATACCCGGCAAAGGACTGGTCTGAATGGACAACAAGGACTTCCTCAAGAGCATCGCGGGCAACGGTTCCGCGGACCTCAAATGCTACAGCCTGCCAGCGCTGGCCGAGGCCAAGGGCGCCAAGCTGGAGCGGCTGCCGGTCTGCCTGCGGGTGGTGCTCGAATCGCTGCTGCGCAACCTCGACGGCAAGGCGGTCACCGCAGAGCACATCGACGCCCTGCTCGCCTGGGAGCCCAAGGCCAAGCGCAGCTCCGAGATTCCCTTCAAGGTGGGACGGGTCGTCCTGCAGGACTTCACCGGGGTGCCGCTGCTGGTGGACCTCGCCGCGATGCGCGACGCCGCCAAGGACTGGGACGGCGACGCCAGCGTCGTCGAGCCGCTGGTGCCGGTCGACCTCGTGGTCGACCACTCCGTCCAGGTCGACAACTACGGCTCGGCGGACGCCCTGCGCCTGAACCTGAAGCGCGAGTTCGAGCGCAACGAGGAGCGCTACCGCTTCCTCAAATGGGGCATGGGCGCCTTCAAGTCCTTCAAGGTGGTCCCGCCCGGGGTGGGCATCGTCCACCAGGTCAACCTCGAGCACCTCGCGCCGGGCCTGATCGCCGATCCGGCCGATCCCGCCCTGCACTACCCCGACAGCCTGGTCGGCACCGACTCCCACACGACCATGATCAACGGCATCGGCGTGGTCGGCTGGGGCGTCGGCGGCATCGAGGCCGAGGCCGCGATGCTGGGCCAGCCGGTCTACATCCTCACGCCCGACGTGGTCGGCGTCCATCTGTCCGGCAAGCTCAAAGAAGGCCGCACCGCCACCGACCTGGTGCTGACCATCGTCGAAATGCTCCGCAAAACCAACGTCGTAGGCAAATTTGTCGAGTTCTACGGCGAAGGCGCCGCCTCGCTGTCGGTGCC
>MEIE01000214.1 GCA_001750625.1 Candidatus Amphirhobacter heronislandensis
AGCACGTCCTTGGCCTCGACCTTCTTGCGCAGCGCGGCGAAATCCTCGCCGCCGCGGAGACGCAGCCAGCGGCGCACCGCCTTGGCCTTGGCCGCATAGCCGTCGCCCGCCGGCAGCTGCGGGTAGGCGGTCTTGCGCGGCTGCAGGGCGGGGAAATCTTCGAAGAGGCCTCGGAAATATTCCCGGTGATTCTCCACCCGCTTCAGCAGCAGCAGCATATCCGTGGTATGCGGCGGCTGGCCGCCAGCCGCGCGGAACTGCGGCACCCGCAGCTCGTCGTCGGGGACGCCCCTTTTCCCCACGAAAAAGCTCGTGTTGAAATCAAGCGCGTGGGCAAGCGCATATATCTCTCTCGCCGTCAATCCCGGCCCGTCCTCGCTGGCTCGCTGCACGGCGGCGGGCTTGAGACCGGCCCGCTTCGCCAGCTCCTCCAGCGTCAGGCAGTAGTGCCGCAGGCACCACTGCAGGCGCACGGGGTTGACGGCCAAGCCTTTCATGTCTTACATTATACACATCTTGGCTGGAATTACAAAATCCCGCCCAAAACGGCCTGTTTTAGCCGCCTGCGGCAGGCAGGGACGACGTCAGCCTGCTTTTGAACCGGCGCCGCGCAGGGCGAGTCCGCTACTCGCCGAGGCGGTATTCGATCTTGAGCTCGTCGGCCGCGGCGCCGTAACCCAGCGCCCAGCTGCGGCGTGCGCCCGCCCGCAGCCGCAGGCCCAGTTCCTTCCCAGTTCCCGCCCGCCAGCGGCCGTACGGCGTCAGCAACCCGCCGTCCACCGCCAGGCCGTAGCTGACCCCCGCGCCGCCGCGCAGGCCGCCGCCGTATTCATCCAGCGCCAGGGTTTCGCCCGCGCCGAGATCGGTGAGCATTTCTTCAGCCCCCGTCAAGCCGTAGCCGGGGTTGGCTTCAAAGCCCAGGCCCAGGCCGCTGAACTGGTAGCCGAAGCGCAGCGCCAGGTCGTAACCGGCCAAGGTGAGGTCGTCGCCGATGGCGTGCTGGTAGGAGAATCCGCCGGCCAGCGGCCCACCCGTGAACTCAAGCCCTCCCTGCAGCAAGGCGCTGCTGGCGACCGCGCCATCGCCGTCGAGCAGCAGATAGCCGGTCTCGATGAAGGGAGTGAAGCTCGCCGCCTGTCCAGCCGCAATCTCATGCCCGTAGCCCA
>MEIE01000215.1 GCA_001750625.1 Candidatus Amphirhobacter heronislandensis
AGCTCATCCGCTATGCCGGCGGCAGCGCGGCGACCCAAACCGGGCTGAGCAGCATCACGATGCTCAGAGACGATGATGATGATCATCACGTCAAGCTGTTCCTCAAGGCGAGGGCAGCCGTGACCCAGGGCGACGTCCTCAGCCTGACCGTCGTCGCGACCCCGAACTCCTCCTGCACCGATCCGCGCACCCCGGCACCATTAACGATCAGCTGGAACGTCACCATTGCAACCGCGGCCTCATGGGTCAAGCAAGGCGCGGACGACGACAGCGCCGCCGGCAGCTTCTCCCCGCTGACGCTCGCCGCGTCCAGCAGCCGCACCGCCACCGGCCTGGCGTTCCACCGCAATTCGGACGCCTGCTCGCGCATCGACGTCGCGCTGTCCGGCGACACCAGCCACGTCGAGCTGCGCCGCTATGCTGGCGCGACCGAGGCCAACAGCCAGGTCCTCAGCGACATCACCATGGACGACGACGCGGCGCAGAGCGGCAGCAACCAGCACGTCCGGCTGTTCTTCAAGTCGGGCGCGGCTCCGGCAGGCGGCAGCGTCCTTGACGTCACCATCGTCGCGACGCCAAACGCGGCCTGCACCGACGCGCGGACGCCGGCGCCCTTGACCGTGGGCTGGGCGCTCACCGTGGCGTCCACCAGCCCGTGGGTGAATCAAGGCAGCGATGTCGCGGCGTCCAACGGTCCGTACTCGGCGCTGACGCTGGCGACGGCGGCGCAGAGGACCGACACCGGCCTGGCGTTCCATCGCAGCGCGCTTGGCTGCCGGCAGATCGACGTGGCGCTGAGCGGCGACACCGGCCAGGTCGAGCTGCTGCGCTATCAAGGCAGCAGCGCCGCGACGCCGACGGCTCTGAGCAACATCACCATGCACAGCGCCGCCAATCCAGCCAGCAGCAATCATCACGTCAAGCTGTTCCTCAGGGCGCGGGCGGCGGTCAGCCAAGGTGCCGTCCTTGACCTGACCATCGTCGCGACGCCGAATTCCTCCTGCACCGACCCACGGACGCCGGCGCCGCTGACGGTCAGCTGGAACGTGACCATCGCGATCGCCGCGGCCTGGGTCAAGGAAAGCAGGGACGATGACAGCGCCAGCGGCAGCTTCTCCCCGCTGACGCTCGCGGCGGCGACGGACCGCACCGACA
>MEIE01000216.1 GCA_001750625.1 Candidatus Amphirhobacter heronislandensis
TCTGAGCGGCGACACTGGCCAGGTGGAATTGTTGCGCTACGCGGGCAGCGCCGCCGCTACGCCGACGTCCCTGAGCAACATCACGATGCACAGCGGGGCGTCTGCTGGCAATGACCATCACGTCAAGTTGTTCCTCAAGGCGCGAGCAGCCGTGACTCAAGGCGACGTCCTCGATCTGACCGTGGTCGCGACCCCGCATTCGTCCTGCACCGATCCGCGGACGCCAGCGCCGCTGACCGTCAGCTGGAATGTGACGATCGCTACCGCGGCCGCCTGGGTCAAGGAAAGCAGGGATGACGACAGCGCCAGCGGCTCCTTCTCGCCGCTGCGGCTGGCTGCGAGCAGCGCCCGGACCGCGACCGGCCTGGCGTTCCATCGCAACTCGGACGCCTGCAAGCGCGTCGACGTCGCGCTCTCCGGCGACACCAGCCACGTCGAGCTGCGCCGCTATGCTGGCACAACCGAGGCCGGCAGCCAGGTCCTCAGCGACATCACCATGGACGACGACGCGACGCAGAGCGGCAGCAACCAGCACGTGCGGCTGTATTTCAAGGCGGGCGCGGCTCCGACGGGCGGCAGCATCCTCGACGTCACGATCGTCGCGACCCCGAACGCCGCCTGCACCGACGCGCGGACGCCGGCGCCGCTGACCGTCGGCTGGAGCCTGACCATCGCCACGACCAGCCCGTGGGTGAATCAGGGCAGCGATGTCGCAACGTCCAATGGCCCGTACTCGGCGCTGACGCTGGCTGTGGCTGCACAGCGGACCGACACCGGCTTGGCGTTCCACCGCAGCGCGCTTGGCTGCCGGCAGATCGACGTGGCGCTGTCCGGCGACACTGGCCAGGTCGAACTGCTGCGCTACCAAGGAGCGACCGAGGCCAGCAGCCAGGTCCTCAGCGGCATCACCATGCACAGCGCGGCGACGCCGAGCACCAGCAACCACCACGTCAAGCTGTTCCTCAAGGCGCGCGCCGCCGTGACTCAGGGTGATGTCCTCGACCTAACCATCGTCGCGACGCCGAACTCGTCCTGCACCGATGCCCGGACGCCGGCGCCGTTGACTGTGAGCTGGAACCTGACGATTGCGACCGCGGCAGCCTGGACCAATCAGGGCAGCGACGATTCGACTTCGGACGGCCCGTTCTCGC
>MEIE01000217.1 GCA_001750625.1 Candidatus Amphirhobacter heronislandensis
GGGAAGAACCGACAGGGTCAAGACCAATACCAACTGACCGAATCTCGACATCGTTATCTCTCCTTATGAAACATCCAAACATCGGCGGCATATATCGATGCCATCGTCAACCGAAAGCCGGTGGCGGGTCGGCCAAGGGATTCTCATCGGTCTTTCCGCAAAGGCTTTGAGTTTCGAAATATTCTCGTTCGAAATGACAACGTTCAAGCCTCGCACCTCCGAATTGCCGCCAAAAGCATGAAGATGGAATTGGAATGCATCGATCGCTCGTTTTCGGGGTGATTCTTGCCCTTCGGCCGAAGGGAATCCTCCGCTACCTCCTAGATTGTACCGATAGGAACCCCAAATGCCTGCCCGACCCTTAGGCAAGTGAGCAAAAAATTCGGCATCGGAAAATCCTCGATCATGGCGCTGTTCGTCGCTCGGCGGTGCATCTCCTCCTCGAAGCGCAAAGCCGATGGCATGGATTGCCGACACTGTCGAGACGATGATGCCGCCGATCGAAAGCCAGTCAACCAGGCCTCGATCGCTCGCCCTCGCGCGGACTTTCGGCGCGGCGGCAACCGATATCAGCCGGGACAGGAGGCCTTATCTCGAAGGAGCCGAGCGTGCTGTCGAAAGAGAAAAAATCGGACCCCGAAGACCAAAAAGAGCGGCCGGCTGCAATCATCGGTCGACCTCGACCACCACCGACAACGAGCCTCCTGCGAGGATAAGACCGAGAGGATGGATGCGAACCGCCCTTTTGCAGCGAAGGTCGAAGCGAAGAGCCGATGCGCTGTTCGAGCCACCGACAAGGACATCGCGTGACCGGCTGCTTTGTCCATCCGCCACGACAACGGGTCGCAAGTCAGTCAGCCATGCCTTCCATTGACAAGATTCCTTGGTTGGGAATCGACCCCTCGCCGCTCATCGTTCGCTCGCAAAAGGCGGCGCCGAGCGATTCATCCGTAGTCCCAGGAAAAATCCGCTCTGGCTGGAAACATATCCGTGCATCGAGGGTCAGTCATAGCTGAGCGTGCCTGCGGTTCAAGCACGAGTGCAACGAATGATGGCCGGTCGAGCGAAACCGGCATCGCCCGCCAAGCCAATTCACGAGCGATGCGATGGATGAAACCCCGATCGCATCGCTCGTGAATTGGCTTGGCG
>MEIE01000218.1 GCA_001750625.1 Candidatus Amphirhobacter heronislandensis
CCCAAGAAGTACGGCCTGCGCCAGACCATCGCCGACACCCTCGGCGTCGGCGGCGTCATGCGCGCCCTGCGCACGGTGCCGGTGCTGCTCGACATCGCCGACGATGTCGCCGAGCTGTGCCCGGACGCGACCTGGCTGCAGTACGTCAACCCGATGGCGATGAACATGATGGCGATCGCCGCGCGCCACCCCGGGCTCAAGGCGGTCGGCCTCTGCCATTCGGTGCAGGGGACCGCGGCGATGCTCGCCCGCGACCTCGGCGAAAAGCCCGAGGACGTCGACTTCGACTGCGCCGGCATCAACCACGTCGCCTTCTACACCCGCTTCGAGAAGAAGGGCAGCGGCGAGGACCTGTACCCGCGGCTGCGGGAGGTCGCGAAACAGGTCGTCGGCGGCGAGCGGACCTCGACCCGCACCGAGGAGCCGATGGATCACGGCAAGAACATGCCCGAGAAGGTCCGCTACGAGATGCTGCTGCGGCTGGGCCACTTCGTCACCGAGAGCTCCGAGCACTTCAGCGAGTACGTGCCGTGGTTCATCAAGAGCCACCAGCCCGAGCTGGTCGAGCGCTTCGGCATCCCGCTGGACGACTACATCGACCGCTGCGAGTACGCGACCACCAAGTGGCAGAACATCGCCGCCAAGATGGACGAGGAGAAGCTGCCGGCGGAGCGCTCGGACGAGTACGCCTCGCACATCGCGCTCGCGCTGGCCGGCGGCGCGCCGGCGGTCTTCAACGGCAACGTCGCCAACCGCGACCTGCTGATCCCGAACCTGCCGGCGTCCGCCTGCGTCGAGGTCCCCTGCGACGTCGACGCCAAGGGCATCCGGCCGCGCAAGGTCGCCGCGCTGCCGGCGCACCTCGCCGCGGTGATGCAGACCAACATCAACGTCCAGGAGCTGGCGGTCAAGGCCATCCTCGAGGGCCGCCGCGAGCACGTCTACCACGCGGTCATGCTCGACCCGCACGCCGGCGCCGAGCTCAGCCTCGACCAGATCTGGCAGATGGTTGACGAGATGATCGCGGCGCACGGGGACTACATCCCCGCGGCCCTGCGCGCCTAGCCCGCCGCCCGCCGCTGCGGCAGGGTTATCGGCAGGCCGCGGTCGATGGCCTGCAGGGCGGCGGCGTGGCCCAGCGCCGCGCC
>MEIE01000219.1 GCA_001750625.1 Candidatus Amphirhobacter heronislandensis
TTGAAGAACAGGCGGACGTGATGATTGTTCGTTCCCGCCCCGTTGTCCATCGTGATGTTGTTCAGGCCGGTGCTCGCGGAGGCGCTGCTGCCCTGGTATCGAACTAGCTCTACATAGGACGGCGGGCTGTTGACCAAGGCCACGTCGATTCGCCGGCATGCGGTCGAACTTTGGTGGAACGCCAGGCCGGCAGCGGTCCGCGCTGTCGCGTCCTGCAGCACCAGCGGCGAGAACGGACCATCGGAGACCGAATCATCGCTGCCCTGATTGGTCCAGGCCGCTGCGGTGGCGATGGTCAGGTTCCAGCTGATCGTCAAGGGCGCCGGGGTCCGAGGGTCGATGCAGGACGAGTTCGGGGCCGCGACGATCGTCAGGTCAAGGACATCTCCTTGGCTCACCGCGGCTCGCGCCTTGAGGAACAGCTTGACGTGATGATCTTGGCCGGCGGCCGCGCCGCTGTGCATGGTGATGTTGCTCAGCGACGTCGGCGTCGCGACGCTGCTGCCTTGGTAGCGAAGCAGCTCGACCTGGCTGGTATCGCCGGACAGCGCCACATCGATCTGGCGGCAGCCAAGCGCGCTGCGGTGGAACGCCAAGCCGGTGTCCGTCTGCCCGCTGGCCACCGCCAGCGTCAGCGCCGAATACGGGCCGTTGGACGCCGCGACATCGCTGCCCTGATTCACCCACGGGCTGGTGGACGCGACGGTGAGCGCCCAGCCTACGGTCAGCGGCGCCGGCGTCCGCGCGTCGGTGCAGGCGGCGTTCGGGGTCGCGACGATCGTGACGTTCAGGACGCTGCCTCCCGCCGGAGTCGCCCCCGCTTTGAAATACAGCCGGACGTGTTGATTGCCGCTGGCTGGATTGGCGGCGTCGTCCATCGTGATGTCGCTGAGGGCCTGGCTGCTGGCTTCGATTGCGCCAGCATAGCGGCGCAGCTCGACGTGGCTGGTGTCGCCGGACAGCGAGATGTCGATGCGCTTGCAGGCGTCCGAATTGCGGTGGAACGCCAGGCCGGTCGCAGTCCGCGTGCTGGAAGCCGCTATCCGCAGCGGCGAGAAGGCGCCGCTGGCGCTGTCGTCGTCAGCGCCCTGCTTGACCCAGGTGGCCGGGGTCGCGAT
>MEIE01000022.1 GCA_001750625.1 Candidatus Amphirhobacter heronislandensis
GCCTTGCAGCAGTCGCCCAGGCCCCAGGCGATCTTGTCGCGGCACTCGGCGTAGCTGCCCTTGAAGACGTTCATCTCCCACAGCTTGTAATTGCGCGTCGCCTGCCGGCCGATCTCCAGCGCCGCCAGCGTCCGCGCCGCCTCGGCCGCGCCGCCGCCGGCCGCGGGCGCCTTGTCGCACTTGCCGTCCGGGCAGGCCAGCCGCCGGCAGGCGGCCGCCCCGTCGCAGACGATCTGCCACACCGGCGCGACGCAGACTCCGCCGACCCGGGTGCCGCAGCCGGCGCCGCGCGCATAGGAGCAGCCGGCCGGCCTCGGCCAGGGGCAGCGCCGCGGATAGGCGAGCAGGTCGTCGGCGTCGACCAGCTGCAGCAGCATGCCGGCCTCCGGCCCGTCGGGCCGCTCCTGCCGGTAAGTGACGACGTTGGTGGCGCGGCCGAACAGCTCGGTCACGTCGGCGCCGGCGTCCGGCTGCGTCGCTTCTTCGAACAGAATGACCCCGCACCAGTATCGGTCGGCCCAGCAGACCCGGCCGGGCCACATGCGGGCCAGCGTCGGCGCCCGGCCGTTGATCCGCAGGCCGGCCACGCCGGTCGCCGTCCGCAGCACCCGGATGGTGCCGTAGTCCTGCCAGCTGGGCAGCAGCACGGTGGCGGTGACCGTCGCCCCCGGCCCGCGCAGGTGGATGAAGCTCGCCCCCGCGAGTTCGCCGGCCGCGGCGGCCGCCGAATCCGCGACCATGTCCGCCGCGAACAGCGAGACCACCACCGCGTCGCATTCCCGCCGGTCCGGGCAGTGCGGCGCCGGCGCAGCGAGGGTCACCGTCGGCTGCGCCGGCGGCCGCAGTCCGGCGACCCGGCCCGCGCAGCCGTGGTCGCCGGCCGGACAGGACGTCGGCGGCTTGGCGCCGGGCGCCTGCAGCCGCTGCAGCTCGGCGGGGGAGACGGTCAGCGCCGCGGCCGTCTCCCGCAGCAGCGTCGCCGCCTCGGCCGCGTAGTCCACCGTCTGCGCCGCCGCCGGGGCCGCGGCGGCCAGCAGCCCAAGGAGCGCAAGCCGCCTCATCGTTCCGCCGCCGCCGTCAGCCGCGCCCGGTAGCTCGCGGCGGCCGCCGCCAGCGGATGGCTCTGGCCGGCCATGTAATCAAGAGCGTAGGCGAAGGAGACGTCGCCGCGGACCAGCAGCCGCTCGCCGCCGCCTTCGAGCAAAAAGACCGGGACGCCCTGCAGGCCGAGCTCGGCGAAGGGCCGCGGCTCGATCAGCCATTCGGCCCGGCCGGTCGGATCGGCCGCGGCGGCGGCCGCCGCCGTCCGCCGCAGGCTCTCCTCGTGCAGGCCGCGCAGCAGCAGCGGCGCGCCGAGGACCGCGGCGTCGCGGGCGAGGCGCTCCAGGCTGCCGGCCGGCATCGCGAAGGACACCAGCGCCATCAGCCGCGGCGCCGGCGCGACTGCCGCTTCGGGAGCCGCGATCGCCCGCTCCAGCGCCTCGAGGTCGAAGGCCGGCATCTCCTGCGCGGCGGCGGCCGGGGCCGCGAGGAGCAGCGCGGCCGCCGTCGCCGCCCGCCGCAGGCTAGATTTCCAGGCCGACACAGCAGTCGCGCTTGCGGAACAGCAGGTAGCTGAAGTCCTCGCCGGTCACCGGCCACTCGGCGCCCGGCGTCACCACGTCCGGATCGCGGCCAAACGGCGCGCAGCAGCGGCCGCCGATTTTCGGCTGCGCGCGCGGCAGCAGCATGGACATCTTGTAGGCGTCCTTGTGCAGCCGGGGGCTGCGCCAGGCGGAGCAGCCCCGGCGGCCATGGGTGTAGAAGGCGGCCTGGACGCGGTGCATGCGCATCGCGAGGCGCGCGGCGAGCAGCGCGGCGCTGTGGCGGCCCGAGACGTGCGCCGCGACGTTGCCCGACAGCGGCAGCAGGTTGCCGAGGCAGCCGTTGCACCACCACAGCGCGTCGCTGGGGAAGCCGCCGGCCTTGACCTTGGCGCAGTCGCCGGCGCAGGCGGCGACCCCCGCGAGGTTGGCGGTCAGCGCCTGCTCGGGCGCGAGCAGCGCGGCCAAGGCGTCGTCCTGCCAGGCCGGGTCGAATTCGGACATGTAGGCGAGGTCGAAGCCGTCGCGCTCGATGCAGTCGAAGTCCAGCAGCAGCCCCAGCCAGTGCAGCAGCGGGCTCTCGTACCAGTGGACGTGGTAGAAGGCGTTCGAGGTGGTGCCGCCGCCGGCGCCGGTCCGCGCGCCAGGCTCGGTGGCGCCGGCCCACTTGCCGGCGGTGACGCCGCCGAGGGTGACCAGGCACAGCGGCGTGCGCGTGACCTCGACGATGCGCGCCGGCTCCCACAGGCCGAGGTTGACGCCCCAGCCGCCGTCGCGGCGGCAGACGCAGAAGCCCTTGAAGCTGGAATCGTTGTCGAGCTGGCCGCGGCCCGCCAGCCGCGTCCCCGCCACCCGCAGCGGCAGCATGCACGACCAGCAGACGTCGGCGACGAAGTTCGGGATGCGGCCGGCGCATTCGGCCGCGGCCGGCTGGACTCCGAAAGCGGCCAGCAGCAGCAAGGCCACGGCGGCGGCCCTACTCGCCGCCGCCATCGCCTGCCACGCCGAAGACCTTGATCGACAGCAGCTGGCCCTGCTGCGCGACCAGCGCCGGGACCTCGTCGATCGCGAGCCGCCGCACCAGCACCCCGCCTTGGTCGAAGAACGGCCGCGCGCCGGTCGCTGCAGCGAAGTCTTTCAGCGAGCCGCCGACCAGCACCGGCCGCGGCGCCTCCGTCGCGTCCGCCGCCGCGAGCAGCCGTTGCGCCAGTCGCAGCTGCGCCGGGTCGTCGGCGTCGAGAAACAGCAGCGGCCGGCCGAGCCGCGCCTGCGCCAGCGGATTGACGCGGGTGCCGGCCGCCGCGAGCACTTCGCCGCCGGGCGCGACCGCCGGGGCCTCGACCACGACGCTGGGATCGAACAGCCGCGCCGAGTCGGCGGCCGCGGCCGCGAGGCCTGCTACCGGCGGCGGCCGGTCGGCGTAGGCGATGGCGCGCGCCCGGGCCGCTTCGAGCTCGGCGGCGATGCTGCCGTCGGCGTAGGCGCGGCGGACGGCGAGCTCGATCGCCTCCCGCAGGTCGGGCTCGGCGATCGGATGCAGCGGCCCGAGGCTTTGGCCGGCGTGGACCGCGGCGAGCAGGCCCAGCGCCGCGCCGAGCTCGGCGGCGATGCCGGCGAGGCTAGCCCAGCGCCGCTTCATCCCTTTCTTTAAGCACCGCGCGGATGCTGTCCTCCAGGCTCAGGCCGCGGGCGCGGTGGCGCGCCAGCGCGGTGCGGTCGGCGCTGCGCGAGGAGTACAGCAGCTCGGCGTAGCGGTCCACCGCCAGCCGGCCGACGCCGCTCGCGACCCCCTCGCAGCGGACGAAGACCTCGGCGTAGCTGCCGGGCTTGGTCGCGAGCGAGCCCACCAGCTCGCGCTCGGCGGCGCTCAGCGCGAGCTGGCCGTGGTCGAGCAGCTGCCGCAGCTCCTCTTCCTTCTGCCGCAGCAGCATCAGCCAGTCGGAGTTGGCGATGGCGCTGCGGCCCGCCGGGTTGAGGTAAAAGTCGCTGACGCTCTGGGTCGCGGCCAAGAAGGCGCCGTTGTACTTGCGGGCGCGGCGGTAGCCCTGCTCGATGAACTCGGCGACGTTCTCGCCGCGCATCAGCTCGTAGGCCTCGTCGATGACGACCAGCTTGCGCCGCTCGCGGTCGGCGTACATCTCCTGGGTGACGAAGTACAGCAGCTGCAGCATCACCACCCTTTGCAGCTCGGGGTCCGAGCTGAGGTCCTCGAGCTCGAAGACGATCATGTCGGCGGCCAGATCGAGGCTCGCCGGCCGGTTGAACCAGCGCGCGTGCACTCCCGAGGCGTAGGGCGCGAGCATCGCCGCCATGTCCGCGACCCGCGGGTCGGACTCGCCGGCGCGGACGAGCTCGGCGTGGACGTCGCGGACGGCCGCGTCCCGGCCCTTCGCCGCCCAGGCGCCCTTGAGCGCGAGCTCGAGGCGGGCGCGCTGCAGGTCGCCGAGGCCGCCCTGCGGCGCGATCATCTGCGCGAACAGCGGCTTGAGCAGCCGCATGTCCTCGTCGATGTCGGCGACGGCGGTGAAGGGATTGAGGCTGGCGCGGGTGCCGCGGCCGAAATGCAGCGCCTGGCCGCCGAACTGCTCGCTGGCGTGCAGGTAGGAGCGGCCGACGTCGAAGATCCACACCTTGGCGCCCAGCCCCAGCGCGCTGGCGGCGATCTCGTTGAGCAGCACCGACTTGCCCGAGCCCGAGGAGCCGGCGACCACCAGGTTGTGGTTGCCCTTGGAATCGAAGATGTCCAGCTGCATCAGCTGGCCGCGGCGCCCGACCAACAGCAGCGCCGGGCTCGGCGTCCCCTTCCACTCGGCGATCACCGGCATGCCGTGCGAGGCGTTGTGCGAGGTCCGCAGCGCCAGCATCCCGAGCCGGCGCAGGTCGCGGGCGCTGCCCGGCGTCAGGGTCAGCGGCAGCGCCGCGAGCAGGCCCTGCAGCTGCAGGTATTCGGAGCGCGCCAGGGAAAAGCCGCGCGCCCGCCACACCGAGCGGGCCCGCTCCTCGGCCACCGCCATCGCCCCCGGCGGCGCCTGGATCAGGGCCTGGTGCGCCATCAGCACCATCGCGCCGCCGCCGTCCATCACCTCCGAGCAGACCTGCCAGTCCTGCTGCTGCCGGCGGTAGTAGCCCGGCATCAGCCGCGCCATCGCCGAGCTTGCGTTCGCCTGCGCCCGCGCCTGCTTGAGCGCGACCAGCGCCCGCATCGACTCCTGGTCGACGACGTGGACGCACAGCGTGATCATGAACGGCCCCAGGTAGCGCAGGTTGGCGCGCAGCGGGTCGCCGAGCAGGCCCAGCATGCCGCCGAGCCGCAGCGAGGCCGGGTAGCGGCTGGCGTGCAGCGCCATCAGCTCGTGCGGCCGGCCGTCGCCGCTGACCGCGACCGCGTCCCTGCCGACGTCGATGGTGGTGTCGCGCAAAAGGCACTGGCGGGCGATGCTCGCCGCCGGGTCGTAGGCGGCGGCGCGGCGGCTGGGGCTGGCCGGGTTGAGGACGCCGGCGGCGAGGTTGACCAAGGCGGCGCCGTCGACGCGGCGCGCCGGGATCGCGCAGCCGGCGAGCAGCGTCTCCACCGACTGCCGGGTGCGCTCGGCGGCCGCGACCGCCGCCGCCGAGCCCAGCGACCCGGCCTGGGTGACGCTGATGAACAGGCGGAAGTCGCAGGGCCGCAGCTCGTCGGCGAGGCTCTCGACGTGGCTGAAGCGCTCGCGCGCCATGCGCCGGAACACCCCGGCGCCGCGCTCGGCCGCCGGCCCCGGCCGCGAGCGGCAGTAGGCCGCCAGCTGCCGGCCGACGCCGGGGTCGGCGTACAGCGTCGCCTGCAGCGAGGTCCCCGGCCCGAGCAGCGCCGGCAGCTCCTGCAGGCTGCGCTCGATCTGCTCCGAGGAGCCGGTCTGCGGCAGGCACTCGAGCGCGAAGCCCAGCGCGGTCGCGTTGCCGCCGTCGGGCAGCTCGAACAGCATGTCGGCGGCGCTGAAGACCCCGTAGGGCAGCACGTCGGCGAAGCTCGGCGGCGCGGCCGCCTCCCACAGGCTGCCGTAGTCGTGGGCGCCGCCGGGCCTGGCCAGCCAGTCCATCATTCCTCGTTCTCCGTCGCCGCCGGCGGCCGCACCACCTGCGCCGGGCCCAGCTCCCAGCGCGCCGGCTCCAAGACCAGGTACAGGTACTGCTGGTCGTGCAGGTCGCCGCCGGCGTCCTGCCACGGCGCCACCCACACCCGCAGCAGCCGGGCCGGCCGCAGCGCGAGGCGGGAGGACGGCGGCGCGCCGGCCGGCGGCGCCGCCCGCAGCGGGATGTCCAGCCGCGCCGGCACCGGCGCGGTGCGCTCGTAGACTTCGGACAGCGCCTCGCAGCTGGTGCCGTCCGGCCGCGGGCAGGCCAGGGTCGCGCCTTTGTCCCCGGCGCAGCCGGCGAGGGCCAGCAGCGCGGCCAGCATGAGCGGGATGCGGAACAACCTCACAGTTGGCCCTCGTCGAGGACGGCGCGCAGCCGGCCGGCCGGCGGCAGGCCGGTGAAGGAGCGCGCGCCCGGCGTCAAGAAAGACGGCGTCGCCCAGATCTCGGCGATTTCGGCGATGCGCCGGTGGATGGCGCCGGTGGAGGACGCGCAGGGCGCCGGCGTGCCGCCGCCGCGCAGGTGGCGCTGGTAGGCGGCGGCCGGATCCGGCGCGCACAGGATGCGATCGGCCGCGCCGGACTCCGGCGCGAGGAAATCGACCAGCACCAGCCGGACGGTGTAGCCGGCCAGCTCGCCGGCGCGGCGGCGCTCTTCGAAGACGGCGCAGTGCGAACAGGCCGGGTCGGCCACCACGACCACGTCGCCGGCCGGGCCTTCCTGCAAGAGCACCGCCTGCGCGGCGACCAGCCGGTAGAACTCGCGGTACTGCTCGCGCCAGTCCCCCGCCGGCGCGGCCGCGGGAACCGCGGCCGCCAGCAAAAACATGGCCCGCAGGCAAAGCCGGCGCAGGGCGCAGATCATTGCGCTCCCTCGACGGCGGCGACGACGGGCTTGGCGTCGAGGTCGACGCCCTCCTGCAGGACGATGTCGACGGTGCGGCCGGCGCCGATCTCGATGATCGGATGGACGCGGTCCGCGAGCCGCAGGTAGTAGTCGGCGAGCCGGCCCAGCGCGGTGCTCGCGCCCGAGGCGATGCTCGCCGAGGCGTAGTCGCGGACATCGATGTCGACGGTGGCGGAAGGGTCTCCGAGGTTGCTCGATCTGACGTAGCGGTTTTGAAAAACGGTGCTGAAGCCTTCGCCGATGCCCGCGAGCAAGGACCGCTGCAGCACCTGCCCCTGCTTGGTCACCAGCCGGCCGCGCAGGCCGGCGCGGCCGTCCTCGCCGACGACGAAGCCGCGGATCGGCGCGTCGAAGAAGCTGCGGTCCGGCCGCTGGCAGCTCATGCGCTCGGTGCGCAGCAGGGCGCGCTCCGAAGCGATGTCGCCGTAGCCGGCGGCCAGCACCAGGCACTCGCGCAGGTCGCGGCGCGCCAGGTTCGGCAGCCGCGCGTGGTCGGCGATGCGCAGCAGCACCGGGTGCGGGTTGTCGCGCGACACCTGGCCGGTCGGCGCGTCGATGCCGCCGAGGATCACCGCGCGCATGAAAGAGCCGCCCGGGATGTAGCCGTCGCCCGTTGCCGGGGCTGACGCCCCGGCCAGGAGGGTGGCGGGCGCCGCCGCCGGCGCAGCTGATGGCGGACCGGCCCCGGCTTCCGACTGCCGGGGGCCGACCCGCACCAGGCTGATGCCGGCGGGGACGGGCGGGGGCGGCGGCGCGAACTCGCCTCCCCCGGGGAGATCCCGCGCGGGCTCGGGCCCGGCGGGCGGCTCAAACTCGAAGGCCGGCGGCGGCGGCGGCTCGGCCGCGGCCGCGGCTTCGGCCAGCTGCAGCAGCTCGGCCTCGAAGGCCTGCTCGGCGGCCTCGGCGCGCAGCGTGCCGACGTTTTCTTCCATCGCGGCGAGCTGCTCTTGCAGGCCGGCGACGCTTTCTTGCAGCAGCCGCTCGGACTCGGCGAGGCGCTCGAGGTCGCGCGCGGCGCTCTCGCGCCACAGCGCGCCGGCGTCGACCCCCGCTCCCGGCGCCGCGAGCCGCGGCGCCCCGGCCTCCCGCGCCTCGGTCCCGCTCTGCAGGAACGACAGCAGCAGGATGATGGCGGCGGCCGCGGCCGCGCCGGCGTACAGCAGGGCGTGCTGCCGGCGGCTGGCCCGCCGGTTGGCGTCGGCGCGCGGCGGACTCATTCGGCCGCCTCCCGGCGGACGACGTGCACCCAGGTCGCGCCCTGGGGCGGGACGGCCTGCTCGGCCGCGGCGACCGCGAGCACGCCCGCGCCATGGACGAGGTCGTCCTCGTCTATCAAATAGGGCGTCGCGCCGTGGTTGAGCAGGCGGTAGCGCTCACCGACGAAGCCGCCGCGGCGCAGGACGCCGCGCGGCACGAGGACGATGTCGCCGGCGGCGAGCTCGGCGGCGTCCGCGGCCGGGACGAGATCGGCCGGGTCCAGCGCCGCGAACTCGCGCAGGAACTCTTTGAGCGCCGCGACGTGGCCGGTGGACACGGCCGGTGCGAAGGCCGGCGCGGTCGCGGCCGGGGCGGCGAGGACGACGCGGCGGGCGGCCTGGTCCGGGTCGGGGACGATGACCAGCGCGAAGCGGCGGCGGCCGCCGTCGGCATAGGCGACCTCGACGAAGCCCGAGCGCGGCTGCTCCCGCAGCGGCCGGAAGTAGACCACGCCGGCCTCGGCGTCGATGGTCTGCGTGAACGCCCCCTCGGCGAAGACGAAGGCGGCGACCCGGCCCTCGGCCGCCTCGAGCAGGTTGGGCTCGTCGGCCGCGACCCGGACCACCGCGCCGTCGGCCGCGACGACCGCGTCCAGATCCGCGGCCGCCGCCGCGGCCAGCAGCGGCAGCAGGAGGAAGAGCGGCAGCGGGCGGAGAAGCATGGCGGTCAGCTGCGCGGGACGAAGACGTCGTCGACGCTGGTCTCGCTGAACTCGAGCAGCAGCAGGCGGGCGTCGGCGACCTCGAAGACCGCCCGGTAGGCGGCGTCGCGGCGCGCGACCTCGCGGCCCTCGACGTAGCTGCTCAGGGTCCCCGCGAAGGCGACCGCCGAGCGCGCCGGATCGACGTGGACGGCGCTGACCGCGAAGCTGGTGCTGAGGCGCTCGGCGGCGAGGCGCTCGGCGGCGGCCTGCAGCCGCGCCCGCATCGCGCCGCGGTGCCGCGGCGCGACCTGCTGCAGCAGCATGGCGTTTTGATGCGCGACGCTGTCGGGGGTGACGTTCAGGACCAGCATGGCGACGTAGTGCCCCCACTGCGAGTAGTAGCTGGCCGAGACCTCGTCGCGCCGCACCCAGAACTCCTCGGTCACCGCCGGCGGGACGACGACGGTCTGGCTCGGCCGCAGGCCGGCGGCGCCGAGCGCGGCGGCCAGCAGCGCCACCGCCGCCGCCAGCAGCAGCGCGAGCAGGCGGAAGAACACCGCCTCGCGCCGCAGGCTGCGGACCGAGCGGTCGCGGAAGGCCACGTCCATCCCCGCGCTCCTCAGCCGACGAACAGCCGCAGGCACGACGGCGGCGTCCGCCGCAGGCTGAGCACCCAGCCCGGCAGGTGCCAGTAGGCCGCGTGCATCAGGTAGCGCGGGTGCCGGTTCGCGGTCAGGCCGCCGTGCAGCTTGGCGAGCACGGCGCCGGCGAGGGTGCCGGCGACGGTCGCGTCGCAGGCGATGCCCAGGCCCAGGCCGGCGACCAGCAGGCAGAACTGCCGCAGGTCCATGAACAGCAGCCGCGGCGGCTCCTCGATGTGCAGCGGCACCCGCCACTCGACGCGGTCCATCACAGCGTCCCCGTCAGCAGGCCGGTGACGATGCCCGGCGTGAAGTTGAGGATCATCGCAAAGGCGATCCCCGACAGGATGGGCATCGGGTTGGAACGGACCACCGAGGCGATGCCGCCGACGATCACGGCGGCGAGCGAGATCACCCGGCCGAGGCCGCCGGTCGCCCAGTTGGTGAGCTGGGTGACCACGGTGTTGAAGGTGGTGTCGCCGCCGCCGCCGGCATGGGCGAGGGCCCCGAGCAGCAGCAGGACGGCCGCCGCGAGCAAAAAGCGGGTTATGTCGGTACGCATGGCTTGGCTCCTCCTTTAATGCGCGAAGGCGACGCGGGCTTCGCAGCCGAAGCTGCCGTCGTCGTCCTCGTCCTTGATGCCGTAGGAGGCCGAGTCCAGGCCGAGGCGCTCGGCGCCGGCCGTCGCCTCGTAAAGGCTGGCGACCTCGACCCGGCGGCTCTCCTCGTCGGTCTCGGCGTAGCGGCACAGCGGCCGCGCGATCGCGACCACCGGCAGGTCGACGTCGTGGCGCAGGGTGCGCCGCACCGCGAGCGCCCGCCGGTAGGCGAGGTCCTCGCTGGCGGCCGGCGTGCAGGCGGGGTCGGTGTAGCCCACCGCGACCAGCTTGTCCGCGAGGCGGCTGCGCTCGACGATGTGCTCGATGTAGTCGACCTCGGCCGGGTGGCCGCAGCCGCGGTCGAAGTAGATGGTCGCGAGCGCGACCGCGACCTGGACCTCGCCGTCGGCGATCAGGCGCCGCAGCTGGGTGCTGCAGCGCCGCTGCGCCTCCCGCAGGCAGCGGCGGGCCTGCCCGACCTCGACGCTGTAGCGGGCGACGCCGGCGGTCGCGCCCTTGGGCTTGATCCGGCCGCCGGCGGCGCCGGCGTCCCGCAGGACGAAGTCGCGGGCCCGGTGCAGCAGCGCGAGCAGCAGCGGCTCGATGTCGTGCTCGGGGGCCTCTTGGTCCCGGGCGCCGGTGGCGTAGCGCGGCGCCCGGCGGCGGTCGCTTACGTAGATGAGGTTCATGGTCGTTCCTTCGCTTTCTGCGGTGGTGGGTGTGGCGGCAATTCTGGCAGCCGGGACGGCGGTTTGCGACCCCGAAAACCGCACCGGGCATCGTGCCGTTTTTTCGCCCGCGCCGGTGCTACAATTAATGACGGCATGTCCCGCGCCCTGCAATCCCTCGCCTCGGTCGTCACCGCCCTGCGCTTCGTCGCCAGCGCGGTCTGCCAGCTGCTGGGGGTCTGCCTGCTGTTCGCCGCCTGGCAGCTGTGGGGCGTCGACGGGGCCCACGCCTTCCGCCGCAGCCTGCCCGGCCTGGCGCACTACCAGACCGCCCTGCTGTTCGGGACGGCCTTCACCGCGCTGGCGCTGCTGCTGCTGCCGGTCGGCCGCCTGCGGGCGCCGGACTCCCCTTCTTGGACGGTTCGGCTGCTTAATTTCGTAAAATACCGCAGGCAAGGATAGCTGACCCCCCTCTCCCCCACGACTGACCAGATGAAAATCTTTCGCAAAATCCTCTCGATCCTGGTCCTGCTCGGGGCCGGCGGCGGCGCCTACTACGGCTACACCACCTTCAGCAAGGTCTTCATCCCCGGCACGCGGGAGCCCATCCTGCTGTACGTCCTCAAGGTCGGCGGCGAGACCTATCCGATCAGCTACGCCAACGCCTCGCTCATCGCCGGCGGCGTCCTGCTCATCCTCGCCTACCTGATCTGGCCGCGCCTGAGCGCGCGGCAGGCCGCCGAGCTGCTCAAAAAAGAGCGCCGCGACGAGCAGGCGAAGATGGAAGCGACCGCCAAGGCGGCGCTCGAGGCCGAAAAGCAGCATATGGCCGAGGCCGCCACCGCCGTGGCCAAGAAGGCCCACGACCCCGGCTTCCACACCCCGGATTCCGAGGACCCGGCCAAGCCCGCTGGCGAAGAGTACAAAGACCCGGTGGACAACTGGCAGCCGCCGGCGGCGGCCGAAGACGAGCAGGCGCCGAGTTCCGTCCCCAAAGACCAGGTCCAAAAAGAGGACTCCTTCAGCCTCGCGACCCCCGAGGAACGCGAGGAGGCCATGTCCAAGCTGATCACAATGGGCCAGCGCACCCTGACCCGCAGCGTCGCCGACCAGCTGTTCGCCGGCTTTTTCCCCGAGATCCGCACCATCATCGAACGCATCCCGGACAGCTGCAGCGGCACCGTCGAGATCCTGGCCCGGCACGCGCTGGACCTGACGCGCTTCAAGATCAAGATCAAGGATCCCAACCTCGCGACCGACCAGTTCTCGGCATTCCAAAAGCGGATCTTCGAGATGGAGACCGAAAACGTCGCCCACATGTACATTCCCAAGAAGGCCGACAACCTGCAAGAAGCCCAGCGCGAGCACCTGGGCTGCGTGGTGAGCGACAAGGACTGGGACCGCGTGCAGCGCCTCCTGCTCGCCGACCGCCAGGACTGGGTCGACATCTCCTTCGCGAACGCCGCCGAGCACCTGGAGCTTCATAAATCCGATTCGCACACGGTGCCGGGCTAGCGCGCGGCGCCGCGGCGGCGTCCCCGGCGCGTGAACGGCCTGCGCTCGGTGCTGTTCGTGGCGGCCCTGGTGGCCATCACGCCGCCGTTTTCCTTCGTCGCGCTGCTGACCTGCTGGCTGCCGCGCCGCTGGCGCTACCACATCATCGGCCAATGGAACCGCCTGACCATCTTCCTGCTGCGGCTGTGCTGCGGCATCCGCCACGAGGTCCAGGGGCTGGAGAACCTGCCAAAGGCGCCCTTCGTGCTCTGCGCCAACCACCAGTCGGCCTGGGAGACCATCGCCTTCTACCAGATCTTCCCGCCCGCCTCCTTCGTCATCAAGCGCAGCCTGCTGCTGATCCCGTTCTTCGGCTGGGGCCTGTACATCGCCATGGAGCCCATCCCCATCGACCGCAGCGCCAGGATGGACGCCCTGCGCCGGGTGCTGGCGCGGGGGCGCGAGAAGATGGCGCGCGGCCTGGCGGTGGTGGTCTTCCCCCAGGGCCACCGCATCCCGGCCGGCGAGCGGGCGCCGTTCCAGCCCAGCGCGGCGATGCTGGCGACCGAGGCCGGCGTCCCGCTGGTGCCGGTCGCCCTCAACAGCGGCCGCTGCTGGCCCGGCGGCGTGGGCGGCCTCGGCAAGCGGCCGGGGACCATCACCGTCTCGGTGGGCCCGCCGCTGGCGACGGCCGGCCGGCGCGCCCGCGAGGTCAGCGCCGAGGCCGAGGCCTGGATCAGCGCCGAAATGGACCGCATCGGCGCCTGAGGAACGGGCATTTAAAATAGCCGAGGCCATGACCTACGTCGTAACCGAGCAGTGCGTCAAATGCAAGTACACCGACTGCGTCGAGGTGTGCCCGGTGGACTGCTTCCACGAGGGCCCGAACATGCTGGTGATCAACCCCGAGGAGTGCATCGACTGCGCCCTGTGCGTGCCCGAATGCCCGGTGGACGCGATCTACCACGAGGACGACGTCCC
>MEIE01000220.1 GCA_001750625.1 Candidatus Amphirhobacter heronislandensis
TATCGCAAGGTGCATGCGCGCTTAAGATCAAAGACATTCGCACGGCGAGAGATCGGGTCTTGCGGCTCATGCGTGGAACAACGGCCTGCTCGCCAAGATTTGTCGGGGACCGATCCTACGTCCCGCGCACTCATGACGGAACCATCATCCCTTGGAGGGTCGATGAGATGTGGGGCACCGACATGACCACGACCACTTTGAGCGCCGGAAGGCTTAGTCTTCGTCTTCGTGGTCATCGACCATCTTTCCGCCTCCTGCGTGGGGCTCCATGCCTTTGATGCGGGGCACGCGCTTCGAAGCGTTGGAACAGGTCCGCCAAGGGGTGCAGATGCGCTTTTCGAGCCATCGGCGAGGGCGTTGCTGTGGGCCTTCCATTCGCCACGACAACGGGTCGCAAGTCAGTCAGCCGCGCATTCCAAGATGAGATTCGTCGGTTGGAAATCGAATCCTCGCCGTCCTTCGTTCGCTCACGTAAGGCAACGGCTGTTCCGAGCGATTCATTCGCTTTTCTAAGGAAAACCTGCTGTAGCAGAAAACCTATTCGTGCATCGAAGACCTGTACAACGAATACTGGCTGGTCGAGCGTCACGGTTATCGCTTACGCCCAAGCCAGTTCACGCGCGATGCGATGGATGAAAATCCGATCGCCGCGTAACCCGAAGAGTTGTCTCAATAACCCTAGTGCACTACACATTCCAAAAAACACCATTGTTCCCCTGATCGAGCATACCGATAATCGCTTCGTCATCTTTTTCTTGCCGCGAAAGCGGAGATCGATCCGGATGGTTTCGATACTCGATACTCGCTCACTCTAGCTATTGAAGTCCCCCCGCAAAATCCTTTCCGAAACCCTAAGAGCATCGGGGTCTGTCTCATCCACATCAGCAAGAGCATCTACATCGATATCGATCGGGAGAGGATCGGTGGAAAACCAGCGACCAAGAGATCCGAAAGCCAGATATGGCTCTATCCGGGTGCCTTCGTCTCCTTTGGTGACAACGAAAAGCGATTTCTTCGGCACCCAATCCACGAGTACAGGTGAATGAGTGGAAACGATATATTGAGACCATTGCGTAAAAATCGCCCG
>MEIE01000221.1 GCA_001750625.1 Candidatus Amphirhobacter heronislandensis
ACCCCATCGAGACCGACGACACCGCGGCGCTGGTGATGGAGCTGGCTGGCGGCGGGCTGTTTTCCTCGTCGATCACGCTGGGCGCGGCGAGCAACCACTCGCATCTGCACGTGAGCTTCGAGCACTTGTCCATCGACAGCGGCCGCGACCCGCAGCTGCGGGAGGACTGGCGGCTGACGCCGCGCAGCGCAGCGGGCGAGGAATTGATCGCGGCCCTCGGCGAGCAACAGCGGCAGCCCGAGGGCTTCGCCGGGCTGTTCGCGGAGATCGCCAAGGATCTGCGGGACGAAGCCAACGAGGCGGTGCGGCTTGCGGACGCGCGGGCCTCAATCGAGCTGCTGACCGCGATCTACGCCTCGCACTCCCGGCGCGCGCCGGCGGCGCTGCCCTGCGCGGCTGACGATCCGCTGTACCAGGGCTGGCAGGACGCGCACGGCGTCCGGCCGCGCAAGGATTAGTTGACGATGCGGTGCTTGGCGAGCAGGGCGTCGCAGAGCCTGACCACCCGGCGCTTGATCCGCGCGGCCGCGCGGGCGCCGGCTTTGCGCGCGGCGCGGGCGTCTTTGGCGTTCTGCGCACGCAGCCGCACCAGCTCGAAGCTGTTGATCTTGGCGTAGCGGCCTTCGCGCCTGGCTTCGCAGGCGGAGCTGTAGTTTTCCGCCGCCAGCTGCGCATCGGCGATGCTGTCCTCGTCGCCTTCTTCCTGTGCCCATTCGTGCGCCGCGACGGCGTCCAGCCGCAGGCTTTCCACGTGGGCCAACTGCAGATCGTCGGAGGCGGGCAGGTCCTTGCCGCCGCGGGGGCGTGCCTGGATCGCGGCTTTCCTTTCTTTGAAAACGGCGAGCTCCGACTGCGGCTGCGTAATGAACTCTTCGCGCGCAATGGTCCACTTGGTGCCGTCACCGTCTTTGGTTTCGACGCTGAAGTCGTCGAAATCGTAGGAGACCTCGGCCCGGACGTCGCCGTCCTCGCTCTCCCACAGGCTGAAGAAGCCAGGTCCCTTGCGCTCGTCAAGGACGCGGGCCTTGACCCGCTTTTCCCGGTCTTCCGGGTCGATCAGGTGGCTGTCGTCGTTCATGATA
>MEIE01000222.1 GCA_001750625.1 Candidatus Amphirhobacter heronislandensis
TCCATGCTCGGCAGCCGCAGCGGCGACGACAGCAGCCGCATGTCGCGCACGCCCAGGTCGCGCAGGATCTGCGCGCCGATGCCGTAGGTCCGCACCCGCTGCTCGGATTTGGCCTCGCGGCGGCGCTCCGGCGCGGGCGCTTCGAACGGCGCCGGCCGGTCCACCTGCAGCAAAAGCAGCACCGCGTGGCTTTCGGCGGCGAGGCGCTCGAGCGCCCGCGGCATGCTCAGCGAGCCGCGCGGCGAGGTCCCGAGGTAGTCGAGGCTGTTGGGCTGGACCATCACCCGGACCAGCGGCGGCCGGCGGCTGCGGCGGCCCTTGACCAGGGCGACGTGGCTGCGGCCGGTCACCGTGTCCTCGTAGACGTGCAGCTTCATCCGGCCGTGCGCGGTCGCGAAGGGGCCGCTGCGGACGAGGCGGATCAGGCTTTCTTTTTGCAGCCGGTAGGCGATCAGGTCGGCGATGGTCGTCAGCACCAGCTTGTGGCGGGCCGCGATCTTCTTCAAATCGGGCATGCGGGCCATGCGGCCGTCTGGCAGCTGGATCTCCGAGATCAGGCCGGCGGGCGCGAGCCCGGCGAGGCGCGCGAGGTCGCAGGCCGCCTCGGTGTGGCCGGCGCGGCTGAGCACGCCGCCGGGGACCGCGCGCAGCGGGAAGACGTGCCCCGGCCGCACCAGGTCCGCGGGCTTGGCCTTCGGCGCCAGCGCCGCCTTGATGGTCCGGACCCGGTCGCGCGCCGAGCTGCCGGTCGACACGCCGCGGGCCGCCTCGATGGTCACCGTGAAGGCGGTGTCCTGGGCGTTGCCGCCGTGCTCGGCCATCAGGTCGAGCCCCAGCTGCGCGCAGCGCTCGGGCGTCAGCGCCAGGGTGATGATGGTCCGCGCCTCGGCCGCCATGAAGCTCAGCGCCGCCGGCGTCGCCAGCTCGGCGGCCATGACGAAATCCCCCTCGTTCTCCCGCTGCTCGTCGTCGGCGAGAATGATCATCTCGCCCTTGCGCAGCGCGGCCAGCGCGGCCCGCAGCTTGCTCATTGCTATTTGGCCGCCGCCTCGTCCTCTTCGGCGTCCTC
>MEIE01000223.1 GCA_001750625.1 Candidatus Amphirhobacter heronislandensis
AGCCCGCCGAGCTACGTCGAGCTGGTCCGCTACCAGGGCAGCAGCGCCTCCGCGAGCACTGGCCTTAGCAACATCACGATGGACAGCGGCGCGGGAACTAACAATCATCACGTGCGGCTGTTCTTCAAGGCGAGCGCTGGAGTGACGGCGGGCAGCACGGTGAGCGTCACCGTGGTGGCGACGCCGAATTCGTCCTGCACGGCCGCGGCGACGCCGGCGCCGTTGACGGTGGCGTGGAACATGACGATTGCCGAGACCAGCGGCTGGGTCAACCAGGGAAGCGATGTCGCGGCGTCCAATGGTCCGTATTCAGCGCTGACGCTGACAACAGCGACCAGCCGCACCGACACCGGCCTGGCGTTCCATCGCAGCGCGCTCGGCTGCCGGCAGATCGACGTGGCGCTGTCCGGCGAGACCAGCCAGGTTGAGCTGATCCGTTACGCTGGTGGCAGCGCGGCGACGCCTTCTTCCCTGAGCAACATCACGATGCACAGCGGGGCGGCCGCCGGCCACGATCATCATGTCAAGCTGTTCCTCAAGGCGCGCGCCGCCGTGACCCAAGGGGATGTCCTCGACCTGACCATCGTCGCGACGCCGAACTCGTCCTGCACCGACGCCCGGACGCCAGCGCCCCTGACCGTCAGCTGGAACCTGACGATCGCGACCGCGGCCGCTTGGACCAACCAGGGCAGCGACGACGCGGTCTCCGATGGTCCGTTCTCGCCGCTGGTGCTGGCTGGCGCCGGCAGCAGGTCGGCGACGGGCCTGGCGTTCCATCAAAGCTCGACTGCCTGCCGCCAGATCGACGTGGCGCTGGTCAACAGCCCGCAGTCCTATGTGGAACTGGTACGCTACCAGGGCAGCAGCGCGTCCACGAGCACTGACCTGAGCAACATAACGATGGACAGCGGCGCCGGCACGAACAATCATCACGTCCGCCTGTTCTTCAAGGCGAATGCAGGCGTAACTGCTGGCAGCACGGTGAACGTCACGCTGGTGGCGACGCCGAATTCGTCCTGCACGGCCGCGGCGACGCCTGCTCCTC
>MEIE01000224.1 GCA_001750625.1 Candidatus Amphirhobacter heronislandensis
CCCCGCCAGCGGATAAGGAGACAGCAATGAAAAGAACAAGCATTCTCGCGGCCGCGGTGGCGGCCGTGCTCGCGGCCCCGGCCGGCGCCGCCATCGACGGCGACGGCATGGCCTACGTCTCGGCCTCCGAGGGCCTGAGCGGGGCGGTCGTCGTCAACCTGTTCGAGGACAGCGACGAGGACGACGTCGACGGCACCACCAAGCTCAAGGAGATCGTCCTGTCGTACGGCGGCAGCGCGGACCTCGGCGGCGGCCTGCAGTCCACCTACGGCTTCACGCTCAAGACCGAGACCGACAAAAACGGCGACGAGGCCCCGATCTGGGTCGACGGCTACCACGTCGGCCTCGAGGCGCCGTTCGGCACGCTGTGGGCCGGTCACGTCGCCGGCGTCACCGACGCCAACGTCCCGGGCGGCTCGCTGGACAGCGTCGCCGGCTCGAGCGACGTCGGCCTGACCGGCAACAACGCCGGCCAGCTGCGCTACGAGAGCCCGCGGATCAACGGCCTCAAGCTGGGCCTGTCGGGGGTCGTCAACGGCCGCAGCGGCGATGACGGCGGCCCGGAAGGCTCGCTGGACCAGCTGAACCTCATGGCCCACTACGAGCTGCCGGTCGGCCTGACGCTGGCCGCCGGCTACGAGAGCAAGGACCGCAAGCCTGAAGGCAGCGGCCTGGCCGCCGTGTCGGACAAGGCCTCGGGCTTCCGCTTCGGCGCCGAGTACGCCCAGGACAACTGGAAGGTGGCCTACAACTACCGCAAGTACAACGAGCACGAGGGCTTCGCCTACGATAAGGAGTTCCACGTCGCCCCGTCCAGCGGCAACACCCCCATCCCGGTGACCCGCACCAACAGCGCCACCGAGTACCAGGGGCACCGGATGGCGGCCCAGTTCGTGGTCGACCGGATCACGCTGTCGGCGAACTACTCCACCGAGACGGTCTCCACCGACGTCGCCGGCGCCGCCAAGGCCAAGATCGACCTCGACCGGACGACCCTGGGCGTGGACGCCAAGTACGCGCTGGGCTCCAAGAGCTGGAT
>MEIE01000225.1 GCA_001750625.1 Candidatus Amphirhobacter heronislandensis
TCCGCCGGCTGCCGGGCGCCCAGCCGGGCGATCGTCGGCAGGTCCAGCTCGCCGAGCTTGGCCAGCTCCAGCAGCAGCGGCAGGCTGTGCTGGACCAGCGGCAGGCCCGCGGCCACCCCGCCGTAGGCCCGGCCCCGCTTCTCGGCCGCGGCGTGGGGCGCGTGGTCGGTGGCGAGGGCGTCGATGCGGCCGTCCCGGACCGCCGCGCGCAGGGCCGCGCGGTCGGCGCGGGACTTGATCGCCGGGTTGCACTTGATCTTCCCGCCGTAGGCGGCGTAGTCGAGGTCGCTAAACCACAGGTGGTGCACGCAGGCCTCGCCGGTGATCTGCTTGGCCCCCAGCGGGCCGGCCTCGAACAGCTCCAGCTCCCTGGCCGTCGTCAGGTGCAGGACGTGCAGGCGGACGCCGTGGCGCCGCGCCAGCTCCATGGCGCGGCGGGTGGCCGCGATGCAGGCGTCCTCGTCCCGCAGGCCCGGATGCAGGGCCATGGGCGCCAGGCGGCCGTATTCGGCGGCGTAGTGCGCCTGGCTGGCCGCCAGCGCCTCCTGGTCCTCGCAGTGGGCCGCCAGCACCATCCCCGGCGGGACGGCGGCGAAGACCTCCTCGAGGCGCTCGGGCTCCGCGACCAGCAGCGGCCCGGTGCTGGCGGCGAGGAAGACCTTGATGCCGCAGGCGCCGTGCTCGGCGGCCCGCCGCAGCTCGGCGCCGTTGGCCCCGGTGGCGCCGAGATAAAAGCCGTAGTTGGCGGCCGAATCCCGCGCGGCGGTCGCCAGCTTGGCCGCCAGGGCGGGGCCGTCGGCGGTCGGCGGGACGGTGTTGGGCATCTCCAGGAAGGAAGTGATCCCCCCGAGGACGGCGGCGCGGCTTTCGGTCGCGATGCAGCCCTTGTGGGTCATCCCCGGCTCCCGGAAGTGCACCTGGTCGTCGATCAGGCCCGGCAGCAGCACCCGGCCCCGCGCCTCGACCAGCTCGTCGCCCGCCGCGGCGGCCTGGCCCGCCTCCACCCGGGCGATCCGGCCGCCCTCGA
>MEIE01000226.1 GCA_001750625.1 Candidatus Amphirhobacter heronislandensis
GACATTCGCTCGGCTGCTTCGGCCGCAGTGCCGGCATCGCACATCGATGTCATGTGATTGTCTCATCGGTCATCCTTTGGTCAAGGAGGCGTAAGTCAGCCGTTTTCCGATAGCGCCTTTGCACAACGCACGGAGGAAATCGAGGGTGCCGACATGACGGCCCCCTTTGTTCAGGCGGAAGGTCAGCTCATCGAGGTACCGGTGGCAATGCTTGGTCGACCAATGGTGGTACACGCCTTTGAAGGCGCGTTTGAGCAGTGCCCAGACGCTCTCGATACCATTGGTGTGCACAAGATTCCTCACAAACTCTTTCACGCTGTGTTTGACGCTGCTGTGCGAGTACTGCATCTCCTTGATGTGTCGATAGGCAGGGTGGTCGTCCGTGATGACTTCCGTGCCCGGTTCGACCCTTGCCGGCAGCTCGGCGCACACCGTCAGGGCACTCTCGGAGTCGACCGGAACGGCTCTCACCTCGCCGGTTCGGCGATCCCTGATGCCCAGGACGGGTTGTTTCCCGACGGGGCCTCGACCTCTTCTCCCTTTCTTGTCGGCGTGCTTGTTTCTCTCCTTGCCGCCGATGTAAGTCGCATCCATCTCGACCTCGCCCGACAACTTCGCCAACCGGTCATCCATGCACGATGTCCGTATGCGGTGGAGCAGGTACCATGCCGACTTCTGCGTGATGCCCAACTCGTCCGCCAGTTGCGTCGATGGGATGCCCTTGCGAGACCCGTGCAACCGATAGAAGGCATACAGCCAACTCCTCAAAGGAATGTGGCTGTTCTCGAAAACGGCGCCGTTTTTCACCGAATAGATCTTTCGGCAGTCCTTGCACCGATAGTGCCCTTTGCGGGTCTTCCAAAGCCCGTGGCGCTTGCTTTCGCAGTTCGGGCACGTGGGCTCTCCGCCTTCCCAGACACACTGCTCGATGAAGATTCGAGCGGCGTCCTCATCCGGAAACCGCTCGAAAAAACCCATCGCGCTGAGGGTGGCTCCCCTCGGTTTTTTCTCTTTCAT
>MEIE01000227.1 GCA_001750625.1 Candidatus Amphirhobacter heronislandensis
GCGGCGCGGGCGCTGAGCGACAACACCAAGCTGGGCGCCGAGGAGATCGTCAAGCGCTCGCTCGACATCGCCGCGGACATCTGCGTGTACACCAACAAGAACCAGACGGTCCTGACCCTGTGAGCGCGGCGCCCGAGGTCGAGTTCACCGAACTGCGGCCCGCGGAGATGGTCCGCGAGCTCGACAAGCACGTCATCGGCCAGGCCGAGGCCAAGCGCTGCATCGCGACCGCCTACCGCAGCCGCTGGCGGCGCCTGCAGGTCCCGGACGAGGCCCTGCGCGCGGACATCACGCCGAAGAACATCCTGATGGTCGGGCCGACCGGCGTCGGCAAGACCGAGATCGCGCGGCGCATCGCCAAGATGTCCGACTCGCCCTTCATCAAGGTCGAGGCGACCAAGTTCACCCAGGTCGGCTACGTCGGCCGCGACGTGGACTCCATCGTCCGCGACCTGATGGCCGCCGGCGTCAAGATGGCCGAGGACCTGATGATGAAGCGCTTTGACCGGCAGGCCGAGGAGCACGCGCTCAAGGCGGTGGTCGACAAGCTGCAGCCGCTCGACGACGCCGAGCGCAAGAAGCTCGAGATCAAGATCGAGGGCGGCGGCATGGACGACGAGAGCATCGAGATCGAGTACCAGCCGCTGCGGGCGAGCCGGGTCGACGTCAACGTCCCCGAGAACATGCCGCCGGAGTTCGCCAGCCAGATGGACGGCATCATGCAGCAGTTCACCCAGGCGCTGCAGCAGGGCCAGAAGAAGAAGCGCGAGAAGATTCCGATCCCCAAGGCGCTGAAGTATTTCAAGGACCGGTTCCTCGAGGGCAAGCTGGACCGGGATGCCGTGGTCGCGATGGCCAAGGGCATGGTCGAGCAGCGCGGCATCGTCTTCCTCGACGAGATCGACAAGATCGCCGGCAGCGAGGAGATCCGCGGCAGCCACGACGTGTCGCGGCTGGGCGTGCAGCGCGACCTGCTGCCGCTGCTCGAGGGCGCCAGCCCCAACGACCTGATCCCCGAGATGCAGGGCCGGCTGCCGGTGCGGGTCAACCTCAAGGCCCTGACCGTCGAGGATTTCATCGCGATCTTGAGCAAGACCGAGCACAGCCTGCTGCGGCAGTACCAGGCCCTGCTCGCGACCGAGGGGGTGAAGGTGACCTTCACCGAAAGCTGCGTCAAGCGCCTCGCGGAGCTCGCCCACCAGACCAACGCCCAGCACGAGAACATCGGCGCGAGGCGCCTGCACACCATGCTCGAGCGGCTGATGGAGGAGGTCTCCTACGAAGCCACAAGCGGCGACAAGCGGCAGTTCACGCCCGAGGACGTGGACAAGACGATCGGCCAATACGTCGACGACGACAAGCTGGCCAAGCTTTTCTTATAATAAGCAGTCCTCCAAGGGAGCGAAATCCACGCATGAGCCAATCCCAAGCGATGAAAATCTCCACGAGCCAGCGCCTGCTGGCGGCCGTCCTGCTGCTCGCGCTGTGCGCGCTGCCGA
>MEIE01000228.1 GCA_001750625.1 Candidatus Amphirhobacter heronislandensis
TGCAGGCAGCCGGCGATGCGGGCGCCGGCCAGCGGCTGCTCCTTGCCGTACTGGGCGCGCAGCGCCATCAGGCCGGGCATCTCGCGCTCGGCGATGGTAATCTCGCGGCGGCCCCAGGCCGCCAGGGCGATGTCCTTGACGCTGTAGTCCGGCGCGGCCGGCTCGACTGCGGGGCTGCTCATTGGGTGTCCTCGGTGATTGCAGGTTGGAAGCCTGCTTATTTTATTTGCTTATTAGTTTCAGCGGCCGCCTAGCCGGCGGCCCGCTCCTGGCACCACTCGTCGAAGGCGCAGCCCGCGACCGGGTTTTCCCAGGGGAACTCGGCGCGGCCGAAATGCCCAAAGGCCGCCGCGGCGCCGTAGCTCCAGCCCGCCGGATGGAACAGCGCGAACTTGTCGATGATGCCCTTGACCGACAGGTCGAGGCGCTCGCGCACCGCCTCTTGGACCGCGCAGCCGACGCCGGCGCCGTCGTCGTAGGCGTTGACCATCACGCTCAGCGAGTCGCGGCGGCCGATCGCGTACGACAGCTGCACCAGGCAGCGGCGGGCGAGGCCGTGCCGCACCACGGTCTTGGCGACGTAGCGCGCCATGTAGGCGGCGCTGCGGTCGACCTTGGTCGGGTCCTTGCCGGAGAAGGCGCCGCCGCCGTGCGGCGCGCTGCCGCCGTAGGTGTCGACGATGATCTTGCGGCCGGTGAGGCCGGCGTCCTCCATCGGCCCGCCCTTGACGAAGCTCACCGGCTTGATGATCTGTTCTTCCACCGCCTTGCGCACCTGCGCCTGGTCCAGGCTCGCGGCGTGCTGGGTCGACAGCACCACCTTGGCGACGCTCTTGGGGACGCCGGCGGCGTACTCGACCGTCACCTGCGACTTGGCGTCCGGCCGCAGGTCCAGCCCGGCGCGGACCTCTTTGTGCCGGCGCATCAGGGCGTGCGACAGGCTCAGCGCCAATGGCATCAGCTCGGGGGTCTCGTCGCAGGCGTAGCCGAACATCAGGCCCTGGTCGCCGGCGCCGAGCTCGCCGCCGTCCTCTTCCTTGTTCACCGCCTCGCCGATCTCGGCCGCCTGCAGCGACATGAAGTCGTGGTGCTTCCAGGCGGCGGCGGCGAAGCCCAGGCTGGCGTCGTCGTAGCCGATCCGCGCCAGGACCTCGGCCGCGAGCTCCTTGATCCGCGCCGCCGGCAGCGCCGGGGTCAGCTCGCCGGCGACCACCAGCTCGGCGCCCTTGACCAGGGTTTCGCAGGCGCAGCGCACCTTCGCCGCGTCCGCGCCGGCCCGCTTGAGGGCCTCGTCGAGCACCGCGTCCGAGATCTGGTCCGCCAGCTTGTCCGGGTGGCCGTCAGAGACCGATTCGGACGTGAACAGGTAATCCTTCATGGGCGGGGCGGCAGTATTCTAGCCTCTAGCCCTCCCGCTCGAGGCGCTGCGCCTCGTACAGCCGGCGGTACAGGTCGCAGCCGGCCATCAGTTCGGCGTGGCTCCCCTGCGCGACCACCCCGCCCCGGTCGATCACCGCGATGCGGTCGGCGACCTCGACCGTCGCGAAGCGGTGGGCGATTATCAGCACCGTCCGGCC
>MEIE01000229.1 GCA_001750625.1 Candidatus Amphirhobacter heronislandensis
GCGAGAACGGGCCGTCCGAAGTCGAATCGTCGCTGCCCTGATTGGTCCAGGCTGCCGCGGTCGCAATCGTCAGGTTCCAGCTCACAGTCAACGGCACCGGCGTCCGGGCATCGGTGCAGGACGAGTTCGGGGTCGCAACGATGGTTAGGTCGAGGACATCACCCTGGTTCACCGCCGCCCGCGCCTTGAGGAACAGCTTGACGTGATGGTCGTTGCTGCCGGTCGCCGCGCTGTGCATCGTGATGTTGCTCAGCGACGTCGGAGTCGCCGCGTTGCTTCCTTGGTAGCGAAGCAGCTCTACCTGGCCGGTGTCACCGGACAGCGCGACATCGATCTGGCGACATCCCTCCACGCTGCGGTGGAACGCCAGGCCGGTGTCGGTGCGCTGCGTAGCCACAGCTAGCGTCAGCGCCGAATACGGACCATTGGACGCCGCGACATCGCTTCCCTGGTTGACCCAGCCGCTTGTTTCAGCGATTGTCATGTTCCATGCCACCGTCAGAGGAGCAGGCGTCGCCGCGGCCGTGCAGGAGGAGTTCGGCGTCGCCACCAGCGTGACGTTCACCGTGCTGCCAGCAGTTACGCCTGCATTCGCCTTGAAGAACAGCCGGACGTGGTGATTGTTCGTGCCGGCACCGCTATCCATCGTTATGTTGTTCAGCCCGGTGCTGGCGGATGCGCTGCTGCCCTGGTAGCGGACCAGTTCCACATAGGACGGCGGGCTGTTGACCAAGGCCACGTCGATCTGGCGACATGCGGTCGAGCTTTGGTGGAACGCCAGTCCCGTCGCGCTTCTGCTGCCGGCGCCTGCCAGCACCAGCGGCGAGAACGGGCCGTCGGAGGTCGAGTCATCGCTGCCCTGGTTGGTCCAAGCGGCCGCAGTCGCAATCGTCAGATTCCAGCTGACGGTCAACGGCGCCGGCGTCCGCGCGTCGGTGCAGGACGAGTTCGGGGTCGCGACGTCAGGTCGAGGACATCGCCCTGGCTCACGGCGGCCCGCGCTTTGAGGAACAGCTTGACGTGGTGGTCGTGGCCGGCGGACGCGCCGCTGTGCATCGTGATGTTGCTCAGGGAAGAAGGCGTCGCGACGGCGCTGCCAGCGTAGCGGATCAGCTCAACCTGGCTGGTCTCCCCGGACAGCGCCACGTCGACCTGCCGGCAGCCCTCGGCGCTGCGGTGGAACGCCAGGCCGGTGTCGGTGCGGTTCGCTGCCGTCGTCAGCGTCAGCGCCGAGTACGGGCTGTTGGACGTCGCGACATCGCTCCCCTGGTTCACCCAGCCGCTGGTCTCGGCGATCGTCATGTTCCATGCCACCGTCAAGGGCGCCGGCGTCGCCGCGGCCGTGCACGGCGTCGCCACCAGCGTGACGTTCACCGTGCTGCCCGCCGTCACGCCTGCGCTCGCCTTGAAGAACAGCCGCACGTGATGATTGTTAGTTCCCGCTCCGCTGTCCATCGTTATGTTGTTCAGCCCGGTGCTGGCGGATGCGCTGCTGCCCTGGTAGCGGACCAGCTCGACGTAACTCGGCGGGCTGTTGACCAGCGCCACGTCGATCTGGCGGCACGCCGTCGAGCTTTGGTGGAACGCCAGCCCAGTCGCGCTCCTGCTGCCCGCGGCCGCCAGCACTAGCGGCGAGAACGGGCCGTCCGAAGTCGAATCGTCGCTGCCCTGGTTGGCCCATGCGGCCGCGGTCGCGATCGTCAGGTTCCAGCTGACCGTCAGCGGCGCCGGCGTCCGGGCATCGGTGCAGGACGAGTTCGGGATCGCAACGATCGTCAGGTCAAGGACATCTCCTTGGCTGACAGCGGCCCGCGCTTTGAGGAACAGCTTGACGTGATGGTTGCTGCTGGCCGGATCGGCGGCGCTGTGCATGGTGATGTTGTTCAGCGATGTCGGAGTCGCGGCGTCGCTGCCCGCGTACCGGACCAGCTCGACCTGGCTGGTCTCGCCGGACAGCGCCACGTCGATTTGGCGGCAGCCTTCGGCGCTGCGATGGAACGCCAGGCCGGTGTCGGTGCGCTGGGCCGCAACCGCCAGCGTCAGCGCTGAGTACGGGCCGTTGGACGTCGCGACATC
>MEIE01000023.1 GCA_001750625.1 Candidatus Amphirhobacter heronislandensis
TCCCGCCGCCGCCGCCGCCGCCGCCGCCGCCGGCCTGGCGGCGCCGCTGGACCTGGCGCCGCTGGCGGACGCCGCCAGCGCCTACGTGATCGGCCGCGGCGCGACGCTGTGCCTGGCGCAGGAGGCCGCGATCAAGCTCAAGGAGCTGTGCGGCCTGCACGCCGAGGCGATCAGCGCCGCCGAGGTGATGCACGGCCCCAAGGCCCTCGCCGGCGGCCGGCTGCCGGTGCTGGGGCTCGCCGCCGGCGAGGCCGGCGGCGGGGTGGCGGAGGCCTGCGCGGCCTTGGAAGAGCTCGGCAGCCCGGTGGTGCTGGCGCGGGCGCCCGAGGAGGACGGCTTCTTTGGCCTGCTGCGGCTGCTGGGCTCCCTGTACCCGGCGGTAAGCGCGCTGGCGGTGGCGCGGGGCCTGGACCCGGACCGGCCGCGGGCGCTGACCAAGGTCACGAAGACTTCGTGAGCCGGGCGGCGAGCCGCAGCGCGGCGTGGCCGAGCAGCGCCCAGCAGACGGCGTTGAGGATGAAGGCGGCGAGCTTGGCGGCGGGGGCGAGGCCGCCGAGGGGCTGGCCGAAGAGGATGGCGAGGCCGATGGCGGGCGCGAGCATGGCGGTGCCGAGGACGGGCGCGACCTGCAGGCCGGCGAACAGGCCCGCGGCGCTCACGGCGGCGCCGAAGGCGAGCAGGGCGAGGGCGCGGGCGGCGGCGCGGAGCATGGGAATGGATGCGATTGTAGCCGCCCGGGACGGCGGCGCGCCCGCGGGTTGCTTTTGCCAATCTTAATGTTGTAAAATTGGCGGGCAAGCGAAAGGTCAATCTTGGCGAACCACATCAACAACCGACGGGCGGCGCATTGGAGCGCGGCCAGAATAGCGGTCCTGCCGGTCCTGCTGCTGGGCGCTTCGCTGCAGGCGGCCGCGCAGGCGCAGACGCCGGCCTACCGGATCCAGGACGACACCAGGCGGCACCAGCCCGGCGTCGTGCCGGACCTCAACAACACCCACCTCAACATCGGGGTCAGGCACTTCTCGATTTCCCCGGCGGCCCTCGGCGCCCAGCACACCTGCAAGACCATCCGGGCCTCGCTCGTCAATCACAAGGACCAGTTCAACATCTTCCGGGACAACCAGAGCATCCACGGCAACGCTCGGGACACGGCCGACCTTTCCTTGAATACCAGAACCTACGCCGGCGCCACCATGGGCGGCAACAACCTTTTCAAGGTGAGCGCCACCGCCAAGCCCGGAGTCCACAGCCTCCACAACCACATCGACGCCGGCGTGTACACGGTCAACATCGAGTTCACGGGCTCGGGCAACTTCACGGGGGTCACCTGCGTGCCGTACACGGTGACGCTGGCGGCGTTCACCCTGAAGGTCCAGCACAAGCTCACCTCGCCGACCGGCAACCGGTGGCGGGAAGGCATGCGTGGGCCCAACCAAAGAAGGGCCAGCCGCCACAAGCCCCACCCGACGATCAACTCGAACCTCGACATCGCGACGGCGGTGAGCATCCAAAAATCCTCCTCCCGGGTGGACACGGGGATGACGCTGCACCAGTTCTTCCTCGACTGCCCGCTGACCAGGCATGAGTTCGAAGGACCGTCCCAGATGGAGATGGCGGTCATGTACCCGTACGACTCGTCGCAGCGGGAGAATTCGATCGAGGTGTCCGTCAGGGGCGGCGACTTCGCGAACAACGTCAAGGCGGGCGAGAAGGAGCAGCACGTGCGGGTGTATTTCCGCAGCGACGCCAGGTTCGAGGCGGGCTCGAAGATCACGACGACGATCAGGTCGTACGTGGACTCGAGCTGCGACGGCAACTGGCGGGGGGTGGAGGAAGACAACGGGATAACGGTCCCGGCGGTGTCGTCGGTGCCGTTCGCGACCTACGTCAACAGCTTCAACCTGCCGGAGCGGCAGACGTGGAGCTATTGGAGCAACCACAACACGGTGGCGGTTTCCTTGAACCGCTACGACACGAGGCGGGCGCGGCAGGACACGGGCATCAGGATCCACGTCGGCAACACGGCCTGCGTGACCACCAACATCTGGCTGCTGGCGTTGACCTTGACCAACTTCTCTGGCAACTACAGCACGCCGTTTCGGCTGATCAAGAACAGCCAGAGTTCCAACACCAGCTCCAACATTGAAGATCAAAGCGACTCGATGGCGATGGGGGACAACAACAGCGATTACTACTGGCTGGTCACCAGAAGCACCCAAGGCACCTGGAACGAGCCGTTTTACTCCCGGCCGGGCGCCTTCGACTTCAGGTTCCAGGTCGCCAACTTCGATAGTGACTGCGAGGCGGAGAGGCGGGTGTTCAGGCCGTCGCCAAACCGTTACGACGTGACGGTCCAGATCACGATCCACGACGCCTGGGACAACTGGTACAAGCGGACGTCGGCTCAGCAAACGGACTACGAATCGGAGACGCCGTTTGACGCGGACAAGAAGCCTTCGACGCCCGACGGCGGCGCGACGTTCTCGCCGGTGCGGCTGGCGACCATCACCAGGCCGCAGGCGGTCGGGGTCTCGATCAAGCGGATCCAGTACCACTGCCAGATTGCGAACGTGGCCTTGCTGGAAGGCGAGAACGAGTATTTCGATCTGAACGTTTACGACGACAAGGACGATCCCTACGTCCCGGGCCAGGCGGCGTTCTCGGCCGTGAACATGACGATGAGCGAGGGCCGGCACGTGCGGCTGCAGCTCAAGCCGGGCACGGCGGTCCAAAGCGTCACGACGGCGCTGACGCTGGCGGCGACGGTGGTGGTCGACAAGGACGCTTCGTGCACCAATTCCCTGCTCGCGGGGCCGGAACTCCTGGCCTACACGCTGACGATAGGGCCGGCGCCGGCGTGGGAGGCGCTTGATTCGACCGGCGGCAAGAACGTGGGCACGGCGGCGTCGGTGTTCAGGGGGCCGGAAATCACTAGCCAAGAGGACACGGGAATCTCGATCCATTACGGCATGGCGGGCGGCGCCTGCGAGAGCTTCGACGTGGCGATGCTCAACTACACGGACTTCCTCGAGCTGCGCAAGCACGACACTTCGGACGACAGCGCTGGCGCTTCGACGACGAGTTTCGAGGGCCTGGAGATGAAAGCCAGCACCGGCGACTACCTGGCGGTGCGCTTCAATGGCAAGCCGGTGCTTCCGGACGCGCGGGCCACGCAGTACATCACGCTGTCGCTGGCGCTGGACGTCAACGCCAGCTGCGACTCCGTCCACAACGTGCCGTATCCGACGGTGCTGGCCTATCCGCTGACGATCAGGCCGGACACGCCCTGGGAGGAGCGCAGCAACCACGTTGCCACCGTGCCGAGCGCGAACTACTACGCGGTGACGATGACCACGGCTACCGACACCGGTGCCCGGCTGCAGCGCAGCTCGCTGGACTGCCCGCGGACCGACGTGCGGCTGCTCAACCTGCGCCACGCCTTCGCGCTGAGCCTGGAGGCTGACGACGGCACGGCGGGCGGCTACGGCGACAGCAAGACGGATTCGGCGTCCAACGTCAACATGGTCACGGGCGCCGGCGGCATGAAGGTGGCGCTTTACATCAGGGCCAACCCGCAGCTGGCGGCTGGACCGCACACGCTGACCGTCGAGTACGCCGCGAACGCCACGTGCGCCCCGCGGGACGCCATCACCGAGACCTTCACGGTGTCCTTCGGCGCCGGCGATGTGCCGTGGACGGCTGACAGCGATGAAGTGACCGCGCCGCCGGCGGCCATCGACACGGACGACCTGGACGCGGGCGCGGTGAACACCGGCCTGCACCTGCAGCGCGTCCCGGACGACTGCGAGGAGACGACGGTCAGGCTGCTCGGCCATCACGACATCCTTGAGCTGCGCAAATACGACGGCAGCAACGCGGTGACCGGCGCCGGCAACAGCGGCAGCGTCATCGAGGACGTCGACATGACGACCGGCGGCGACGACGACCACGTGCGGCTGTACTTCAAGAGCGGCCATGGCGACACCACCGACACGCAGTACGTGGTGACGGTGCAGATGAGCGCGGGCGACGGCTGCGACTTCAACGGCCTCGTGGCGGCGGTGGAGTCGGTCGCGGTGACCCTCAGCGTCAACGACAACCACAACAGCGCGCCGGCGATCACCCACAACCAAGAGAGCAACGCCTTCACGCTGATCCTGCGCGACCGGCACGAGTCGCGCGACACCGGCCTGGTCATCACCGTGGTCGACGACAAGGACGCGGAGGACGGCTGGCCGCAGATGGCGATCACCGGCGCCGACGCTTCGGCCTTCACGCTGATGACGATCGCCTCGTACTCGCGGGAGTACTCGCAGCTGGTGCTGTCGCTGCGGATCGCCGACGCGACCAGCGTGGCCATGGCGAGCAAGGACGAGTACGCGATTGGAATCCGCGCGACCGACCATGACGACAGCGGCGCGACGGCTTCGCTCGGCGGCTTCAGGATCACGGTGGCGCAGGTCACCGTCCGCGATCCCGAGACCGAAGAAGCGGTGCGCGGCATCGGCGGCGTGGCGGCCCGGGCGATCGGGCTCGGCGGCATCGATTCGGTTCTCGGCCGGGCGCAGATTGGCGGCGACGCGCGGCTTGCCCAGCGCGACGGCTCGGGCGCGGCGGCGTTCAGCGACCTGGTCCATGCCAACGAAGAGGCGATCGAGAACGGCGACTTCGACCTGCGGGAGATGATGACCGGCCAGGCCTTCGCGCTGCCGCTCGGCGTGGGCGAGGGCGTCTTTGACAGCGGCATCGGCGTCTGGGGCAAGGTCGACCTGCTCGACATGGCTTCGGGCCCCGACAGCCTGACGCAGGCCGGCGACGTCAAGCAGGAAGGCGAGATCTTCAGCGCCCAGTTCGGCATCGACACCCTGCTGGCCAACGGCTGGCTCGCGGGCGTCGGCTACGGCGTCCACGAGGCCGAATCGACCTACCAGCGGCGCAACAACACGGCGAACATCGACGGCACCTACAAGCTCGACATCAACGTGGTCCAGCCCTACGTCGGTTTCGACGCCCTCGGCGGCCGGCTGGCGGCTTCGGCCGGCTTCGGCAGCGGCGACCTCGTCTTCACCGACGCCGACATCAACACGCCGGCCGAGGAAGAGTACGATGCGGGCTACCGCAGCTACGCGCTGGGCTACGGCATGATCGTGTCCGAGCCGGGCGCGGCGGACGAGCTGAGCGTGCGCGGCGCCTTCGTCAGCAGCGAGCTCGACATCGACGGCGAAGTCCTCGACGCGGAGAACAACACCCTGCGGCTCGCGCTGGCCTACGTGCGCTCGCTCGACTTCGGCGGCAGCCAGCAGGTCAAGCCCTCGCTTGAAGTGGCCTACGCCAACAGCTGGGGCGCCAGCGACGCCGACGACGGCGACGGCTACGAGGTGATCGCCGGGCTCGGCTACGCGCGCGACCGGCTCGAGGCCGAGGCTTCCTACCTGTACATCAGCACCGGCGGCGGCACCGAGAGCAAGACCTCGGGCGCGTCCCTCAGCTTCCGCTACCGTCCGCTCGCGGCTGGCCTCGGCCTCGGCTTGCAAGCCCAGCCGTCCTACGGCCCGACCGAAGGCTCCGACGGCGCCCTGTGGGAGCTTGACGGCCTGCGCTCGCTCAGCGGCCTGCTCAACGAAGAGCGCATCCTCGCCCTGCGCACCGGCATCGACTACGGCTTCGCGGTCCCCGGCGGCGTGCTCACCCCCTACGGCCGCTACGACGTCATCGGCTCTGGCGCCGCGCGCGAACTCGGCCTGCGGATGAATTCGGGCCTCGGCACCCGCTGGATCCTCAGCTACCGCCGCGCCGCGGACGACGTCAACGCGCTCAAGATCGAGTACTGGCTCGGCGAGTAGCCGGGCCGCCCCCGACCTCTTTGGACTGGCGGCCTAGGCCGCCAGTTTTACTTTGCAGACCGTCGCGCCGCCGGCGGCCAGCCTGGCGCGCAGGCCGCCGGCGCCGTCGAGCTCGACCTCGCCATGCGGCCACAGGCGCTCGGCCTTGGCGATGGACCGGCCATGCAGCCGCAGCGCGTGCTCGGTGGCGGCCGCCGCGCGGCTGGCGATGAACAGCAGCCCCGCATCGTCCCCGGTGGCCAGCAGGCGCGCTTCGCAGGCGGGCGGCGTCCCGTCCGGCGCGGCGCAGTCGGGGAGGACGTCCAGCGCCGCCAGCAGCCGGCCCCAGACCGCGGCCGCGTTCGCGACGCCGCCCTGGTCGAGGGATAGGGCGCAGTGGACCGCGCGGCCCTTGCCATGCGCCGCGACGGTGAGGGCGGGGGCGCCGTCGGCGAGCTTCGCCAGGGTTTTGGTCCCGGCGGCCAGCCGCAGGCGCTGGACCTGCAGGCGGGGGGCCGCGAGCTCCAGCTCGACGCTGCCGCCGGCGGCGAAGTCAAGGGCGATGCACGAGCCGTCCAGATGCTCGACCGCGGTCTCGGCGGCGCCGAGCAGGTCCGCGAGGCCGCCGGGGCGCTCGGGCCACAGCTGGCAGCTTGGATCGAGCATGCCGGTGCGCGGGAAGCTCAGCGCCGTCCCGCCGCCGGCGACGTAATCGGCGATCGCGGCGGCGGCGGCCGGATCCAGCAGCAGCATGTTCGGCAGCAGCAGCAGCTCGCAGCCGTCGAGATCCGCGGCGGCCAGGGAAGCGGCGCCGGCGAACCCGACCGCGTAGCCCAGCCGCGCCAGCGGCTCGTAGGCCGCCAGCATTCCGCCGGGCCAGCCGGTCGAGGCGCCGAAGATCTGGCTGTCGTAGCCGTGCAGGATGCGCACGCGCGCCGGCAATGGCTGCGCCGCGGCCAGCGTCGCGGCGTGCTTGGCCACGAAGGCCGCGAGACCGCCGGCGGCGGCGAGGCCGGGGGTAGGGGCGCCGTGGGCGTCGAGCAGGCCGCCCCAGTGCAGCGGCAGCCGCGGCCAGGCGCGGCAGCCCTGGAACAGGACCATGCGGCAGCCGCGCGCCAGCGCCATCAGCGCCCAGCGCTGCATGTCGGCGGGGGAGGTGGCGTGGGCGGGGCCGTCGGCCCAGCCGCCGATCGGGCCCGATTCGAGCTCGGGCAGCGCCAGCGGCCTGCCGGCGCGCTTCGCGGTCGAGGCCGCGAAGTCCAGGAACCACGCGGGGAAGACGCTCGCGGGGCCGGCGCCGGGCCGGGTCCCCGGGTACAGGTCGTAGCCGATGGCGTCGACCTGCTCGGCGAGGCTCCAGCAGTCGACGCCGAGGCGGCCGTCGGCGTCGACGCCGGCGCCGTAGACGTTGGTCATGGTCGGGAGCTCCGGCGCGCTGGCCTTGATCTGCTCGTGCTGGCGGCGGATGAAGGCGTTCCAGTTCGCGGCGGCGAAGCGGCGCCAGTCCAGCCAGGCATTGGGAATCCCCCATTCGGCGGGGGTCCGGCGCGGCGCGTCGACCTCGTCGAAGTCCGCGAAGCCGATGCCGGTCGGGATCCAGGCCCAGGCCTCGTTGAGGGCGGCGACGTCGCCGTACTTGGCCTGGAGCCAGGCGCGGAAGGCTTTGACGGCGTGCGGGTTGTAGTCGTACCAGTCGGCCGCGCCGCGGTCGGCGCGCGGCACGAAGGGGTAGCCCGGCTCGTTGTGGATCTGCCAGCCCAGCAGCTGTTCCCGGCCGCCGTAGCGCTCCAGCAGCTGGCCGAGGTAGCGCTCGGATTCGGCCAGATAGGCCGGATGGTTGATGCAGGCCCAGCTCCACATCGCGCCGGGCGGGTAGGGGACGCCGTCGCGGTCGACCACCGCGAGGTCCGGATGCGCCCGCCGCAGCCAGTGCGGCGGCGAGCAGGCGCCGGTCCCGAGCAGCACCCGCAGGCCGTGCTTGGCCGCGAGCTCGAAGAAGCGGTCCAGCAGGCTGAAGTCCACCTCGCCCGGGGCGCGCTCGAACACGTCCCAGGAGCTGATCAGCTCGCCGGTGCGGACCGCGGTCAGGCCGTGGTCGGCCAGCAGGGCAAAATCCCGCTCCCATTCGGCCGCGGCGTAGTGCGACGGGTAGTAGCTGCCGCCGATGTGGATCCTGCCGCCGTCCATCGCCTGATTCTAGCCAAGGCCGCCGCGCGGATTTTTATCTTTTTAAGATATAATGTGCGTCCCGCACTTAGCAAAAACAAATAAAGGAGCTAGCCATGTCCCTGCGCATCAACGACACCGTCCCCGACCTCAAGGTCGTCACCGACCAGGGCGACATCAGCCTGCACGACTGGATCGGCGACGGCTGGGCGATCATCTTCTCGCACCCGAAGGACTTCACCCCGGTCTGCACCACCGAGTTCGGCGAAATGGCCCGCCTCGAGGACGAATGGACCAAGCGCGGCGTCAAGGTCCTCGGCGTCAGCGTCGACGCCTCCGCCGACCACGCCAAGTGGAAGGTCGACATCGAGGCCTACAGCGGCTCAAAGCCGAGCTTCGCGATCGTCGCCGACGACGGCATCGAGCTGGCGAAGGCCTTCGACATGCTGCCGGCCGAGGCGGTGCTGCCCGAAGGCCGGACGCCCGCGGCCACCGCGACGGTCCGGACCGTCTTCGTCATCGGCCCCGACAAGAAGCTGCGGCTGTCGCTGACCTACCCGATGGTGATCGGCCGCAACTTCGACGAGATCCTGCGGGTGGTGGACGCGCTGCAGACCGCCGAGCGCGCCGGGGTCGCGACCCCCGTGAACTGGCGCCCCGGCGACGACGTGATCATCCCCGCCGCGGTCAGCGACGAGGACGCCAAGGAGAAGTTTGGCTCCTTCGAAAAACGCCTGCCCTACCTGCGGACCACCTCCCTCAAATAGGGCCGGCCCGGCGGGGCCGGGCAGGATAGAATCCTGCTTTTTTACGCAGGATGAAAGGCTACGGGAAGGCCGCGGCGGCGGCATTGCTGCTGGCGCCGGCCGCCGGCTGGGCGCAGCCGGCGGCGGAGGTCCTCGGCCTGTCCTGGGCCGAGATCGAGGAGCGGGCCCGCGGGCAGACCGTCAACTGGTACATGTGGGGCGGCTCGGACCGGATCAACGCCTACGTCTCCGGCTACCTGGGCGAGCTCGCCCGCGAGCGCCACGGCATCGTGCTGCGGCGGATCGGCATCAACGACACCGCCGAGGCGGTCAACGCCGTGCTGCAGGAGCTCGAGGCCGGCGTGGCCGAAGACGGCTCGGTCGACCTGATCTGGATCAACGGCGAGAACTTCCGCACCCTGCGGCAGGCGGACGCGGTGTTCTGCGGCTACCTGGAGCAGCTGCCGCACAACCGCCTCGTCGACTGGAGCGACGAGGCCGTCAGCTACGACTTCGGCACGCCGGTGGACGGCTGCGAGACCCCCTGGAACCGGGTCCAGTTCGCCTTCGCCTACGACGGCGCGCGGCTGGCCGAGCCGCCGCGGACGATGGCGGCGCTGCTGGAATGGATCGAGGCCAACCCCGGCCGCTTCACCTATCCGGCGCCGCCGGACTTCACCGGCTCGGTCTTCGTCCGCCACGTCTTCTACCACGCCGCCGGCGGCCCCGAGGCGCTGCTGGGGCCGTTCCGCCAGGAGGTCTACGACGAGGTCGCGCCCAAGGCCTGGGAAATCCTCAACCGCCTCAAGCCCAGCCTGTGGCGGCAGGGGCGGACCTACCCGCGGGACGGCACCGCGCTCGGGCAGCTGTTCGCCAACCAGGAGGTCGACTTCCATTTCAGCTACGACGCCGCGACCTTCGGCACCGGCGTCGAGGCGGGCACCTATCCGGCGGGCACCCGCAGCTACGGCCTCGCCGACGGCACGATCGGCAACACCAACTACCTGGCGATCCCCGCCAACTCGCCGCGCAAGGCGGCGGCGCTGGTGGTGGCCAACCTCGCGCTCGGCGCCGAGGCGCAGCTGCACAAGGCGATGCCGGACATCTGGGGCGCGAGCCCCGCGATCGACGTCGGCCGCCTGCCGCCGGCGCAGCAGGAGGCCTTCGCGGCGCTGCCGCGGCATCCGGCGGTGGCGCCGGCGGCCGAGCTCGCGCGGGCGGCGCTGCCGGAGCTGCGGGCCGAATGGGTGGTGGCGATCGAGGCGGGCTGGCAGGAGCATGTCGGCAAGCGCTAGCCCCCGGCGCGAGCACCCCCGCATCCTTCTTCTGCTGGCACCGGCGCTGGTTGCGCTGGGCCTGCTGTTCGGCGGCGGCCTGCTGCTGGGACTGGCGCGCAGCTTCGGCTACATGCCGCTGCTGGGGCTGACCGAGCCCAACCTCGACGCCTACCGGGCGCTGTTCGCCGACGGCGACTTCCTCGCGTCCTTCGCGCTCACCTTCTACATCGCCTTCGTCTCGACCGCCGTCAGCGCGGTGCTCGCGATCGGGGCGGCGCTGATCCTGCGGCGCAGCTTCGCCGGCAAGCGGGCGATGCTGTTCTTGTTCCAGCTCAACATCACCATCCCGCACCTGGTCGGGGCGATCGGCATCCTGTACCTGTTCTCGCAGTCGGGCGCCTTCGCGCGCCTCGCGCGGGAGCTGGGCATGATCGCGCAGCCGGCGGACTTCCCGGCGCTGATCTACGACCCGGCGGCGGTCGGCATCATCCTGCAGTACGTCTGGAAGGAGATTCCCTTCATCGGCATCGTGGTCCTGGCGTCGCTGCAGGCGATCGGCGAGGACTACGAGGCGGCGGCCCGCAGCCTCGGCGCCGGGCGCTGGCAGCGCTTTAGGCACGTGCTGCTGCCGCTGATGGCGCCGGGGGTGATCGCGGCCTCGGTCATCGTCTTCGCCTTCACCTTCGGCGCCTACGAGATCCCGGCGCTGCTGGGCCAGCACCATCCGGCGGCGCTGCCGGTGCTGGCCTACCGCCTGTACACCGACGTGGACCTCGCGGCGCGGCCGCAGGCGATGGCGATGGCGATGGCGATCACCCTGCTGTGCGCGCTGCTGATCGCCGGCTACCTGTACGTGGCGCGCCGCTGGCTGCGCTGGTCGTGAGCGGCGGCGGCCTGCGGCCGGGGCAGCGCTTGTGGCTGGCGCTGCTGCTGGCCTGGCTGCTGCTGCCGCTGCTGCCGCTGCTGGTGTGGTCCTTCGCCAAGGGCTGGCACTATCCGCAGCTGCTGCCGGCGACCTGGAGCCTGGACGCCTGGCGCTACGTCCTGGCGCCCGAATCCCAGGTGCTGCAGTCCTTCGGCTCGTCGATCCTGTGCTCGGCCTCGGTGGCGGTCCTGGCGACGCTGGCGGGAGTGCCGGCGGGCCGGGCGCTGGGGATGTTCGAGTTCCGCGGCAAGCGGCTGTTCGAGCTGCTGGTGATCGCGCCGACCATCGTCCCGGGCCTGGCGGTCGCCCTGGGCCTGCACGTGATCTTCATCCGCCTGGGGCTGGCGAACAGCCTGCCGGGGGTGATCATCGTCCACCTGATCCCGACCCTGCCGTACATGGCGCTGGTGATGGCGGGGGTGTTCGCCAACTACGACGCCAGCTACGAGGAGCAGGCGCGCAGCCTCGGCGCCGGGACCTGGGCGGTGTGGCGGCACGTGGTGCTGCCGGCGGTCTATCCGGGGATCATCGTCGGCGCGCTGTTCGCCTTCATCGTCTCGTGGAGCCAGTACGTCATGACGCTGCTGATCGGCGGCGGCAAGGTGGTCTCGGTGCCGCTGCTGCTGTTCAACTTCGCCAGCGCCGGCCGCAACGACATCGCCGGCGCGATCAGCATCCTGTACATCGTCCCCGGCGTCCTCATCATCCTGCTGTCGGCGCGGCACCTGCGCGGCGTCGGCGCGATGCGGACCTACTCGAATCCATGACCGCGGTGCGCCTCGCGGGGCTGAGCAAGACCTACCTGGGGCAGGAGCGGCCGGCGCTGGACCGCCTGGACCTGGAGCTGCGCAGCGGGGCGATCACGGCGCTGCTGGGGCCGTCGGGCTGCGGCAAGACCACGCTGCTGAAGCTGGTGGCGGGGCTGCTGCGGCCGAGCGCCGGCGACGTGCGCTTCGACGGGGAATCGGTGCTGGCGATCGAGCCCGAGCGGCGGGACGCGGTGCTGGTCTTCCAGGACCATCTGCTGTTCCCGTACATGGACGTGGCCGCGAACGTGGGCTTTGGCCTGCGGATGCGCGGGCTGGCCCGCCGCGACATCGACCGCGCGGTCGAGGCGGCGCTGGAGCAGGTGCGGCTGCCGGGCTTCGGCGCGCGCCGGCCGGGGGACCTGTCCGGCGGCCAGCAGCAGCGGGTGGCGCTGGCGCGGGCGCTGGTGGTCAAGCCCAAGGTGCTGCTGCTGGACGAGCCCCTGTCCAACCTCGACGCGCACCTGCGGCTGGAGATGCGGGACCTGATCGTCTC
>MEIE01000230.1 GCA_001750625.1 Candidatus Amphirhobacter heronislandensis
CCTTCGACGCCGCGCTGGTAGGCCTTGGCGCCTTCTTTTTCGAGGCGCTTGACCGTGTTGACCTTGTCGGCGGCGGCGTACTTGAGCTTGTCTTCAAGCTCCTTGATCTGCGCCGTGAGCTTGTCCGCCTCGTTTGATTCCGGGGCGGCGGCGGGCGCGGGGCTCTCGCTGGGCGCGGCGGCGGCAGGCGCGGCCGTCTCCGGGGCTTCGGCGCCGTTGCCGGAGGCCTGCGCCTCGGGGGCGGCCGCTGCGGTTTTGTCTTCGTCGTTCATGGCGATTTCCTGTGCTTTTATAATGGCTTTGCGGCGGATTTTCAAGGGAAAAGCGGCTTTTCCTTGAATTTCCTTGATTATTTGAGAATTAGGCGCACATGGACCCTCTTTCCCACCTGAACCATGAGAACCTCGCCCCGTTTGCATTCTTTTTCCACCGAAACAGTGACCCCATCAACTTTGATGCCACCTTGCTGGTAAAGGCGCCGGCAGTAAGAGGTGGATTTTACAACGTTAGCCCGTTTTAGCAGGATGGACAGGGGCTCTTGGTCCGCTTCCATAGGAGGTGACTTTTCTTCGATATCGCTTTCTTGGACGGCGCGCTCCTGAAACTTCTGCCGGAACTTGCGCTCGGCTTCCTCCGCCTCTTCGGTACCGTGGTAGCGTTCGGTGAGCTCGAAGGCCAGGGCGGCCTTGGCCTGCATCGCCGCCGCGCCGCCGGCCGCTTCCTTGCGGCGCTTTTCGAGCTCGGCGGCGCTGATGAGGGACAGCAGCTCGTAATAATGCCACATGCGCTCGTCGGACAGGGACATGAGCTTGGCGTAGATCTCCTCGGCGGGCTCGGTGATGCCGGGGCATGGTCAGGATGCTCTGCGGCTTTTGGCCGGCGCGCTGCTGCATCGTCCGGCCGACGTTCAGGTTGAAGAGCTGGTCGGTGCCGCCGAGCTCGACGTCGCTTTGCAGCATGACCGAATCATAGCCCTGGATGATCGGGTAGATGAACTCATGGACCGCGATGGGCTCCTTGTCGGCGTAGCGCTTGGCGAAGTCGCGGCGCTCGAGCATGCGGGCGACGGTGTGGCCCTTCGCCTCGCGGATGAGGCCGTCCGCGCCGAGGTCCTTCATCCACTCGCTGTTGCGGCGGATGGAAGTCTTCTTCCGGTCAAGGACCTTGAAGGCCTGCTCGGTGTAGGTCTTGGCGTTGCGCGCGATGGCGGCCGCGTCGATGTCCGGCCGCGTGGAGGAGCGTTCGCTCGGATCGCCGATCAGGGCGGTGAAGTCGCCGATCAAAAAAGTGACCTCGTGGCCGAGGTCCTGGAACTGCCGCATCTTGGTGAACAGCACGGTGTGGCCCAGGTGCAGGTCCGGCGAGGTGGGGTCGAAGCCCACCTTGATGCGCAGCGGCTTAGCTCGCTGTACTGGCTGGCTGCCGGTTTCACGTGCTGTTGGCTGCAGAACTGCTGTCTTTCTTGTTTTCGGCGCCTTCTCGGCCCCAGTGCTTCTTGCGGCACAGGCCGCCGTAGTTGCAGTACTGGCATACTTTATGCACGCCGTTGGCAGGCAGGCAGACGGAAGCTGAAGGGGAGGCTTTTTCAAGAATATCAAGCAGGCCTTGCATATGGTCGGCAACCTCGTTCGGATCTTTCACGTCAACTTTTTTCATTTCAATCACGCCGCTTTTCAGGTACATAGTCCAGAAATTCGTGTGTTCAACTGAAACTTGCTGCTTCTCGATTTCTCCTTTGAAATCTTTGGTCTCGTAGAGCTTTATGTAGAGGGGAAGCTGTGGGTATTCACGAGAATCATCGTAGTTTTCCGGCTTGCCGGTTTTCACATCGACGATTGCATCTCCTTTTCCTTCGTACCCATCAATCCTGTCCGCTTTAGCCGTCAACTTAACGTTGCTGCCCGGCAGTTTGCATCCCAGGTCAACCTCGACGGCTTTGATCTGGCCTCCGCCAAGGTAAAGATCCTTGATTTCACCAACATATCGCTCGACGTAATGTCCAAATTCCCAGCTGAAATAGCGTCTTTCCTCGAGGGACATCTCCGGGATCTCTTTGAAGCCTTCTGGCTTCTCTTTGCTCCAGACAGGTGGGGATTGGTCCGTAGCCAGACGGATGATTTCTCTTAGGGATGCGCTGCTGGCTTCCGCTGGCGCTTGGCCATCAGAGCCTTTTGTTTTGCCTATTAGTTGGCCGTGGAACTTC
>MEIE01000231.1 GCA_001750625.1 Candidatus Amphirhobacter heronislandensis
GTGCCCCCTGTCGAATCGCCTTCGTCGATGGTCAGGGTTCCGGCGGGGGTGACCTGAATCGTTCCCGCCGGCGTGGGCTTGTCGTCGTCGGTGATTGTGATAGGGATAATTCCTAATACAGAAGGGGTATTGAAGATAGAATAATCTCCTGAGACAGATGCAAATAATCTTATCCTGGTCGATTCGTCATTCATATCGCTGTCATGCTTTGGAAAGACAGCTATCGTTCGGTATTCACTCCAAATCTTCGTCTGGTTGGTTTGATTGAATCGCAAAAGTCCATCTTGCCTGCCCGCCGTGTCGGGGTCAATGTCGATTTCGACAAGGGCAGAGCTCTTATCGACCGAAATATTTAAATCTCTTGTAGGCTGCGTCTTCAGGCGCACTTGGAAGGTGGCTTGTCCGCCTTCGGCGATGGTCAAGGAAGCGGGGGTGATGTCGTACCCCGGTCCCTCGTCATCGTAGATATGGACCGCCTTGGTGACGTTCGGGGCGGTGATGCCGCCGGATGCGGAGAAGGTGATGGTGTCGGTTTCGTGGGTCGTGTCTGGGCGGCGGTGACGATGACCGACTGAGCGGTAGAATAGTTCGAAGTAGCGAAGGTGAGCGAAGTCGGGGAGAGGGTGACGTCCGCGTTGGTCTTGGAAAGAGAGACGGTCACGTTCGAAGTCGGAGTGGCGGAGGCGGAAAGACTGACCGAAAGAGTGACTCCGGTTGGATCGCCCTCTTCGATGCTCAGGATTCCGGTCGGGGTGACCTGAATCGTTCCCGTCGGGGTCGATTGCGCGAATGCACCGGATAGAGAGGAAAAAAGAATTGCTACAACTGCGAAAATATAAAATATTGCTTGAGCGAACCAAGGCTTTTCTGAGAATCCTTCGGAATCGAGAAGGAGAGTATCTTGTCTTAGGAAAGAAAGATTGGCAGTAAAGCGTTTTCTAATGGGGGGGGGGGGGGTAATTGATTTCATCGGTTTACCTTTTATCCATCCGTCAAAATCGACTTTGGGAGAATTTTCTCTCGGTGAGGCGGATTCAAGCCGGAACGACGCCTCGTTCAATCGGGTGATCATACATCAGGCTTGTACGAAATCAACCTCCGATGCGCTTGAGAGACGTTCCGATACGCTTGAGGGGCGTCGGATTCAAGGCGCATTGACGAAGAGTGGCTTACCCGGCGCCTTGCTTGTCGATGGGCTTGTCAATCAATCGTTCGTCGGGGGTTTCGCTTGGGGTCACGAGTCTCGTGCAATCCGTCCTGCCACGATTTACCCTGACCGAGGGTATCGGTTAATGCCGCGAGTTCGCGATCGAAGAGGGCCGGTTCCTTCGAAAGGGGCGGTGGCAGCCGATGTCGGGCGCTTGCGCTCA
>MEIE01000232.1 GCA_001750625.1 Candidatus Amphirhobacter heronislandensis
GTTGCCGCTCTCCATGTGGATGTTGCTGAGCGCCGCATTGCTTGCCGGGCTGTTGCCGTCGTAGCGCACCAGCTCCACGCTGTCAGGCGCGCCGGACCCCAGCGCCACGTCGATCTGCCGGCAGGTTGCCGGGCTTTTATGGAAGGCCAGCCCGGTTGCGGTCCTGTCCGTGCTCGCCCCGATGATCACCGGCGAGAACGCGCTCGCCGCTTCATCGCTGTGCGAGCCTGCGTCAGTCCATGGGACAGAAACTGTCACCGCCCAGGTGATGGTCAGGGGATCAAGCTGAGGGCAAGTTGCAGCACTCGCGACCAGCGAAACTGTCAAAGTGGCTTCGCCGTGCTGCTTGTAACTGCTCCGGAGAAATATGCGGACATTGGTATTCAAATCGCTTGCTATTGGAACTTGAATTGTATTCCCCGGACCTTGCAGTACGCTGTCGTCGGAATATGAATACAGCGCAAAAATAGCTCTGCTACTACTATCCAGGACGTTTGCTATGTTTTGACAGGCTGCCGTGTTACCACCATTCCTTCGGAAAACCAGCCCCGTAGGGGTGTCGGATGTCGCCACATTCAGGTCGGCAGCGATAAGGCCGGTGACCGCCGTTGTATTGTGTCCGCTGTACGTTTGCCAAGTCTGCGCCCACGCCTTGGGCGTGGCGAATAAAGCCGCCAGCAGCAGCGCAAGGAGGAAGAAGCAGGCGCGGCCTAGCCGCCGCGGCTGCGCGTCAGGTGAATACCCCCCCCCTCATGACGCCGTCAATTCTACGCCATCTCCAAGCGTGGGCCCAGCCCGGCACCATTTCGCCCACAGCGCGCGGCGGCCATTAGAGCCAAGCGATGAAGTCCGGCAACTTCATCGAGGCTTTTCTTCGCCATTGGCCTCGCTGATGGCTTCGCGCCACTCGCGTTTCAGCCTGTCCCTGGAAGCCGAAGCCCGGAACATGTCAGGCAGATCCCAGGCGGGGTAGCGCCAGTAGGACAGGGGATGGACCTCCCAATAGGGATTGTCTTCGGGCCTTTCCTCTGTTTGATCTTTTTCTTCCGTCATCGCTCATCCCGGCGCCGCACTCCGGCGGCCGTACGGCGTCAGCAGCACGCTGTCCACCGCCCTGCCGCCGTCAAAAACCGCGTTCGGCAAGCAGGTCCGCAGACCTCACGCACGGCACTCCCCGTTCCCGGCAGACGGTGGGCATGTTGCACCTGTCCTTGCCATGCGCCTCGTCGGTCACGACCGCCAGCTCGTAGCGCTCGGCGATGAGGATGATGCGCAGGTCATTGACGCCTACGCAGCTGTTGCTGGTGATGCGGCCCTCCGCCTCGAGCTGCGCCAGCATGACCTCCGCCTCTGCGGTCGTGGGGTCGGGGCCAAGGCCGAAGTCGATGGGCTTGACGCCCCACTTCTTGAGCACCTTGCTGAGCGTGGGGCTGTTGCGCTCAATCTCCTCCTCGATGGCCCTCGATATGTTGAGCAGCCCTATTTGGAAAACGGCCCGGATCCACTTGCGGAAGCGCGCCTCCTTCGGGTCCGTGCCGGTGATTCGGCGTTTCCAGTTCAGCAGGGTGCTGGAGTCGACGAGATAGCCTTTGCTATCGATTATCAATAACACGGGTCGTCGCCCCTGAGAATTTCGTAGTCGTCAAGATCCAGATCCAGGTAGATCACCGCGTCGTGAAGGGTTATCTCCTGCTCCGCTTCCATCTTCAGCACCATGTCCACGTAGCGGTCGCCGTAGATCTCCCGGATTTCCGCCACCGACATCCGTCCGTCCT
>MEIE01000233.1 GCA_001750625.1 Candidatus Amphirhobacter heronislandensis
TGATCTGGACGCTCAACCGGCTTTTCACCGTCCGTCTCGACCTGAACAGGCAGGAAGACCAGATCGTGCTGCGGTCGCTGTATGCGATCGTGCAGCGAATGGATGGTCCAGCCGACAGGGAGGTGACGCTGGTGAAGGTCGTGCGCGAGGCGCTGGACCAGCCGGCGATGGATGAGGAGCACATCCTTGAAGAGTACCAGCAGCCGCGGCAGCTGAGCGTCGAGAAGGCCCGTGGCCTGTCCTGGCGCAAGCGCGTAGCGTTGTTGGTCTGGGCGTATCGCATAAAGTGCTGGAAGAGATGTCCAGGACCTTGGACTTAGGCGAAGAAGAGGTGAAGGCTCTGTTCGAGGCCCTTGAGGGATTGAGAGACAACGAGTACGATGGCGACAAGCTGCCCCTGCTGAAGAAGGGCCAAAGCCCCCGCGAGCTTGCCCTGAGAGTCCTAGGCTTGGAAAAGGACGCGACAGAAGAGCAGATCGATAAGGCTTTCCAAAAGAAAAGAATGGCAGCCCATCCCGACCGCGAACCCGATCCGGAGAAGAAAAAAGCCGCCGAGGCCAAGCTCAAGGAAATCCAGGCGGCGTACATGACCTTGACGGGCAAGCGCTCGCCTGGCAGGAAAAGATGAGCACGGGCAGGGCGGACATGGCGCCGGCATGCTGTTGCCCGCTAGCGTGGCATGACTGATTCGATGATTCAGACCATCATCATCGCCTTCATCGTCTACCTGGTGCTGACGTCCATCAGGCGGATGATCGTCAATCCGCGGGTGCACATCGACGTGAACGAGCAGGAGGGCGCGACCACGCTGCGGGCGCTGTACGTCATCGCCCATGACATCGCGCACGCCGATGGCGACGAAGGCGACCGTGAACGCCAGATGGTCGTCCGCATGGTGCGCCAGCTGCTGGGCCGGCCGGACTTGGACGAGGCGTTCATCCTGCGCGAGTACCGCGAGCACAGCAAGAAGCCCCTGAGCGACGCGGAGCTGCGCGGCCTGTCGCTGCGCTACCGCCGGACGCTGTTCCACTGCGCGCTGTACATCGCGCTCAGCGACCTGCGGCT
>MEIE01000234.1 GCA_001750625.1 Candidatus Amphirhobacter heronislandensis
AAGGCGTCGCGCAGCTCGGCGTTGAGGCTGCGGCCGTTGGCGCCGCCGGTGAGGTTGCGGCCGTCCCAGCCGCTGAGGTCGCCGGTCGCGAGCAGCGTCACGCCGATGTTGCGGTTGATCGCCTCGTCGCTCCAGTAGCCCACCCGGTCGAGGTTGACCAGGCTCAGGTAGGCGGCCGCTAGGAACAGCAGCGCGAGCGGCCTGTTGCTCAGCGCCCAGCGGCCCGCCGCCAGCAGGACGGTCTGGACGCGCGCCAGCGGCGCGGGCGCGGCGGGACTGGTCATGGCAGCGCGCCGACGGCGGCGCCGGGGCGCTTCTTGAGCAGCAGGAAGGAGTTTTGGTCCGGTGGAGACTGGAACAGGTGCCGGCTGGGCTCCGGCCCCTGGGTGAACTGCAAGGAGCGTTCGCCGTGGGCGAAGAGCTCGTAATGGAACATCAGCTCGTCCTCCAGCTGGCCTTGCTGGCCTATTTGCAGCTGCCAGTCGGCTTCCAGCGGGTTGGCCGTCAGATGGGTGCCGGGCAGCCGTCCGGCGATGGCGCGGGCGCGCTCGTCGCGGAGGTCGAGATGGCAGCAGTAGAAGAAGCGGTCGCCGTTGGCCGCAGCCATCGTTTCCCGGTAGTGGAAGGGAGGCGCGTAGATCAGGTCGCCGTCCGCGGCGTGCTCGTCGAGCAGGCCGATCGCCTCGTCGAGCGGATGGCCGTAAGGCTGGTGGATCGCGGCGGCGTGCTGCAGCAGGCGGGGGCCGAGAATCGATTCGCGGCTGTAGATGCTGACGGTGTTGAAAGGATATGTGAGGGCGTTGGTCAGCAGCATGGCGGCGAGCGCCGCGCCGCCGGCCCAGCGCGAGCGCACCCACAGCCAGTACGCGAGCATGGCCTTGAGCGGCGCGAACTCGCGCGGGCGGTTGGTGAGGATCGACAGCGGCTGGACGGACAGAATGCTGGAGACGACCAGGTAGAGGAGGCCGAAGGCCAGCAGCCAGTCGGTCGCGCGGGCGGCGGGCGGGACGGCCCGCCGCCGCCATGCCAGCTGGCCGCGCCAGGCGGCGTACCACAGCAGGGGGATGTAGGGCAGCCACTCGTTGCCGATGGCCTGGCGTGGATAGAGCACCAGGCGCTGCAGCAGGTCCTGGTGCCAGACGCTCGGCGGCAGCGCATGGCCGGAGAACTTGCCGAAGCCGGCGCCGAGGACGCCGATCCAGTGCATGTAGGCCAGGCCGGGGACCG
>MEIE01000235.1 GCA_001750625.1 Candidatus Amphirhobacter heronislandensis
GATCCGCGGACGCCGGCGCCCTTGACCGTAAGCTGGAACCTGACGATCGCGACCGCGGCGGCCTGGACCAATCAGGGCAGCGACGACGCGGTCTCAGACGGCCCGTTCTCGCCGCTGGTCCTGGCGGCCGCTGGCAGCAGGAGCGCGACGGGCCTGGCGTTCCACCAAAGCTCGACCGCCTGCCGGCGAATCGATGTCGCGCTGGTCAACAGCCCGCCGTCCTACGTGGAACTGGTACGCTACCAGGGCAGCAGCGCATCCACGAGCACTGGCCTTAGCAACATAACGATGGACAGCGGCGCGGGGACGAACAACCATCACGTCCGGCTGTTCTTCAAGGCGAACGCGGGCGTGACGGCGGGATCGGTGGTGAACGTCACGCTGGTCGCGACGCCGAACGCGTCCTGCGCGGCCGCGGCGACGCCGGCGCCCTTGACGGTGGCCTGGAGCATGACGATCGCGACGCCGGCGAGCTGGAGCAGCCAGGGCAGGGACGACGCGGTCTCCGACGGCCCGTTCTCGCCGCTGGCGCTGGCCGCGGCCGGCAGCAGGACGGCGGCCGGCCTGGCCTTCCATCAAAGCTCGACCGCCTGCCGCCGGGTCGACGTCGCGCTGGTCAACAGCCCGCCGAGCTACGTCGAGCTGGTCCGGTACCAGGGCAGCAGCCCGTCGTCGACCGCCAGCCTGAGCGACATCCGCATGCAGCAGAACCATGGCTCCGACAACCACGTCCGGCTGTTCTTCAAGGCGCAGGCGGCGGTGACGGCCGGCAGCGTCGCCGCCTGCGCGGACGCGACCACGCCGACTCCCTTGACGGTCGCCTGGCGGCTGACGATCGCGACGCCGGCGAGCTGGGCCAACCAAGGCAGCGACGACGCGGTCTCCGATGGCCCGTTCTCGCCGCTGGCGCTGGCGGCCGCAGGCAGCAGGAGCGCGACGGGCCTGGCGTTCCACCAAAGCTCGACCGCCTGCCGTCAGATCGACGTGTCCTTGGTCAACAGCCCGCCGTCTTATGTGGAACTGGTCCGCTACCAGGGCAGCAGCGCCTCCGCGAGCACCGGCCTGAGCAACATCACGATGGACAGCGGCGCGGGGACGAACAACCATCACGTCCGCCTGTTCTTCAAGGCGAACGCGGGCGTGACGGCGGGCTCGGTGGTGAACGTCACGCTGGCCGCGACCCCGAACGCCGCCTGCACGGACGCGACCACGCCGGCGCCCTTGACGGTGGCCTGGCGGCTGACGATCGCGACGCCGGCGAGCTGGAGCAGCCAGGGCAGGGACGACGCGGTTTCGGACGGTCCGTTCTCGCCGCTGGCGCTGGCCGCCGCGGGCAGCCGCACCGCGGCCGGCCTGGCCTTCCATCAAAGCTCGACCGCCTGCCGCCGGATCGACGTCGCACTGGTCAACAGCCCGCCGTCCTACGTCGAGCTGATCCGGTACCAGGGCAGCAGCCCGTCCGCCAGCACCGGCCTGAGCGACATCCGCATGCAGCAACGGCCGGCAGCGTCGTGAACGTCACGCTAGTGGCGACCCCGAACGCCGCCTGCGCGGACGCGACCACGCCAAACCCGCTGACGATCGCCTGGCGGCTGACGATCGCGACGCCGGCGAGCTGGACCAACCAAGGCAGCGACGACGCGGTCTCCGACGGCCCGTTCTCGCCGCTGGCGCTGGCGGCCGCGGGCAGCAGGACCGCAGCCGGCCTGGCGTTCCACCAAAGCTCGACCGCCTGCCGTCAGATCGACGTCGCGCTGGTCAACAGCCCGCCGTCTTATGTCGAGCTGGTCCGCTACCAGGGCAGCAGCGCGTCCGCGAGCACCGGGCTAAGCAACATCACGATGGACAGCGGCGCGGGGACGAACAACCATCACGTCCGCCTGTTCTTCAAGGCGAACGCGGGCGTGACGGCGGGCAGCGTCGTGAACGTGACGCTGGCCGCGACCCCGAACGCCGCCTGCACGGACGCGACCACGCCGGCGCCCTTGACGGTGGCCTGGC
>MEIE01000236.1 GCA_001750625.1 Candidatus Amphirhobacter heronislandensis
CGGGGCGGTGGAGAGACTGACTTGGAATGTGCCCCCTGTCGAATCGCCTTCGTCGATGGTCAGCGTTCCCGCAGGGGAAATCTGAATCGTGCCCGAGGGGGTGGGCTTGTCGTCGTCGGTGACGGTGACAGTTACCACTCCAAATACAGGAGGGTTTCCTTCCCAACTATAATCACCGTCGGCTGATGAGTGATTCGCCCTAAATACTTTGTCATCCATATCGTCGTCATGCTCTGCAAAGAGGGTTACCGTTTGGTAATCACTCCAAAGATTCGTCTGGTCGGTTCGATTGAAGGTCAATGTGTCTTGTCTGCCCGCCGTGTCGGGGTCTGTGTCGTATCGGAGACGGAGGTCTCCGGTGTTGATTGCCACTGTGACATTCACCGAGGGCTGTGTCTTGAGGCGCACTTGGTAGGTGGCTTGTCCGCCTTCGGTCATGGTCAAGGAAGCGGGGGTGAAGTCGTACCCCGGCGCATCATCATCCGTGATGGAGACCGCCCTGGTGACGTTCGGGGCGTCGATGCCGCCGGTTGCGGAGAAGGTGATGGTGTCGGTTTCGTGGCTCCCGTCGCTGTCTTCGGCGGCGGTGACCTTGACCGTTTGGACTGTGGACCAGTTCGATGCGGCTCGGGGCTTTGCTGAGACTGACCGAGAGCGTGCCTCCCGTGGAATCGCCCTCGTCGATGATCAGCGTACCCGCAGGGGAAATCTGAATCGTGCCCGTGGGGGTGGGCTTGTCGTCGTCGGTGACTGTGATAGCTACCGCTCCAAGTACAGGAGGGTTTCCTTGCCAACTATAATCACCGTTGGTTGTAAAGAATCTTACAAAGCCCGACTCGTCATTCATATCGCTGTCTTGCTTTGCAAAGATGGTGATCGTTTGGTATTCACTCCAAATTTTCGTCTGGTCGGTTCGATTGAAGGTAAAAATTCCGTCTTGATTGCCTGCCGTATCGGGGTCGGTGTCGATGTCGATATTAGAACTCTTGGTGTTCAAAATATTTACATTCACCGAAGGCTGTGTCTTGAGGCGCACTTGGAATGTGGCCTGACCGCCTTCGGTCATGGTCAAGGAAGTGGGGGTGATGTCGTACCCCGGTCCTTCGTCATCGTAGATACGGACCGCCTTCGTGACGTTCGGGGCGGTGATGCCGCCGGATGCGGAGAAGGTGACGGTGTCGGTTTCGTGGCTCGTGTCGCTGTCTTCGGCGGCGGTGACGGTGACCGTTTGGGCGTTGGAATAATTCGAGGAAGTGAAGGTCAAGGAAGTCCGGGAGAGAGTCACG
>MEIE01000237.1 GCA_001750625.1 Candidatus Amphirhobacter heronislandensis
GCGGTGCGGATCGGCGGCCTGGTCGAGGCGGGCTCGGTGGCGCAGGACGGCCTGCGCACCAGCTTCGCGGTCACCGACACCGCCGCGACCGTCCCGGTCGAGTACGAGGGCGTGCTGCCGGACCTGTTCCGCGAGGGCCAGGGCGTGGTCGCGCGCGGCCGCTACGAAGAGGACGGCGTCTTTTACGCCACCGAAGTCCTCGCCAAGCACGACGAGAACTACATGCCGCCGGAGGCCGCGGCCGCCCTCGAGGCGGCCAAGACCCTGCGGCTGCCCTAGGCGGATTCCATGCTGCCCGAGCTCGGCCAGCTGTGCCTGATCCTCGCGCTGGGCCTGGCGCTGGTCCAAAGCGCCTGCGCCTTCGTCCCCGGCCGGGCGGGACTGCTGGTCCTGGCGCGGCCGGCGGCCGGCGCGCAGCTTTTATTCGCGGCGGCCGCCTTCGGCATCCTCGCGCGCGCCTTCATGGTCCACGACTATTCGGTCGCCTACGTCGCGGCCAACTCCAACCTGCTGCTGCCGGCGTTCTACCGCTTCGCGGCGGTGTGGGGCGGCCATGAGGGCTCCTTGCTGCTGTGGACGCTGATCGCCGCGGCCTGGGGCGCGGCCCTGGCCTGGCGGCCGGGCGCGCTGGACGCGGCGCTGCAGGCGCGGGCGCTGGGCGTGATGGGCCTGGTCAACGCCGGCTTCCTTCTTTTCATGGTCCTGACCTCCAACCCCTTCACGCGGCTCGCGGCGCCGGCCGCCGACGGCGCCGACGGCCGCGACCTCAACCCGCTTTTGCAGGATCCGGGCCTGGTCTTCCATCCGCCGCTGCTGTACGCCGGCTACGTCGGCTTCGCGGTCGCCTACGCCTGCAGCGTCGCGGCGCTCGCCGAGGGCCGGACCGACGCCGCCTGGCTGCGCGCGCTGCGGCCGTGGACGGCGGCGGCCTGGGCCTTCCTGACGCTGGGCATCACGCTGGGCAGCTGGTGGGCGTACAACGAGCTGGGCTGGGGCGGCTGGTGGTTCTGGGATCCGGTCGAGAACGCCTCCTTCATGCCCTGGCTGGCGGGGACGGCGCTGCTGCACTGCCTGGCGGTCGCCGACCGCCGCGGCCTGTTCCGCAGCTGGTGCGTGCTGCTGGCGATCCTCGCCTTCGTGCTCAGCCTGCTGGGCACCTTCTTGGTCCGTTCGGGGGTGCTGTCCTCGGTGCACGCCTTCGCCTCGGACCCGGGCCGCGGCCTGTTCATCCTGGCGCTGCTGGCGCT
>MEIE01000238.1 GCA_001750625.1 Candidatus Amphirhobacter heronislandensis
GGCGGCCTAGTCCAGTTCCTCCAGCCAGGCGGTCAGGATCGCCTCCAGCCGCCGCTCGTTCGAGGCCTCCGGGTCGTCGTCGAAGCCCTCGAGGGCGCAGACCATCGCGTGCAGCTCGGTGAAGCGGATCTCCAGCGGCTTGGCCTCCGGGTGCGCCTCGGCCAGCGCGACGCCGATCTCCTGCGCGTCGGTCCACTTCATCAGTGGTCCTCCTTGGCGTGGTTGATCGTGTACAGCGGAATCTCGATGTCGAGGTCCTCGTCGGCGAGCATGACCTGGCAGGACAGCCGCGATTCGGGCTCCAGGCCCCAGGCGCGGTCCAGCAGGTCCTCCTCGTCCTCGGTCGCCTCGTTGAGGTTGTCGAAGCCCTTGCGGACGACGACGTGGCAGGTGGTGCAGGCGCAGGACTTCTCGCAGGCGTGCTCGATGTCGATGCCGCTGCGCAGCAGCGCGTCGCACAGGCTCACCCCCGCCGCGGCCTCGATTTCCTTGCCCTCGGGGCAGAGTTCGCCGTGGGGCCTGACCTTGATTTTGGGCATTTGCGCGCCGATTCTAGCCCAGTTCATCCAGCTTGTGGCCCTGCAGCGCCGCCGCCATCGCCGCGTCCATCCGGCGCTGCGCGAAGCCCTCGCAGGCCTTGTCCAGCGCGGCCACCGCCCCCCGCCGCCGCCGCCGCAAGACTCTTTCTCCCGGCCTCGATCCCCGCCGCGTCGTCCCCCGCCAGCGCCGCGTCCGCCCGCAGCGCGGCGGCCAGCATCGCCTCGTAGCTCTCTGCCTGCGCTCGGGCTTCCGCCAGTACCCGGGCCTTGGCGTCGTCCTGGGCGTGCTCGGTGGCCGCGCGCAGCATCGCCGCGACCTCCTCGTCGTCGAGGCCGTACGAGGGCTTGACCTCGATCGCCGCGCTCTTGCCGGTGGTCTGTTCCCGCGCCTCGACGGTCACGATGCCGTCCGCGTCCGCCTGATAGGTCACCCGGATCCGCGCCGTCCCCGCCGGCAGCGGCGGCAGGTCCCGCAGCGTGAAGCGCGCCAGCGAGCGGCAGTCCCGCGCCAGCTCGCGCTCGCCCTGCAGCACGTGGATGC
>MEIE01000239.1 GCA_001750625.1 Candidatus Amphirhobacter heronislandensis
CGAGCTGCGCGAGCAATCCGTCGACGCCGGCGGCGCTGACGCAGCAGTGGCGGCTGACGATCGCGGAGACGGCGGACTGGGCGGAGCTGGGCCGCGACGAGGACGAGACGACGGCGGCGTTCTCGCCGATCGTGCTGGCGCGGGCGGACAACGGCACGGACACGGGGCTGGCGTTCCACCGCAACTGGGGCGACGGCAGCGGCCTGTGCCAGCGCGTCGACGTGGCGCTGGGCGCGGGGGCGCCTTCCTATCTGCAGCTGCGGCGCTACCGGGGCACGGACGCCTCGCCGAGCTCCGGCCTCAGCGACATCAGGATGCAGACCGGCGCTTCGGACGACGACCACGCGCGGCTGTTCTTCGCGGCGAACGCGGCGGTGACGGCGGGCGACGAGATCACCATCGCCGTGGTCGGGACGCCGAACTCGGCCTGCGCGGACCCGCGGACGCCGGGGCCGGTGACGGTGGAATGACGCGGACGACGCGACGGCCGAAGCGATTTTCGGCCCGGCGCTGCTGGCGCAGGCGACGGGGCGGACGGACACCGGGCTGGCGTTCCAGCGCAACTCGACGGCCTGCAGCCAGATCGACATGGCGCTGGGAGCGGACGCGCCGTCCTATGTCGAGCTGCTGCGCTACCGGGGCGCGAACGCGTCGCCGAGCACGGGGCTGAGCGACGTCAAGATGGCGGCGAGCGGCAATGACAGCGACCACGTGCGGCTGTTCTTCGCGGCGGGCGCGGCGGTCCCGTCCGGCGGCGCGACCATCGACGTGGACGTGGTCGCGACGCCGAACGCATCGTGCGTGGACCCGCGGACGCCGACGGCGCTGACGCTTCAATGGAAGCTGACGCTGGCGGCGACGGCGGCATGGAGCACGTTCAGCGCCGACGACGAGACGGCGGCGCAGGTCTTCGAGACCGAGGTGCTTTTGAACAGCACCACGGCGACCGACAGCGGGCTGGCGTTCCAGCGCAGCTCGAGCGCCTGCCGTTCGGTGGACGTGGCGCTGGCCGGGGATGCGGACATCTTCGAGCTG
>MEIE01000024.1 GCA_001750625.1 Candidatus Amphirhobacter heronislandensis
GAGGACTGCGGGGTGCAGATCGGCATCAAGCGCATGGCCTCGAGGCCGATGGCGACCAAGTGCATCGACTGCAAGAACTTCCAGGAGGACCTGGAAAAGAACGCGTTGTAAAATAAACTTCGTGACTAAGAAATTCGAGCTGGAATTCTGCTATGGTGAGAAAGAAGAAGGCTTTCGTCAGCTTGGGCTTTCCACCTATAAAGACGCCTACGCTGACATAGTTGTCAGAGAGTTGATTCAAAACGCCACGGATGCGGTGGCTAAGGCAAAAAGAAAAGTCACGGAAGTGACATTCGTGAAAGACAAAATAAGTCCGGACGACATGCCGGCTCGGGAGTGCTTTGAGCGATCTTTTGCGGCCGCAAAAGAAAAATCTAAGGCCTTGGGCCAGGTGCAGGAAAAGGGCATAATCGAAACCATAGAAAACCAACTCAAACGCAAGGAGTTGGACGTGCTCTGGGTGATCGATAACGGGATAGGCCTCGATACACGCAACATGAATGACCTGCTAGCGGAAGGCAATACTGGCACCGAAGCAGGGTCGTCTGGAGCATATGGGGTGGGGCATCTTACCGCCTTTCCGGCTTCGCACCTGAGATACATAGTGTACGGAGGAGTGAGCAAGCAAGAGAGCATTGTTTCCGGCCATGCCATTCTAAGGTCGCATGACACGGATGATTTTCCCAGAGGATCGGATGGATATCTGAGAAAGCCAAGAAAGAAGATGGGGCAGAGAGAGGCAATGCAATTTCCCAGCGCCGCTGAGGTGGGCGGTATCTGGGAGAAGAAAATTAATCACATTGCTGAAAAATACAAGACTGGCTCCTTTGTCTGCATCCTTGCCTTCAATCTCTTCAATGGCGAAGAAAAAGATTTGAAAGAAGACATTTTCTACACAGCGGCAGCCCATTTCATGCCACTGATATACAGAGAAGCTCTGATTGTTCGGTATGGATCCGAGGTCCTAGATCATAAAAACCTGCAGGAAATGCTCGAAAGCAATCGAGAAAAGAAAGCGGCCAGGGCAAGCGTTGGCGTGTCGGGCAAAAAGTTTTTTGATTTGTACAAGAATCTGAATGACAATGCGGGCAACCCGATAAACATAGATTTAGGGAAATCTAACGAGACTGCAAAGCTATACCTGAAGAGTGGCAAAGAATTTGCTCCTACGGAGATACATCTATATCGCAATGGCATGTGGATAACCAACGCTGTTCCGCGAAACAGGCCCTACTCATTTGGCGGCTACGCTCCATTCAATGCACTGATCGCAGTGGATAACAAAGCCGCTCCCAAGGCGGGTGGATTGATAAAAATGTCCGAAAACCCAACCCATATCAAGATGAGCCTGAAAAGCGACGACATGGTCGCTAAAGATAAAGAGCGACTCAATGAGGTTCTGCAAAGCATTCAAAATCGCATTAAGGGCGAGGCCGAGAAAGAGAAGGAAGTTGATGTTATCCCTTCGAACTATTTTGTTCTCCCCCTGACCCCGGACGACAAACCCACGCCTGTGAGAAGGGCAAGGAGGCGGGTCAAGGATAGGGAAAAAGAACAGCAAACACAAAATAAGAAGCCCAGGCGCAAAGGAGGCAAAATCTCGTATACTCCCAAGGGACAGCTTGCAAACATACAATCATCTTTTAAGATTGCTGACGGCAAAAAAATATTGATTTTTGCCGAAGCGTTGGATTCTGTGGGGCAGGTGGAAGTTAGCTTGGTGCGCAAAAGCGGCTCTGACGCTAGCTGTGACCTTCCGGAAGCGGACGAGTGCATTCCCATATCTTTCGAGTCTCGTAAAGATGGATCCATCTTGGATGCCCAACATCATATCCTAGACAGTAAGGACGGCAAGAATAGATGCGTCGGCCTTCGTCTGGAAGATGTAAAGAAAGGTGCTTTTGAACTGGAAATGGAGATGACCCCCCCCCCTTCCAATTTTGATATTTCCGAACATGAGGTCGAGTTCATTGACCCAGGGAAAAAGAAATGAGCATTTTGGCGAATGCTCCACAATTAAGGCCCGGCAAGGCCGACTACGTGAATGCCTCGTTCACAAGCGAGGTAATTCCAGAAGAAAGGGCTCTGTTGGTCAGACACATGCTGACCAGCGGCAACCTGGTGTTCCAGCTCCTCAAAGAGCAAAAAGCAGTGTATGCTTGCGAGATTATTTCTCCGCGCTCTTCGCTTCGGCAGCTGCACATTGCTGACAAGAAAGAAGGCAGCAATCAAAGAATAGCTATCGAGCCGGACCGGATAGTCCGGGAAAAGACTCTGGTCCGCCCCCTAGTGCTAAGCACTGCGCACCAGTCTTTTACTGGCGAAGAAAAGCATGGGCTAGGCAAGTTCATGCAAGGGCTTGAGTTTGAGTTCGATGAGGGCTCAATAATAGCTGAGGGAGAGTACATAGAGCTAGCGGCTAAGCACAACAACCTGTTTATAGTGGTGAAGGATCCTGAATTGGATGACGGCACCTATAAAATCGCGCATGCCGAGAGCCCGGATTTTGTTTTCAGCGTGCGGCTGGCGCTTGATCTTTTCAAAAAGTACGACAACACAGACGAAAAGATCCAGGACATATTCATGTCCGGTGTTTTTGCAAGCGCCTTGACATACTTGGTAATGTTGAACGAAGAGGCTAAAGAAGAGGATGGAGATATAGTAGAACAGCACGAAGCACTGGAAAGCATGTTTGAAATTCTGGACCGGTTTGTGCCGGACGCTTGGGGGAGATTGAAAAAAGAAAAAGATATCCCGCTCGAGATAGCGTCTAAGTGGAAGAACATAACTTTTGATTTTAAAAATGATTGATTTTGCCAAATTCGAAGAAAAGCAAAACGAGTTGCTGAATGCCAGCAATGAAAAGAAAAAAGCTTTCATTCAAAAGTTCTCCGAAGCCAGCAAGGAGGAGTACGCCACAATTTTCGATGGCTGGAATCTCCCTTCTGTGGATGATTTCATTCCGCCCGCCGAGCCATGGGGTGAAAAGGAGTTCCCCGCCCCTCCCTGGTCAGCGTGTGGCCGGCTTGTCAAGAGCCTGAAAGCGATTCCGGCCAACAAGCTCTGGCATCCGCCCCTGTGGTTTGCCATCCACGTAAAGTGCGTGGAAAGTGGCTTTCTCAAGCGCTCTTTTTTCGCTTTTCACAAAGCTTCCCAGCCGAATGGGGAGCGCGAGATCAAAGCGATACTCAAAAGCACAGACGACGAGAAGATAGATATCTGCCTTAGAGACATACTAAGGCATGCGGGAGGCATTGTAGTCCGTTACAATAGAACGGTCTATCTAGATTGCCCCACCTCTGTCATGTATTGGCGCTATCACATGGTGCAGGAAACTAAAAAGCACAGTCTGGCCAAGGATATTTCAGAGGAGGAGATTTATCAGTGCCTGCTCGAAAGCGCAGTTTGGAGGCAGCTGGCAGAGGCTGCAACCACCCGCAAAACGATCATAGGCGAATCTCATATACGTGCGGCGTTCATTGTTTTCATGCTAAACAAGATACAAGAACTCAAAAGAACCGAAAGTGAGGAAGATAAGGCGAAAAGGGTCAAGAGAATAATAAACAGAGTGGCTGATTTGAATCAGCGGCGTCATTTGGGATTTCTAGAGCCGCGCAAAATAGTCAAAATTTTTGAGAAAGACGAAAAGATAAAGAATGTCTGATTATTGCCTTACCCGGCACCGGACGCTTCCCCACATCGTCAAGGTCTCTGGAGGCAGGTCCAGCGCCATGATGCTCCTGAGGATGCTCAGGCAAAAAAAGCTGAAGGCTTCCAGGAAAGATGTTGTTGTTTTCAACAACACCTCTGCGGAGCATCCCGCCACCTACGAGTTCGTTCGGCGCCTGAAAGAGGAGTGCGAACAGGAATACGGCATCCCCTTTTTCTGGCTCGAGTTCCAGACCTATGAAGACGCCAGTAAAGGAGAGTGGCGGCGATTTCCCACGTTCCGCTTGGTTCAGGACCGGCCGTACAGCAAATCCTTCCGTGATGGCTATAAATGGCGCGGGGAAGTGTTCGAGGAAATGATCAGTTTCCACAACTATCTTCCTGACCGGATCAAAAGGAGCTGCACGCAAGAGATGAAGGTTTCAACAACCCGGTCATTTCTGATGGAGTGGCTGGCTTTGAAGAGGGCTACAGCACACCGCGGTCATTACATGAACAAAGGTCAAATTACAGAGGATGAGCTAGCGCGGCAGGTGAAGTACCGCAACGGCCATAATGTGGAAGAGTATCTGGACAGAAAAAGATGCCTGCTCCAGAGCGAATACAGAAGACCTCCCCAGCAGTTCAACGATTTCTCTGCGGTTGGCGTGAGGCCGCTAGAGAAAATAAAGAAGAACGTGTTCGCTGCCGAGGAGGCGATGCTGTCGCCGGAGGACTATGCTGACGGCTACGTCTCCGTGATAGGCATCAGGGGAGATGAACCGCACAGGGTGGCGAACATCAAGGCCAGGATGGCTAGGGAAGAGACTGCCGAGATCATCTACATGCCTCTGGCCGAAGGCGGCGTCTCCAAAGCCGATGTGGTCGAATTCTGGAACAAGAAAGAGTACGACCTGAGGATACCCTACGAAACCAACCTGACCAACTGCGTGTACTGCTTCATGAAAAGCCACAACACGCTGGTGGAAATAAGCAGAGAGATGAAGAAAATCGACGACAGCATGCCGCCGGAGCTGCAAAGCGTCAAAAACACGCCGTCCGACATCAAGTGGTGGATCGACATAGAGAAGAAATATCAGCGCATCAGAGAAGGCAAATCGGAGCGCACCAAGGGCGGCAACATAAAGGTCGGCTTTTTCGGCGTCTCAAGGGAGGATGACAAAAAAGCGCCCAGCTACAGGCAGATACGGCTGCTGGCCAAAAGGCCGCCAAAGAAGAGCAAATCAATCGCCAGCGAGGAAGAGCTGGTGCATGCGCAGTGCAGCGTGTGCGGCGACTACTGAGCCGTCCGCCTACAGGCTCGTCGCCTCGATGCGGTAGCTGGTGCTGAACGACTCCCCCGCTCCCAGCTCCAAGGCGGTCGGGTAGCCGGCCTTCGCGATCGGGTTGCCCGGGTCGCAGCTGACGTCCACGCCCAGGTCGAAGGCCGCCCGCACCGGCTCGACGCCGACCGCGACGAAGCGGCCGCGCCAGGGATAGTCGGTCCGGCCGCCGTTCGCGACCCACAGCAGCACCGAGGGGAAGGCTTGCGGATCGAAGCGCAGCGTGGTCCGGCAGCCCTGCTCCATGTCGACCAGGCTCACCGCGCCGCCGGTGCCGCACAGCTGCACCAGCTCCTCGGTCGCGATGTCCAGCGGCAGCCGCGCGATCGAGGTCTCGCCGGCGGTCGAGGGGATGGCCTCGATGCTGCTGAACTCGGCGTCCGGCACCAGCAGCGAGGACTCCGGCCCGGCCTGCAGCGGGCAGACCCGGCCCGCCTTGAACTCGCCCGGCTCGAGCAGCGCCGCCCGCGGCCGCCGCGGCAGCGCGAACACCGGGTGCAGCGCCACCGGCAGCGCCACTTCCCGCCGCGCCTCGATCCGCAGCCCGATCTCCACCGCCGCTTCCCCCGGGATCCCCGCGATCCGCCGCTCCAGCCGCCGCAGCGGGTGCTCGGCGGGGCAGTCGATGGCGAGCTCCACGGCCGTCTCCTCGCGCCGCTCCAGCGTCCAGGGGTGGTTGGCGGCGTGGCCGTGGATGTGCGGGTCGGCCCAGCCCGCCGCCCGCCGCGGCCGCCAGCGCCACGGCAGCCGCGCCGGCGCCGCCGGGGCCCCGAAGGGCGCGCAGGGCCACTCGCCCCGCAGCCGCTGCATCAGCGGCGGCAGCGCGTCGTATTCGGGGCCGATGTCCTCGCCCCAGGGCGCCACCGCCAGCACCGACACCTCCCGCAGGCCGTCCTCGCCCTCGTGGTACTTCCAGGCGCCCGGCCAGTCCCGGTCCCACCATGGCGGCCGGTCGGAGCCGCCGTCGGCCCCCTGCCCCCGGCCGGCGGCCAGCTTCAGCCGCAGCGGCCCCAGCATGCCGCCAAGCAGCTGGATCTCGGCGGCGCCGCGGTCCCAGACGATGGTCGCGTCCGCCATGGCTGCTGCGCCGCGCCGCGGCCGCTAGATGCGGAAGTACAGCAGGGTCAGGACGAACATCCCCGCCACCAGCGCCGCCAGCGCCAGCGCGGTCCAGTGCTTGGGTTTCATGGCAGCGCGGCGGCCGCCAGGGACGCCGTCAGTGGGCGCCGCCGTCCGCCAGCTTGGGCTTGTAATCGTCCCAGACGATCTTCGGCGGGTGGTGGAAGCTGTGGTAGGGCAGCGGCGTCGGCAGCTCCCATTCCAGGGTGTCCACGCCCTCCCAGACGTGCTTCTCGGAGGTCTTGGCGCCCGCCCGGATGCAGTCGATGACCACGTAGACGAACAGCAGCTGCGCGATGCCGAAGCCGAAGGCCCCCACCGAGGAGATCGCGTTGAAGTCCGCGAACTGCAGCGCGTAGTCCGGGATCCGCCGCGGCATGCCGGCGAGGCCCAGGAAGTGCTGGACGAAGAAGGTCAGGTTGAAGAAGATGAAGGTCAGCCAGAAGTGCAGCTTGCCCAGGCTCTCGTTGTACATCCGGCCGACGTACTTCGGCAGCCAGAAGTAGGCGGCCGCGAACAGCGCGAACAGCGAGCCCGCCACCATGACGTAGTGGAAGTGCGCCACCACGTAGTAGCTGTCGTGCAGCTGGATGTCGATCGGCGCGATCGACAGCACGATGCCGGTGAGCCCGCCGATGGTGAACAGGACCAAAAAGCCGATCGCGAACAGCATCGGCGTCTCGAAGGTCATCGCCCCCTGCCACATGGTCGCGAGCCAGTTGAAGACCTTCACCCCGGTCGGGACCGCGATCAGCATCGTCGCGTACATGAAGAACAGCACCGCCACCGTCGGCATGCCGACCGTGAACATGTGGTGCGCCCAGACCACGCAGGCCAGCAGCGCGATGCCCACCGTCGCGTAGACCATCGAGGTGTAGCCGAACAGCCGCTTGCGCGAGAACACCGGCAGGATGGTCGAGATGATGCCGAAGGCCGGCAGCGCGAGGATGTAGACCTCCGGATGGCCGAAGAACCAGAAGATGTGCTGGTACAGCACCGGGTCGCCGCCGCCGGCGGCGTTGAAGAAGTCGGTGCCGAAGTGCCGGTCGGTCAGCAGCATGGTCACGCCGCCGGCGAGCACCGGCATCGAGAAGATCAGCAGAAAGGCGGTCACCACCCAGGTCCAGCAGAACAGCGGCATCTTCATCAAGGGCATGTCCGGCGAGCGCATGTTGAGGATGGTGGTGATGATGTTGATCGAGCCCATGATCGAGGAGATCCCCATCAGGTGGATCGCGAAGATCGCCATGTCCATGCCGATGCCCTGCTGCACCGACAGCGGCGCGTACAGCGTCCAGCCGGCCGCGGTCGCGCCGCCGGGGACGAAGAACGACAGCAGCAGCAGCGCCGCCGCCGGCGGCAGCAGCCAGAAGCTCCAGTTGTTCAGGCGGGCGAAGGCCATGTCCGAGGCGCCGATCATCACCGGCAGCTGCCAGTTGGCGAAGCCGGTGAACGCCGGCATCAGGCCGCCGAAGATCATCACCAGGCCGTGCAGGGTGATCAGCTGGTTGTACAGGCTGGGGTTGATCACCTGCAGCCCCGGCATGAACAGCTCGGCGCGGACGATCAGCGCCATGACGCCGCCCGCGAAGAAGTTGAACAGCCCGAACCACAGGTACATCGTGCCGATGTCCTTGTGGTTGGTGGTGGTGAAGTAGTGCACCGCCAGGGCCCACAGGCCCGATGGGCGGCCGTGGCCGTGGTGGGCGGCTTCGGCGTGCGGCAGGCTTGAATCCATTGCGATCTGCTCCGGTGGCTATTTTACGGCGGGCTCCCGCAGGAGCGCGAGGCCGCGCGACACGGCGCGGATCTTGTCGCGCCGCGCGTAGCGGACCACCTGCCGGCACCAGGCGGTGTAGGCGCCCAGGACCGCGAAGGGGACGATGTGCAGCGCCAGGTAGGCGGCCAGCGCCGCCGCCGCGCCGCCGTAGGCCGCCAGCACCCAGGCCAGCGCCGCCGCGCCGCTGAGCAGCCAGGCCGCCAGGGTGAGCTTGAAGGCCAGCGCCGCGCGCCGGACCCGCGCGCTGCCGGCGGCGAAGCGCCGCATGTAGAACAGCGTCGAGCCCGCCAGGGCGCCGGCGAGGGTCGCGGTCAGCGCCACCGCCGCGACCGCCACCGCCGCGTCGGCGGCCGAGTCGATGGCGAGCAGGCTCATGTCCGCCTAGCGCCGCGCCGCGACGTCTTCGGGGGTCACCAGGTCGCCGCTGTCGTTGCCCCAGGCGTTGCGCTCGTAGTGGACGATCGCGGCGATCTCGGCGTCGGACAGGTAGGCGAACGAGGCCATGGTGGTCCCCGCCTTGCCGTTGAGGACGATGTCGATGTGCGGCTCGGCGCCGCCGACCGCGATGCCGGTCCCCGCCAGCGCCGGGAAGGTCGGCGGCAGGCCTTGGCCGTCGGCCTGGTGGCAGGCGACGCAGTGGGTGGTGTAGCCCTGCTCGCCGTAGGCGTAGACGGCCTCGGCGGTCCATTCGGCCGGCGCCGCGCCGGCGCTCGCCGGCGCCGTGGCCGGGACGACGTCGCCGACCGCGACCGGCAGGTCTTCCTCGGTCGCGCCGCCGCCGCGGGCGGCGAGCCAGGTCGCGTACTCGGCCTCGCTGACCACCTCGACGACGATGGGCATAAAGGCGTGGTTCTTGCCGCACAGCTCGGTGCACTGGCCGCGGTAGATCCCCTCCTTCTCGGCGCGGAACCACGCCTCGCGGACGATGCCGGGGATCGCGTCCTGCTTGACGCCCAGCGCCGGGACCGCCCACGAGTGCAGCACGTCGGCGGCGGTGATCAGCAGCCGCACCTTCTTGCCCACCGGCACCACCAGGTGCTCGTCGACCTCGAGCAGGTAGTTCTCGCTGCGGACCACCTCGGTGGCGGCGTGGGTGCGGGCGCCGTAGCCCAGCAGCGAGCCGATCTGCTCGGGCGGCGTGGCCAGGGTGCTGTAGAAGAACAGGTTCTCGTCGAGGTAGTCGTAGCTCCACTTCCACTGGTAGCCGACCACCTTGACGGTCATGTCCGGGTTGGTGGCGTCGCGGGCGTCGATGATGACCCGGGTGGCCGGGAAGGCCAGCGCCGCGATGATGAGGAACGGAATGACGGTCCAGATGATCTCGACCGTGGTGCTCTCGTGGAAGTTGGCGGCCTTGTGGCCGGCGTCCTTGCGGTGCTTGACGATCGAGTACAGCATGACCGCGAAGACCGCGGCGCCGATCAGGACGATGACGACGAGGACGAGGAAGTGCAGCTCGGCCTGCTCGCGGGCGATGGCGGTCGCCGGCTCCTGGAAGGTGTAGGGGCTGTTGGCCTGCTGGGCGGCCGCGGCCGCCGCGCCGGTCCAGGCGGCGGCGGCGGCAGCGAGGCTGCGGAGGGCGGGGCCTGGTCGGGGGAGGGCCATCGAACGGTCATTTTACCAGTTTTGGGCCGATGTGGATATAATAAGCAATCGATGCACACCGGCAAGGCGAGGCGCGCCCCCAAGGAGGGCACCAACGGCAGGGCCGCCGGCCGCGCCGCGGCCGCGGCGCCGCGGCTCAAGCTCAACTCCGAGCAGGAGGCCGCGGTCAAGATCGACGCCTCGGTGCTGGTGCTGTCGGGCGCCGGCACCGGCAAGACCCGGGTCATCACCGAGCGCATCCGCCACCTCATCGCCGGGCGCGCCGCCCGCCCCGAGCGCATCCTCGCCCTGACCTTCACCAACAAGGCCGCCCGCGAGATGCGCCAGCGCCTGGTCGGCATCGACAGCCGCGACATGTTCGTCGGCACCTTCCACTCCTTCGGCCTGCGCATCCTGCGCCGCTTCCACGAGGAGGCCGGCCTGCCGGCCGACTTCGGCGTCATCGACGGCGGCGACCAGTTCTCGATCGTCAAGCAGCTGCTCGCCGAGCACCGGGTCCCCGGCGTCGCCGACAAGCCCAACCCCGGCGACATCCGCCACGTGATCCGCGACCTGCAGAACCGCAAGGACGACCGCCTCGACCTCAGCGCGATCCTCGGCCACGGCCGGCGCATCTACGACACCCACATCCGCGACCCGCGCGCCCTCGACGACTTCCTCGAGGCCTACGAGACCCGGCTCGAGGCCGAGCGCAAGGTCGACTTCCAGGACCTGATCATCCGCGCCTGCGAGCTGATCCAGCAGAACGCCACGGTGCGCAAGGCGCTCGCCGGCGCCTACGACCACATCCTCATCGACGAGCTGCAGGACATCAGCGCCGACCAGCTGCTCATGATCGGCCTGCTGCGGGCGCGCCGCACCCAGTACTTCGGGGTCGGCGACGACAACCAGTCGATCTACCGCTTCCGCGGCGCCAACCCGAGCTACATGCGCTACTTCCGGCGGGAGTTCACCGCCAACCGCACCACCGCGCTGACGACCAACTACCGCTCCAAGAGCGAGATCCTCGAGCTGGCGAACGCGGTGATCAGCCGCACCCGCTCGCCGCTGTTCAAGTCCAAGCGGCTGCGGGCCCACGCCGGCGACGGCGGCGCCAAGCCGGTGCTGACCGGCTACGAGAACGACCAGAACGAGGCCCAGGGCGTCTGCGACAAGGTCTGCGCCCTGCTCGGCGACGGCGTCCGCGCCGACGAGATCTGCGTGCTGTACCGCAACCACGCGCTGTCGAGCCTGATCGAGCAGGCTTTCCACCAGCGCAAGGTGCCGTTCCGGATCCGCGGCGGCATGCGCTTTTTCGAGCGGCGCGAGGTCAAGGACCTGCTGGCCTACCTGCACGCCGCCGTCAACCCCAACGGCCGCGAGGCGGTGATGCGCTCGATCAACAACCCGCCGCGCAAGATCGGCGAGAAGATGAAGCGCGTCCTGCTCGAGGAGGCCGAGGCGAGCGGCGCCGGCCTGTGGGAGACGCTCGCGGCCTCCGAGCACAAGGGGGTGCGGGAGTACGTCGGCGTCGTCGAGCAGATCCGCGCCGCCGGCGGCCTGATCGACCAGGTCAAGGAGGCGGTGACCCGCAGCGGCCTGCGCGAGCACCTGCAGCGGCAGAAGGACAAGGAAAGGGCCGAGAACCTCAACGAGGTCGTCAACGCCGCGGTCCGCTACGGCGAGGCCGGCGACGGCGGCCTGGCCGGCTTCTTAGACTCGGTGGCGCTCGAGGCCGAGACCGACGCCGACGGGGCGAAGGTGGCGATGATGACCATCCACGCCGCCAAGGGCCTCGAGTACGAGCACGTCTTCATCATCGGCATCAACACCGGCATCCTGCCGCGCTACGAGTCGCAGAACGACGACGTCGAGGAGGACCGGCGGCTGCTGTACGTCGCGATCACCCGCGCCAAGGAGCTGGCCTACCTGTCCTACGCCAACACCCGGATGGTCTTCGGCAGCCAGCAGGACACCAAGCTGTCCTTCTACCTCAGCGGCCTCGAGGAGTACATGGACGTGCAGTGGGGCGAGAGCGCCGAGATGCTGACCGACGACGACCGCGCCGAGGTCAACGGCTCGAGCTTCACGGTCAAGGACGCGGTGCGCAGCAAGAAGTTCGGCCCCGGCCTGATCCTCGAGATCAGCGGCAACGGCGA
>MEIE01000025.1 GCA_001750625.1 Candidatus Amphirhobacter heronislandensis
GGTTTTGAATTTGATTTTCATCGCGTTATCGTCTATTTTACACTGCGTTCTTGCGAGGCCCTTTGCGGCATCCACCAGCCGCCGCCTGTCGGCAGGGCGGATGTTCACCGAACTATATAAGTCATGATTGTGGAAGATTCAAGCGCCGCTTGCGCGAGGCCACACGGCAGCCGGCGCTTCGTTGCCGGTTTGAGCCGGTCCTGGGCGCCGCGGCGGTCCCGGCCCCTTGAATCAAGCTCCGGCCATGCTTATAATGCGCTCCTCTCCCGCACTAGGAACCGCACATGATACCCATCCCCACTTCCTATCTCGAAACCCGCAAGTGCCCGCGCTGGCTCTGCCTGGTCGAGCGCCTGATCCGTCCCCGCCGCAGGAAATAACCGCCGGCCGGGGCCGGCCAAGCCCCGGAATCCTGACACATGGCGGTCCCGCGCGCCTGCGGCGGGGCCGCGCCGCCGCGCAACGCCGCAGGCAATATGCTAAAATGCCTAGCAGACGCGATGGACACGAGCTTCACCACGCTGGGCACGGCGGCCGTAAAGCGCCACCGGCTCAGGTTCAACAGCCAAGAAGGCTTCGCCGAAGCCTGCCGGCGCTGCGCGAGGCTGGGTTTCCTCAGCTTCCGCAGCGAGAGCGGCGTTTTTGTCGGCCGCCTGGTCCGCGTCAACCGCCAGGAGCTTTTGATGGAGCTGGATGCGGCCCCCGATCTTGATTCGCAGCCCGTCGAGGCGCCGGCTGGCAAGAGGCGCCGGGCGCGCAACGCCTTGGCCGAGGCCTGCGTCCCTTTGGAGGACGTCCCTGCGCGGCTCAGGCAGATCTGGAGCAAAAAGCAAAGGCGGTAGGAGCATTCCGATTCAAGGCCGCACGGACAGCCAAGGCGGCGGCGCCAGTCCGCCGCCGCTGCTGTGCCTGGGCGCGATCAGCGGGACCTCGATGGACGCGGTCGACGTCGCCGCCCTGCGCACCGACGGTTCCATGGTCCATGAGCGCCTCGGCGCGGCCGAGTACCCGCTGTCGGCGCGGCTGCGGGCCGCGCTCGAGCCGGTCGCCGCCGACCCCGCCCAGGGCCGTCGGCCGCAGCCGGCGCTCGCGGAGCTCGTCGCCGACGAGTTCGCCGCCGCCATCGAGGCCTTCTGCGCGGACCATCGCAGCCTCGGCGCCCCCGACCTCGTCGGCTGCCACGGCCAGACCGTCCTGCACGTACCGGCCGAGGGCCTGAGCGTCCAGCTGTGCGACTGGCAGCGGCTGGCCGACCGCCTGGCCGCGCCGGTGGTCGGGGACTTCCGGACCGCCGATCTCGCCGCCGGCGGCCAGGGCGCGCCGCTGGCACCGCTGTACCACATGATGATCGCGGCCGAGCGGGCTTCGCCGGCGGACTACCCGCTCGCGGTGCTCAACATCGGCGGGGTCGCCAACCTCACCTACGTCCCGGCGCCGGCCGCCCCCGAGCGGCTGCTGGCCTTCGACACCGGCCCGGGCAACGCCCTGCTGGACGACTGCGCCCGGGCGCTGCTGGGGGAACCGCGGGACGAGGATGGCCGCTGCGCCCGGCAGGGGCAGCCTGACCGGGCCGCGCTGGCGCGCTGCGAGGCCGATCCCTTCTTGGCCGCGCCGCCGCCGAAGGCCGCCGACCGCAACCAGTTCCGCGGCTGGCTGGCGGCGGTGGAGGGCCTGGCGGCGCCGGACGCGCTCGCGACCCTGGCGGCGGGGACCGCCGCCGGCCTGCGCCGCGCCCTGGAGCTGCTGCCGGCGCCGCCCAAGCGGCTGTTCTTGGCCGGCGGCGGCCGCCGCAACGCCTATCTGGCCGAGCTGCTGCGCTCGGCGGCGCCGGCGAGCCAGGTGGAGGACGTCGAGGCGCTGGGGGTGGACGGGGACGCCGTCGAGGCCGAGCTGTTCGCGGTGCTGGCGGCCCGCAGCCGCCTGGGGCTGCCCTGCACCTATCCCGGGACGACGGGCGCCGCGCAGCCCTGCGGGGCGGGCCGGACCTGGCGGCCGCGCCGGCCGGGGCCGGCCGGTTAAAATTAGCCTCTTAACCCCCATGAACAGCGCAAAGAAAAAGGCCGCGGCGGCCGGCGGCAAGCCCGTCGGCGTCACCGAGCTGGTGCTGCGCGACGGCCACCAGTCGCTGATCGCGACCCGGATGCGGCTGGACGACATGCTGCCGGTCTGCGAGCGCCTCGACCGGGTGGGCTTCTGGTCGCTGGAGGCCTGGGGCGGGGCGACCTTCGACGCCTGCGTCCGCTTTCTGCGCGAGGACCCCTGGGAGCGCCTGCGCAAGCTGCGCGGGGTGCTGCCGAACACCCGGCTGCAGATGCTGCTGCGGGGCCAGAACCTGCTGGGCTACCGCCACTACGCCGACGACGTGGTCCGGGCCTTCGTCGCCAAGGCCGCCGAGAACGGCATCGACGTCTTCCGGGTCTTCGACGCGCTCAACGACTTCCGCAACATGGAGGTCTGCCTCAAGGCGGTCAAGGAGGCCGGCAAGCACGCCCAGGGGGCGATTTCCTACACCACCAGCCCGGTGCACGAGACCGGCGGCTTCGTCGACCTGGCCAAGCGCTTCGCCGACGCCGGCTGCGACAGCGTCGCGATCAAGGACATGGCGGGCATCATGACCCCGCCGGCCTGCTTCGAGCTGGTGGCGCGGCTCAAGGACGAGGTCGGCCTGCCGGTGGCGGTCCACAGCCACTACACCTCGGGCCTGGCGGGGATGTGCATGCTGCGGGCGGTCGAGGCCGGCGCCGACGTCATCGACACCGCGATTTCGCCCTTCGCCGAGGGCGCCTCGCACCCGGCGACCGAGACCGTCTGCGCCGCCCTGCGCGGCACCGAGCGCGACCCGGGCCTCGATCCCGCCCAGCTCGATTCCATCGCCGACTACTTCCGGGTGGTGCGGCGCAAGTACTGGCAGTACGAGAGCGACTTCACCGGCGTCGACCCGCGGGTGCTCAAGCACCACGTCCCCGGCGGCATGATCTCCAACCTGACCAACCAGCTCAAGGAGCAGGGCGCCCTCGGCCAGATCGACGAGGTCCTCGAGGAGATCCCGCGGGTGCGCGCCGACCTGGGCTATCCGCCGCTGGTGACGCCGACCTCGCAGATCGTCGGCACCCAGGCGGTGTTCAACGTCGTGGGCGGCGGCAAGCGCTACCAGACCGTCACCAACGAGGTCAAGAACCTGCTGCGCGGCCTGTACGGCGCGACCCCCGGCAAGGTCGACGAGCAGGTGCGCAAGGACGCGGTCGGCGACGAGGAGGTCATCGACTGCCGGCCGGCCGACCTGCTCGGCGGCGCCGAGCTCGACAAGATCCGCGCCGAGGCCGGTTCGCTGGCGACGAGCGAGGAGGACGTCCTGACCTACGCGATGTTCCCCGAGATTGCCAAGGCCTACCTGCAGGAGCGGGCCGCCGGCCAGCTCAAGCCCGAGGAGCTGCTGCCGCCGCCGGCGCCGGGCGAGGCGCCGCGGGCCGAAGGCGAGGTTCCAAGCGAGTTCAGGATCACCCTGCACGGCGAGACCTTCCACATCAAGCTCACCGGCGCCGGCCTCAAGTCGGCCGAGCAGCGGCCGCTGTACTTCAACGTCGACGGCGTGACCGAGGAGGTCCTGATCGAGACCCTCGACCAGGCGCCGGCGGCGGCCGGCCCCGCCGCCACGGCCGGCGCCGGCGGCGGCCGGCCGCGGGCGAGCGAGCCGGGCCACGTCGCCACGCCGATGCCGGGCAACGTCGTCCAGGTGCTGGTCAAGGAGGGCCAGGCGGTCAAGGAGGGCGAGCCGGTGCTGGTGATCGAGGCGATGAAGATGGAGAACGAGATCGCCGCGCCGATCGCCGGGACGGTGGTCGCGATTCTGGTCAGCGTCGGCGACGCGGTCAAGCCCAACGAGGTCCTGGTCGAAATCCACAAAAAAGGCAAGTAAATCCCGCGGAGAGGTGGCCGAGTGGTCGAAGGCGCACGCTTGGAAAGCGTGTATGCGGTTTCCCCGTATCGAGGGTTCGAATCCCTCTCTCTCCGCCCTGCGCGCGGCGGCGTCCCCCGGACCGTCTTCGCGGCGCCGGTCCCGCGCAGCCAGGCCGCGATTCCGGCGAGGCACTTATCGAAATCCCGCCGCTGCGGGCCGCGCAGCGCGCACTCCCAGATCACCAAACAGCGCCAGCCCGCCCGCCGCAGCTCGCGCCTGACCTCGGCGTCGCGGGCGCGGTTGCGGTCGATCTTGGCGCGCCAGTACGGCTGGTTGGAATGCGGCAGGCGGCACAGGCCGCAGTCGTGGCCGTGCCAGAAGCAGCCATGGACGAAGACCGCCGCGCGGTGCTTCGGCAGGACCAGGTCGGGGCGGCCGGGCAGGCGCCGGTCGTGCAGCCGGTAGCGGAAGCGCCGGGCGTGGAGCGCGCGCCGGACCAGCAGCTCGGGGCCGGTGTCCTTGCCGCGGATGCGCGCCATCAGGCGGCTGCGCGCCGCCGGGTCCAGGGTGTCGGCCATCGCAGGCCTCGGGATTGTCAGCTCTTGCGCAGGCCGCAGGCGTCGAGCCGGTCCCACCAGTCCCGCAGGTCGACGACCTGGCCGCTGGCGCGGGCCTGGTCGATGGCCATCGCCGCGAGGCCGGCCTCCATGCAGTCGACCACCGAGACCGGCAGCTCGGGGCGCTCGCCCCGCAGGTAGGCGGCGAGGTCGCGCGCCATCAGCTCGTCGGCGCCGTAGTGCACCGAGGTCTCGGGGCAGTCGGTGTAGTCGTGCTCCTTGAGGGCCTGGCGGCTATGGGCGTCGGTGATCTTCAAAAAGCCGCGGCCGAAGTCGCCCTCGGCCATGCCCTTGGTGCCGATCACGCAAAAACGGCGGTGCTCGTCGGGGACGTTGGAGTTGGTGTGGAAGGCCAGCCGCGCGCCGCTGGCGTACTCGACGATCGCGACCTGGTTGTCGACGATGTCGGCGTCGCTGGCGAAGGAATCGGCCGCCGACTCCCAGTGCGACTTCTTCTCCTGGTAGACGGCGTCAGCGCCCGAATCCGGTGCATGAGCGGGGGTGAAGGACGAGCGGCCGCCGAAGCTCGCGACCCGCAGCGGCCGGCTGCCGGTGACCATGTTGTAGATGTCGAGGTCGTGGCAGCATTTTTCCAGCATGAAGCCGCCGGAGTACTTCGACAGGCGGCGCCAGTCGCGCATGAAGAAGGCGCCGTGGTAGGGCGCGATGTGCTCGTTGGCCTCGATCGAGACCACGTCGCCCAGCAGGCCGGCTTCCTGCGCCGCGCGCAGGTCGCGGGCGTGGCGGGCGTAGCGCAGCACCAGGCCGACCTGGACCTGCGCGGTCCCGTGCTGCGCCAGCAGCTCGGCCAGCGCGAAGGTCTGCTCGGGCGAGACCACGATCGGCTTTTCGGCGAACATCCGCACGCCCGCCTCGAGGCCGGCGCGGATGTGCTCCAGATGCAGGTGGTTCGGCGACATGACGAACAGGAACTCGGGCTTTTGCTTGAGCAGCGCCGCCAGGTCCGGCAGGGCGGGGCCGACCGGCGTCGTCTGCGCCAGGCGCTCGAGCCCGCAGGGCTGCGGGTCGACGTAGCCCATGACCTCGAGCTCGGGCAGCTCGGCCTTGAGGTAGCCCAGGACCATCGAGGCCCGCAGGCCGAGGCCGACGACGCCGACCTTCATCGCCCTCAGGCGGCCGCCGGCGCCTGCAGCCGGCGGCAGGCCGTCCCGTCGGCCCGGAACAGATGGCAGGCGGCGGGCGGCAGCCGCAGCCGCGCCTCGGTGCCTTCTTTGAGCCCGGCGTCGCCGGGCAGGGCGGCGCAGAGCTTGGCGCCGGCGCCGGTGCCGTAGGCCAGCGAGACGCTGCCGAGCTTCTCGAGCACGTCGATGCGCAGCGCCAGCGTCCCGTCGCCGGCGCCGTCCGCCAGCTCGAAATCGTCCGGCCGGACGCCCAGCTCCATTTTCTCGCCGGCGGGGACCCCGGCCGCGTCGACCGGCAGCTTGAGCTGGCCCAGGCCGGCGGCCTCGACCGCCGCCTGCTCGGCGCCGCAGCCGGCGGCGGCGGCGGCCGGCAGGAAGTTCATGGTCGGGTGGCCGATGAAGCCGGCGACGAAGCGGTTGGCCGGGTGGTGGTAGAGCTGCAGCGGCGAGCCGTACTGCTGGACCACGCCTTCGGACAGCACCACGATGCGGTCGGCCATCGTCATCGCCTCGACCTGGTCGTGGGTGACGTAGACCATGGTCGCGTCGAGCCGCTGGTGCAGCTTGGACAGCTCCACCCGCATCTCGCCGCGCAGGGCGGCGTCGAGGTTCGACAGCGGCTCGTCGAACAAAAAGACCTGCGGCTGGCGGACGATCGCGCGGCCGATCGCGACGCGCTGGCGCTGGCCACCGGAGAGCTGCCGCGGCTTGAAGTCCAGCCGGTCGCGCAGCTGCAGGATGTCGGCGGCTTTTTCGACCTTCTCCTTGACCTCGGCCTCGGGCAGCTTCGCGACCCGCAGCGGGAAGGCGATGTTCTCGAAGACGTCCAGGTGCGGGTACAGCGCGTAGGACTGGAAGACCATCGCGACGCCGCGCTCGAGCGGATGGGCGTCGGAGACGTCCTTGCCGTCGATCTCCAGCCGGCCGGAGCTGGCGTCCTCGAGGCCGGCGATGATCCGCAGCAGCGTGGTCTTGCCGCAGCCCGAGGGGCCGACGAAGACCACGAACTCCTTGTCGGCTATCTCAAGGCCGACCTCGCTGAGGACCCGGGTGGCGCCGAAACTCTTCGAGACGCCGCGCAGCGCCAGCGTCGCCATCGTCCCGCTGGCCCCGCCGGGCGCCGGCAGAGCCTATTTGAACTCTTCGAGCGCTTCGGCCGCTTCGGCCACCAGGTCGGCGGCGTCGCCTTCTTTGAGGATGATGCCTTGGATCATTTCATTCATGACCGTCTGCAGCGACTGGTACTCGACGAACAGGGGCTCGGGGCCGCCGCCGGCGATCGGCTCGACGAAGACTTCCCAGTAGGGGTCGTCGACGTAGAAGGGCTTCTCGGCGATGACCTGCTCGTACTTCATGATCGGCGTCAGGCCCCAGCTGCTGTCGAGGTCGTACTGCGCCTCGCCCGACGCCAGCGCCGCCGCGAGCTTGATCGCGACGTCCTCGTGGCCGGTGCCCTTGAAGACCGCGATCGAGTCGGTGATCAGCAGGGTGCCGCTTTGGCCGCTCGGGCCGGCCGGGATCGGCACGGTGATCGAGGTGGCCTGGACGTCTTCGTTGTGCTGGCCGCGGCCCCAGGGGCCGTCGATGTACATCGCGACCTTGCCGTCGTTGAACAGGTCCTTGATCTGCGAGCGCTCGAAGGCGGTCGGGCCGTCCTGGGCGACGTCGGCGAGCCGGCCGTAGAACTCGAGGGTCTCGACGGCCTCCTTGCTGTCAAGGGTGATCTCGTTGGTGTCCGGGTCGATGACCGTGCCGTTGTTGCTGTACAGGTAGTTCAGGAACTGGTGCATGGTGTTGTCGAAGTCCTTGCCCGCGAGCCCGACCCCGGCGATGCCGGTCTTGTCCTTGATGGTCTTGGCCATGTCGTACATCTCGTCCCAGGTCCGCGGCCCGCGGCATTCCAGGCCGGCCTGCTCGACGATCGCGCAGTTGATGAACAGCGCCTTGGTCGAAAAAGCGTGCGGGAAGCCCCAGAACTTGCCCTGGTTCTCGACGGTCTTGAGGACGTTCGGCTGGTAGAGGCCGCGCATCGCCGGGTCGATGTCGACCGGGACGATCAGGTCGGCCTGGGCCAGCTGCTTGAGCGTCCGCGAGCCCATGTAGGACAGGCTGACCGGGTCGCCCGCGTGCGCGAGCTGTGTGGACCGGCTCTGGCAGGTTCCCCAGGGGACCGCTTCCATCTCGACGGTGACGCCGGGGTTGTCGGCCTGGAACTGGTCGATGACCTTCTGGTCCGCCTCGCGGACCTCGCCGCCGCACATGACGAAGGTGAGCTGCTGGGCGTGGACGGCCGCGGCCAGCAGCAGCCCGCCGAACAGCAGTCCGAGCGAAATCTGTTTGTTCATGTTCTCCTCCTCAGGGGCGCGCGGGCGCCCGCATGAAATGCGATTTTACACCAAAGCCGGGGGCTAATGCTTGACCGCGCCGGCGGTCAGGCCCTCGATCAGGTAGCGCTGCAGCAAGAAGAACACCGCCATCACCGGCAGGATGCCGACGAGGCTCGCCGCCATCAGCTCGTTCCAGATCACGGTCTGGTAGCCGACGAACTCGTAGATGCCGGCCGGCAGGGGCATGTAGTCGCGGTTTTGGTTGAAGGTGACCGCGAACAAAAACTGCTGGGCGTAGGCGCCGATGAAGGTCGCGACGCTGATGACGATCAGGCCGGGGACCGCCAGCGGCAGGACGACCCGCCGCAGGGTGTACAGCCGCGAGGCGCCGTCGACCCAGGCGGCCTCCTCGAGCTCGACCGGGATCTTCTCGAGGTAGGACTTCAGCAGCCAGATGCCGGTCGGAATCAAGAAGGCGGCGCCGGGGATGATCATCGCCAGGTAGGTGTTGAGCAGGCCGAAGGTCCGCAGCAGCTTGTACAGCGGGATCAGCAGCACCGCGCCGGCGAACATGTTGACGCTGAGGAAGGCGCCGAGCGACAGGGCCTTGCCGCGGAACTCGAAGCGGGCGTAGGCGTAGGTCGCCGGGATGATGAAGAACAGCGCGGTCGCGGTGGTGACGGTGGCTAGAAAGACGCTGTTGAAGATGTAGCGCCCGAGCCGCGGGACGGTCTCCCACATCTGCGAGTAGGCTTCGAAGGAGAAGTCGTCGGACCAGAACTGGTACGGCGAGCGGAACAGGTGCTGGAGCGGCCGCAGCGAGGCGAAGAACATCTCGACGAAGGGCAGCAGGCAGAACAGCAGGAACAGCGCCATGCCCGCGTACAGCAGGACGCGCTGCCAGGTCGCCATGCGGTCCATGCCCGGCCTCCCCTAGTGCGCGTAGCGGCGGTTGATCTTCGCCATCGCCCACAGGTACAGCAGCGAGAAGGCGGTCAGCAGCAGCACGATGATGGTCGCCCGCGCCGCGCCCTGGCCGAACTTGAAGTTGGCGATGGCGCGCTTGTAGGTGTCGATGATCAAGGTGGTGGTGCCGCCGCGCGGCCCGCCCTCGGTGAGGATCCAGATGATCTCGAAGGAGTTGAAGGTCCAGATCACCGACAGCAGCGACATCGCGGCGATCGAGGGCATGATGTAGGGGATGGTCACCCGGCGGAAGCGGTACCAGCGCGAGGCGCCGTCGAGGTAGGCGGCCTCGTGCAGCTCGCGGGGGACCGCCTGGATCACGGCGAGGAAGTAGATGGTGACGAAGGGGGTGCCGATCCACACGTCGGTGATGACCGCGCAGTAAAAGGCGCTGTCGCGGTAGGCGAGGAACTCGAAGGGGCCGTCGAGGATGCCGACCCGCTGCAGCACGCCGGCGATGAGGCCGAAATGCCCCTGGTACAGCCACAGCCAGCCGATGCAGCCGATCGCGATCGGCACCACCCACGGCGGCATGACGAGGACCCGGTAGATGCCGCCGCCCTTGAGGCGCGAGTTGAGCAGCGAGGCGCCGGCGAGGCCGAGGACGATCTTGAGGCAGACCGACAGCGCCATCCAGTAGAAGGTGCGCAGGACGATGTCGTGGAAGCGGCCGCTGCCGGCGAGCTTGGCGTAGTTCTCAGCGCCGACGTAGTCCTCGACGCCGAGGGCGGAGTTGGTGAAGGACAGCCGGACCGTCTCGAGCAGGGGCCAGGCGACGATCAGGCACATGTACAGCGCCGCCGGCAGGATGAGCAGCCACGCGAAGAGGCTGGTGCCGCGGTGGAGCTTGCTGAGTGCTGACACGGAAAAAGGGTGCTGCCTGTCCCTGCGATTCTATAACCGCCCGGCGGTTGCGGACGAGGCCATGCCGCTGGCTTGGCGAATTCCGCCGGCAGGCAGGCCCGCAGGCGGGCGAAGAACAAGCCAATCCTCATGGCGGATGATAAAATGGCATCAATTTCTACACGGCGCGATGAACGAAGAAGACCTCAGAATGCTGCGCTCAGTCCTGACGGGCGGGCTTTCCAATCTGTGGCCGAGTCCTGGCAGGAACAGGCCCGACAGGTCAAAAGAAGACGACGGCAAGCGTCCGCAAAGGAGCGGCGAAGGCAAAGGCAAGGAACAGACGCCGGCGGGCTGAGGCCCGCATGCCAAGACGGCCTACTCCTCTTCCTCGACGCTCATCCCTTTGCAGATGCAGTAGAGCATCGCGGCAATGCCGAAGGTGAATACGCTGACGAGCGCGACCATGCTCGGGTCCGCGCCGGCGATGAAGGTTTTGGCGGCTTTGAGCGTTTTGGCCATAGGACTTGCTCGTAAACGATGAATCTGGGACTCGGCCGCAGCCTGCGCGCAGGCTAGATCATCTTGCCGCAATTATAGCATTTATTTAGGTCGGCGCGCGGCGGCCCGCCCGCTCGCTCAGCCGCCGGTGCCGGCGCGGCAGCCGATGCGCTCGAAGATCTTGTTCCAGGCTGCGGCGCAGGCGCGCAGCTGCCCAGCGTCCATGGTCCGCTCGCGCTGCGACCACGCTTTTTCCGCGACGCCGAGCAGCCGCGGCGCCAGCATCGGCTCGCAGTCGCGGTCCTCGAGGACGGTCTCGCACCACAGGGCGCCCTGGACGCCGACGATCTTTTTGGCGAGCTCGGGCTCGGCGGGCGGGACCGGCTCCCAGGCCAGCGTGTCGGCGAGGCCCACCAGCGCCGCCCAGTTCAGGCCGCGCTCCCGCGGGTCGGCGTTCGGCGCCATGTCCATGTAGGTGTGCTGCGCCGGGCACATCACCACCTCGTAGCCGGCGCGGGCCGCCTCGAGGCCGGGGCCCTGGCCGCTCCATGAAAACAGCAGCGCGTCGTGGCCGACCCCGCCGTTGCGGCCGCGGCCCGCCTCCTCCCAGGCCGCCGGCCGCCGCCCCTGGCCCGTCACCAGCGCCGCGGTCTGCTGCATCATCTTTTCGAGGACGTCGGCCGTGTCTGCCAGCCCGTGCTCTTTCATCCAGGCGGCGGCGGCCGGCGACCTGGTCCAGACGCCGGCGGGGATCTCGTCGCAGCCGAGGTGGATCACCGGCGCCCGGAAAGTGTCCGCGACGCTGCCGATGACCTCCTCGAGGAACAGCCAAGTCTCCCTCTTGCCCGGATTCATGACGTTGCCGCGGTAGCCCTGCACCGAGACCTCGCCGCTTTCGTCGGCCGCGTCGCGCAGGCCGGGCAGCACCTGCAGCAGCCCCCAGCTGTGCGCAGGGACCTCGATCTCGGGCATCACCTGCATGCGGTTGGCGGCCGCGGTGTCCTCGATGGCGCGGATGTCCGCGACCCGGTAGCCGTCGCCGTGCGGGCCGGCGCCGCTGCCGAACAGGGATGGGACCAGGCAGCCGTGGCCGCGCTGCCAGGTGCGCGCGAGCTCGGGCAGCGACGGGACCTCCAGCCGGAAGGCCTCGTCGTCGACCAGGTGCCAGTGGAAGCGGTTGAGCTTGAGCAGCGCGAACAGGTCGAGCAGCCGCCGCAGGTAGGCGGGCTGGTAGAAGTGCCGGACGCAGTCCAGGTGCATGCCGCGCCAGCCGAAGCGCGGCCGGTCCTCTACCGTCCCGCAGGGGAGCTTGCGGTCGTGCAGGACCGCGAGCTGCAGCAGCGAGGCCATGGCGTAGAAGCGGCCCGAAGCGTCGCTGGCGCGGACCGTAACCCGGCCTTTTGCAATCGCCAGCTCGTAGGCCTCGGCCGGCAGCTCGGCAGCGGCGAAGGCGAGCTCGGCGGCGCCATCGCCTTTAGGGCTGAGCTCGTCGAGGCCGAGGCGGCCGGCCAGCGCGAGGAACTCGGCGGCGCCCGGCGGCGGGTCGCCGGCGCTTTGGAGGCCGGCCGTGAGGTCGCAGGTACCGCCGGCCGGCCGCCAGGCCGCCGGCGTCGGCAGCAGCAGCAGTTCGGGCGCCGGGCCGGGGGCCGGCGCGGGGAAGTCCGGATAGGAAGGGAATTCGAGCGGCGTCGTCTCGACGGCGTGGGCGGCGCCGTCCGGCGTCCGCAGGTAGGCGCCGGTGATTCCCCAGCTTTGATTGAGGATCGCGTAGCCGTCCTTGTAGGCGATGGTGAACTCCCAGGCTTCGCCGGCGGCGAGGCCCGCCTCGTCGTCGGGCGGCGCGAGCTCGAAGTAGCCGCCGTCGTTGCGGACGAGGCGGCAGTTGGCCCGCGCGGCGGCGGTCACCAGGATGCTGCCGCACAGCCGGAAGCCCGCGGGCAGGGCTTGCCCGCCGCAGCGCAGCTCGGCGGCAATCGCGCCGTCGGGCAGCAGCCGGGTGCTTAGCCGCGCCGCGCTCATGCCGCGGTTGCCGGGTAGTCGAAGCGCGCCCGCCGGTACGCCAGCTTGGTGATGTCCGGCGGCACGCAGCCGGGGCCGGCGACCAGGCGGTGCGCCCGCGCGCCGTCCGCGATCGCCGGCGGCAGGTAGCCGACCTTGAGCGCCACCGCGGCGTAGTCCCCTAGCGCCACGCCCAGCCGCGCGTAGTCGTCGAGCTCGTGGAAGGTGCGCCGTTTGGCGGCGCACAGCAGCGTCGTCGCGCCATGCCTCAGCACGGCGACGCCGGCGGCGATCTTCACGACTTCGTAGCGGACCGGGCGCGGGTTGGGCCGGCCGGTCAGGCGGCCGCCGACCGCGAGCTCGAGCTGCGCGCCGGGACCGGCCGCGGCCGCGGCGGCGTAGCATTCGGGATCGGTGACGCCGGCAACCAGCCAGGCGCGGTCCGCGTCGGCCAGCGCGACGTCGAGCATGGCGTGCTCGTCGCCGACGCCGCCGGCGGTGGGATTGTCCGCAGCGTCCGACAGCCAGGCGGGGCCGTCGGCCTCGACGCCGTCGATCCAGGCGGGGCAGGCCGCCGGCTCAAGCAGCGGCGCCGGCCACTGGCAGTCCTCGCGGCGGTCCCAGTACGCGCGTCGCAGCAGCTCGGCGCCTGCGTCGGCGTCCTCCTGGCGGTCGGCGTAGCAGACCGCGCGGGCGCCGGCGCGTTCCTCGTCCGCCCAGGCGTAGCCGACGAACAGCGAGGCGTCCCAGATCCCGGGGCGTTCGGCGAGCTCGGCGACCTGGTTCCACAGGCTGCGGCCGGGTTCGACGGTGGTCGCGGTCTGCTCGCCAGTGAGCAGGGCCGGAATCGGCGCGTCCGCGCGGCTTGGCTGTTCGCCCGCCATGCGCCGGATCAGCAGCGCGGCGGCCCGCGCGCGGGTTGCGGCGACGTCGACGTGCGGCGCGGTGCGGTAGGCGGTCAGGACGTCGAGCTCGGCGGCGGCGGCGGCGCTGAGGTTGCCGTGCAGGTCGAAGGCCGCGCCCAGCGGCAGCCCGGGGGCGATCTGCCGGATTTCGCGCAGGAGTTCGAGCTCGGCGTCCTCGCAGCCTTCGGCCGCCAGCGCGCCATGCAGGTCGAGCAGGACGCCGTCGAGGCCCTGCGCCACCAGCGGCTCGAGCTCGGCGCGCAGCCGCGCCCGCAGTGCCGCGAAGGCCTCGCGTTCGAGCACGCCGCCGGGCAGCGCCCGCGCCAGCAGGCCGCCGCGGATCTCAAGGCCGCCGGCCGCGGCGAAGTCCGCGGCCGCTTCGCTCGCAAGCAGTTCTTCCCCGGCGAGCTGGACGAAGTCGGCCAGGCTGCTGCGCAGCGGCGAGAAGGTGCAGCTCTCGGCGGCGATGCCGGCGAGGGCGACGCGCCAGGGCCGGGCCATGCCTAGAACTCCTCCTGGGTGAGCTCGGCCGCCAGCGGCTTGACGCCGGCCATCAGGCCGCAGTCGACGTCGAGGCAGGCGCCGGAGACCGCCGAGGCGTCGTCCGACAGCAAAAAGCAGGCGGCCTTCGCGACCTCGGCGGGCTCGACGATGCGGCCCAGCGGGTACCACTTGCGCAGCTTGGCGAACAGCTTGGGATCCTTGCGCAGCCGCCCCCGCCACGCCGGGGTCGCGACCGTCCCCGGCAGGATGACGTTGCTGCGGACGCCGTGGCGGCCGCCCTCGACCGCCGCCGCCCGCGCGAAGGCCAGCAGCGCCGCCTTCGCCGCGCTGTAGGCGGGATGGCCCAAAAAGACGCGGGCGTTGACCGAGGCGATGAAGACCAGCGCGCCGTTCTTGCGGCGGCGCATCGCCGGCAGCAGCGCGTGGACGACGTTGAAGGCGCCGGCGAGGTTGCCGTCGATCTCTTCTTTCCAGATGGCCGGCGTGGTCTTGGCCAGGGTGCCGGCGTCCTTGAACAGCGCCGCGTTGCTGACGAGGCCGTCGAAGGGACCGTCCTTCTTCGCCTGCGCGGCGAGCCGTTTCGCCAGCTCCTGCGCCCGGCCGAGGTCGGCGGCGAGGGTGGCTATCCCGGGCTGGGCGCGGGCCAGGCGGGCGAGAGAGGCCCGGTCGCGGTCGAGGCCGCAGACCTTGGCGCCGCGGCCGGCGAGGGTCCGGCACAGCTCGGCGCCGATGCCGCCGGCGGCGCCGGTCACCAGCACGTGGCGGCCAGCGAGCTGCCGCTCCATGCCCGTCAGCCCAGCGGGTGGGGCAGGTAGCCGAAAAAGCCCTGGATCCGCCAGCGGCCGGCCGGCCGGCGGCAGACGTAGAAGGTCTGCCACTTGAGCGGCTCGGATTCGCTGCCGTCGGCCAGGGGAACGGCGCCGTCGAAGCACTTGCGCGCGACCGCGCAGCCGCCGTCGACGTCGATCTTGTCCAGCCGCGACAGCGCGTGCAGCGCGGCGGGCAGCCGCTCCATGGCGGCGGTCGCGGCGGTCTCAGCCGCCTGGGCCAGCCAGTCGGTGCGGTAGGCGGCGAGGTCCGGATAGGCCATGCGCCAGGTGCCGGCGTCGGCGCTGCGGCCGCCGCTGAAGCCGAAGAAGCCCTCCTCGATGAAGTCGTCCGCCACCATCGCCCAGTCCTGCCGGGCGTAGGCCTCGATGTCGCGCGCGACCAGCATCTCCCAGATCGCCGCCCGGTCGGGGTCGCCGGCGAAGGGGTTGGCGGGGGCGGCCATGGGATTGATTCTACCCAGCCGCCGGCGCGGCGCTGGGTAGAATCGCAGGGACGATGGACCGCATGGCGAGGATCAAGGAGCTGGGGCTGGAGCTGCCCGAGCGCGCGCCGCCGCCGATCGCGGCCTACGTCGCGGCGCGCGAGGCCGGCGGCCTGCTGTTCGTGTCGGGCCAGGGCCCGACCGGGCCGGACGGCAGGGGCCTGCGCGGCAAGGCCGGGGTCGAGGTCGACCTCGAGGAGGCGACGCGCCGCGCCCGGCTCACCGGCATCAACCTGCTCGCCGCCGTCCGCGACCACTGCGGCGACCTCGAGCGGGTCGAGGCGGTGGTCAAGCTGCTGGGCATGGTCAACGCCCCGCCGGACTTCACCAAGCACCCGCTGGTCATCGACGGCTGCTCGCGGCTGCTGCTGGAGGTCTTCGGGGA
>MEIE01000026.1 GCA_001750625.1 Candidatus Amphirhobacter heronislandensis
CGTTTCTTGTTGCCTCTATCTTTTGGTCTTTAGAGACGGAATCGCGGTCCGAGCGGGGATCGCCAACACCCAAGACCTGATCGTCGCCGCCGGCGGGATGATCGTTCTTGCGATCTCCGTCTATCGCACCTTGGGGCTGCCTCTGGTCATCGTCGCCGGCGTGTTTTTGCTCTATGTCTTTTTCGGAGACTTGGAGATCGTGCCCGATGCCATCCGTTGGAAAGGAGCCTCTTTCAGCAAAGCGATGTGGCATTTCTGGATTCAAACCGAAGGGGTCTTCGGAGTGGCTTTGGGAGTCTCGGCTTCGATGATCTTCCTCTTCGTTCTTTTGGGGGCGATCCTGGAAAAATCGGGAGCGGGGAACTATTTCGTCAAACTCTCCTTCGCCCTGCTCGGGCATTTTCGGGGCGGCCCGGCAAAGGCGGCGGTGATGGCATCGGCGATGAGCGGAATCTATTCCGGCTCGTCGATCGCCAATACCGTCACCACCGGAACCTTCACCATCCCCTTGATGAAACGCACCGGATTTTCCCCGGAAAAAGCAGGCGCCGTAGAAGTCGCTTCCTCCACCAACGGCCAACTCACCCCTCCGGTGATGGGCGCCGCCGCCTTTTTGATCTCGGAGTTCACCGGTGTCAGCTATCCCGATATCATCCGCCACGCTTTGATCCCGGCCATCGCCTCCTATATCGCTCTGGTCTATATCGTGCACTTGGAAGCGTTGAAGTTGAATCTCGAAGGACTGCCCAAACACCCTTCCCGATTCTCCTTGCTGCAAAAGATCGCAGGCTTCCTTTTCGGCTTCATCGCCTTGGGCGGTCTCGCCGCCGCTGTCTATTACGGCCTTGGATGGATCAAAATCCTGATGCCGGAAGCCTCTTTTCTCGCCGTCGCCCTCCTTTGCTGCGTCATCTATATCGCCCTTTTATGGATGGCCGCGAAATCCCCGGATCTGACCATCGACTCCCCCGATGCCCCGATTACCCGCCTACCGGCCGCCGGAGCGACGGCGCTGACCGGCTTGTTCTACCTCCTGCCGATCGTGATTTTGATCTGGTGCATCATGATCGAAAGACTCTCCCCATCGCTCTCCGCATTTTGGGCCACGATGGCGATGATCGTCATTTCCCTGACCCAGCATCCCTTGAAGTTCCTGATCCGGCGCGGGCGGTCTCGGCGCGGCGGGGCGACACCGATCGGCAGCGCATCGATGCCCGGCGCCCTAAGGCGAGGAGCGAGAGAGTGCTTGGAGGGAATGATCGCCGGATCACGCAATATGATCGGAATCGGAGTGGCCACCGGCGCCGCCGGCGTGATCGTCGGCACCATCTCCTTGACCGGAGCCCATCAGGTGGTCGGGGAATTCGTCGAATTCCTCTCCGGCGGCAACCTGATGCTGATGCTGATATTGGTGGCGATCATGAGCCTGATCTTAGGGATGGGCCTGCCCACCACCGCCAACTACATCGTCGTCTCCTCGCTGATGGCACCGGTGATCGTGGCATTGGGGGCCAAAAGCGGCTTAATCGTCCCCCTGATCGCCGTGCACCTGTTCGTCTTCTATTTCGGCATCCTCGCCGACGACACCCCACCGGTGGGGCTGGCGGCCTTCGCCGCTGCCGCCATTTCCGGCGGCGATCCGATCCGCACCGGCATCCAAGGCTTCATGTACGACATCCGCACCGCGATCCTCCCCTTCCTTTTCATCTTCAACACCGAACTCCTGCTGATCGATGTCGGATTGCTCAAAGGACTCTTCGTCTTCTTCGTCGCCGTCATCGCGATGATGCTCTTCGCCGCCGCCACCCAAGGATATTTCCTGACCCGCAATCGCTTGTTCGAAGGCTTGGCCCTCCTGCTCGTGGTCTTCACCCTGCTAAGGCCCGGATTTTGGCTCGATCGCCTGATCGAGCCCTACGACCACCACCCCGGCTCGGCCATCGCCGAGATCGCCTCCGACATCCCGGCGGACACCCCCCTTCGCCTGACCATCGAAGGGCCGGATTTCAACGATCCGGACCTGATGACCTCCACCACCCTCCACATCACCTTGCAAGACCCACCGGCACAAGAAGGCCTGCCGGCGAGCGAGCGAAGCGACAAGGGGATCGAACGCATCGCCCAAGCCGGCCTTTTTCTCGCCATCGAGGGTGAAAGCGCCATCATGGAAGAGCCCCTGCCCGGAACCGCCTTCGTCGAATTGTCCCGATCCTTCGATTTTTACGGCGACGATCCGGTAGAAATCGCCTCTTTGGGCTTGGAAAAGGAGCGTCCGCCCAAAGAACTTTTCTACCTCCCGGCCCTTCTCGTGCTCGCCATCGTCGTCCTCATCCAACAAAGACGAAGACGAGCCCTTGCCGCACAAACAAAAGACGGATGACAAAGAGACAAAAAGGGCGGGATAAACAGGATCGAAAAGCCCCATCGACAATCCATCGACGGGGCGATTCCGACCAAGATAATGGAGGCGACCCGCATCAGCCACACCCCGGCACCCGTACCAGTCGCTACCGCTGCTCCCTTCCGGGCCTGACGGGGTTTACGACCTGACGATGCGAGGGGACCGATACGGGCCACCATCGAAAAATAAGCCCAACTTACCGAACAACGGCGAAAAAACCGGACGAATCCGCCGAGGGCTCTATCACCGAGATCAGATCGAGAACCCCCGCACTTTGCGACCGCTCGTTCGCGAGGACACCTAAAAGAGCCGATCCACTCACGGCCTACGAACGAGATAACGGCCCCGTCGTCCGAGCACCCCAAAAGTGTCATTTTACTACACTCGCCCCACCACCTCGAAGCGAAAACGGCTCGGCAAGCCAAAAAAAACACCATCCCGAAGACAAAATCCCGATCCCCATATTGCCAAGCGAGTAATATCCCCTTAAAATCCCCCGACAACCCAAGGAGAGGTGTCCGAGCGGCCGAAGGAGCACGCCTGGAAAGTGTGTGTACGTCAAAAGCGTACCGAGGGTTCGAATCCCTCCCTCTCCGCCAATCCCCCCATATCCCCGCATACCCGCCTCCCCCGTTTCCGGGGCGAACCCTGCTTTCGGCACCATCGTGACCTTTCGGGTCAGGCTTTGGTTCCCCTGCGCATCAAGAAGCCTTGGAATCGAATCGAGGGCTTTTTCAGCCCCGACAAACCGACCGAGCGCCCTCGGTACAGCAGCCGATCATGTCAAAAGCCGAAATCTATCTCTCGGTCGATATCGAGGCATCGGGACCCGTCCCACCCGAATACAGCATGCTCAGCATCGGAGCCTGCATCGTCGATGATATCGAGACATCTTTTTATGAGGAGCTAAAGCCGATCAGCGAGCGCTTCCTTCCCAAGGCAATCAAGGTCGTCGGAAAGCCAATGGAATATTTCGCCGAGCACGGAAAGGATCCGAAGATCGCAATGGAAAAATTCAAGACATGGATCGAATCGACCACCGCCGAAAAAACCCCGATATTCGTAGGCTTCAACGCCGCCTTCGACTGGGCATTCATCAACTGGTACTTCCACACCTACTCTGACAAAAACCCCTTCGACATCGCCCCCATCGACATCAAATCCCTCTTCATGGGCTTCGAAGGCTGCCACTGGAAAGACACGCGATCGAGCCGCATCCCCGACCGATTCAAAGGCCCGTTGAAACAAACCCACCACGCCCTCGACGACGCCAAAGCCCAAGCCCAAATATTCGAACGAATCCTAAAGCATGCCCAAGATCGCCGATAGCCGCTACCGAAGCAATGCAAGAACGCCAAGTCCATACAGAAATACCCGTGATATTCCACCATAGAGTCCGTCGAGTCTACAAATGAATGCTTTATCGATGAGGAACGCCCATGAAACTGTTTACAATCGGATTCACAAAGAAAACCGCAGAAAGCTTTTTCACCAAACTAAGACACTCCGGCACAAAACGAGTGGTGGACGTTCGACTCAACAACCTCTCCCAATTGGCAGGCTTTGCCAAGCGCAATGACCTCCGATTCTTCTTACAAGAAATCTGCCGCATCGATTATATCCACATCCCCGAACTCGCCCCGACCAAAGACATCCTGGACGAATACAAGAAAAACAACGGCGATTGGTCGATTTACGAACGAAAATTCCTCGAATTGATGCACAACCGAGAGATCGAAAAGAAAATCGACCCCAGCACCATCGAAAACAGCTGCCTTCTATGCAGCGAGGACAAACCCCACCACTGCCATCGACGCCTGATCGCCGAATACCTGAAAGAACACTGGGGCAATGTCGATATCCAACACCTTTGGTAAAAAACGGCTCCCCGCCAAAAAAGTAGGAAAGCATGGTACGCCTTCGCATTGGCACGACTGGTGGACTTCCCCGCCACTGCAGTGAGTGCAATTTGAGCAACGGTGATGTCGCGCGAAGATGCCCGAAGATACCAAGCGCCGCGCTCTCGCTCGGTGCACATGCGGTCGTAACCAAGAATAGACTGCTTTGAGAGTCAATCTCATTGGACTGACGGCCTTCGAACCAGATCCGCAATGTCTTCCATAGATCGATGCTAGAGTCGGTCAAGTATCCTGTACCGGACTTATGATGTTTGGTCTGAGGAAGCTCGATAGTATCTCCGCATGTCGTTTCAAAAGCGACGTCGTCAAGCGTTTCGATGCTTACCAAAAACTCGGAGTCAGTCCTCAGGTGCTTAACGAGCCTGATAAAGATAGCCAAACACGGCCGCGGATGATTCAGATGGTTTTTTGACGACCACTATCGCTTTCTCCTTTTGCTCGAAGATCGCTGTCCGGATTCACCGGCAACCCTCGGCTCCCCATCGATCACAAAGCCCGCACCATAGGCGTCCTGTTCAGATACCTCATTTGTACATCCCCTGCCGCGATTCGCCGCCATCAAAAGGAGATGTCTTTCGCATCGGTCAAGGTCGTATCGGGATCAGCCCGTTGGACTCGCACCCTTCTTGCATTCTCTCGTCTTATCGCGATGCGCAAATGACTCTCGCTCAAATACTCATTTCCCGATAGAACCATATCCTTCGCGGCGCGGCGCAATACCCTCTCGACGTCGGCGTGCGCCATTCCTTCGAACAATCCGGCAATACGGGCATCGTCGGTCTCGAACTCTCGCCGAAACCCTCTCAGTTTTACCTGCAAGAGCCGCTTTATCTGCTCGATATTCGGGGGCTCGAAGGCAAGCACCTCGTCGAATCGGCGCCAAACCGCCGAATCGAGGATTTTTTCGTGGTTCGTAGCGGCCACCAGCAAGCCCCGGCCTTCGTAGCCATCGAGCATCTGCAAAAATGCATTGACGACTCGCTTCAACTCACCATGATCCGCCTCATCGGTGCGTTCTTTCGCCAGAGCATCGAATTCATCGAATAATGCAACGACGGGTGTGCTTGAAATGAAGTCGAATACCCGCCTGAGATTGGCGGCGGTTTCGCCAAGATACGATGAAATCACGCTGTCGATTCGAACGACGGTCAATGGGAGCCCAAGTTCGCTGGCCAATACCTCGGCCGTCAGGGTCTTTCCGCACCCGGGAGGGCCGCAAAATAGCAGTTTATCCGCCAGATACAATCCTCGGCTCTTGAGCCGATCCGAATGATGATGCTCTCGGAGAATCTCGTCGATCAAAGAGATGTTTTCATCTGAGAGAATGACATCCTCGATACGATTGAAGGGCTCCTTTACCAAAAGCAAAGGAAGATTGCGTTCCCGATCGGTGGGAACCTTACCGTTGAGAGAAGATAGCCATGAGCTCGACGATTTTCTGCGTCCATTGAGTATCCTCTCTAGATCGTTGGCAAGGAGGTGATGCTGCTTTGCGCGCTCATCAAGAATGACTTCTTCCGAAGCCTGACAAAAAGCATCATAATTGCCCTCGGCACCTGCCTTGATCAGCCGTCTAAGCAGTTTCCCGGATGCCATGGCTTCACGCCCCTCCAACTAGCGATTTATAAATTTTTATTTCAATCTCAATCATCTTCTGCTCGTTATCACACCGATTCTTTATCGCACTACCATAGGTTGGATTTCGGTTGGATATCATATCTCATGGATCACCATGACTTCGCTCAACCTTTTCGAGGCCAATTGTCCGGAATAAGTTTCAATCCTTGACGCCACCGTTCAACAATAGCATTCTGATACCAACTCTCTTCAATATCAGCATGTTCTGTAATTATCACTTGCATATGCGGTGCCAACTCGTCGATGACGTCAAATATAAAACGAAACATGCGCAGCACTGCATCGCGATCATTCTCGCTAACGGTAGACAACGAGCCATCTTTATCCGTTTCCGATGGAAAATACACCTGAGACGGTTGATCTAGAAACAAGAACCTCGGGACCGGTCGATCGCGATTTACAAACCATTTATGCAAAGCAAGATGTCCGATCAAGTGGTAACCAACCCAGTTTTCGCCACTGCCCATACGATCCATCGGAACAGGACCGTCAGGGGTATCTGCGACAATGGTCAGCTTTTTGACATCCAGACGAAGCGGTGAGGCCGAGTGCTCAAGATCTAGTTTAGTTCGTGCCCAATCACTCATGCTGAGGCTTAAGATAGATAAAATTGAGTCAATTTGCTCCTTTATACGATCATCGCTGAGCTCCGCCTCGAGGGCTTCGCACTCTTCTCGCAAACGTTTTACCTCGCGCTCCGATTCTTGCGTATCAGGCAAATCCGGTAGACTCTCGATATAGAGGCTTATACGCCCTATAACCATAGCCTGCCTCGCTGCGTCATCTTGCAGCCGCTGGAGTCGCTCACTGCCTTTTTGTACCGCCTCCATCTCGGCACGGTTTTTGGACAGATCTGCTTGAGTATCCTGTAATTTCGATTCAATATCCGAAATTACACGTTCTAACTGAGGTGTCGCACGAGATACTGCGTCCAACCGTGATGATATATCGGTCAGCATCCCTTGTATCTGCCCAGTTTCCGGGATATCAGCGGGTTCTTTGATATCTTGAGAGCATAGCGGACATGTGTGTGTGGAATCTGCTCCATCAAAAATTCCGATCGGTACCAAGCGTGCGCGTTGTTCCGAGGCTTCGCGTATAAACGCCGATTTGTCATTTTCAAAAGATCTCGCAACCGCGAGATCTTCTCGTAGTCGCCTTTGCTGGTCTCGTAGTCGGTTTCGTTCTTCAACGAGGCGCTCATACTCCGCTTCATTTGACATACTCTCGTCCAACGGAGTTTCAGGAATCTCTACCACATCGCGAAGAGAGGAAATCGCCTCTTCCCCCGTGTTAGCCAATGATGTCGATAAACCGGCATTTCGCGCCTCTGCAAGGAGCGTCAGTGCTTTCGTTACACCTACGCCTCGCAATGAGGAAAGTTCTCGAATCTGCCTTTCATGCTGACGCAAAAGATCTCTGAGACGCTTTAAATCTTCGCGCTTTCCAAGATAATCATCATCAACTGCCCCTAGGAGATATGGCAATGTATCTTTCAGAGCTTGCGCGATGAAATTATCTGCTGCTCCATGAAACAGATGTTGGCGACTGATAATTTCGTCCTGTGGCTGAACGCAAAGTGCCAAGGCATGTCGTATCGTTGCTGATAGCGGTGATCTTATTTGGCCTTCTGGAGGCTCATAAAGATTGTCGCCTATTCCACTCCAACCGGTGAGGAGAGCCCTAAGTCCTTTCGTACTCGTTGTTTTTCTTAGTTTTTGATACTCCGGAATGGTAATCTCATTCTCGATACCGATGAAACAATCCTCACTGGACTCAACCTTAGGGTCGGGACAACGACGCGCAATGAAAGCCTCACCGCTTTTCAGTTTGAGCCTTAGCGCAAACCAAGATATTGAGTGTCGAATCGGTCCCTCAGGAACTCGACATTTGCTCGCGCAAAAACAGTAGTCGATTATATGAACGAGTGCCGATTTTCCGGTTTTCGATGCGCCGGTGATAATATTGACTTGTCCGGGTCTTAGAGAAAGGATACGTCGCTGGCCATCATGACTGTAAATCACAATGTCGAGGATTTGCATACTCATGGACGAACTCCAATCAGTGCCAAGACAGTCATGCCATCTCCGGTTTGAGCAAACCACTTGCCAAGGAATTCAGCACGCTTTGCACAAAGGCGAACTTCCTCGCTCGTATCTCGAAGTGAACGATCAATCCGTTGCTGCCAATCGTCATTTGGTCGAAGCCTACCCCGTTCAATCTGTAATGCGCCCCGAATACCACCAAAGAGAAGGCACTCTCTTGTAAATGGAACCAGTGACTTCGAATGAGTAGCGATACATCCTTGTGTGAGAGGATTGGAATTCACCCAAACTGCCAAAGATGTACGGGTATCTCGAGGAAGTGTCTCTCTTGTTGTACGATGAAGCACCATCGGCAATATCAGAAACGCTTCCTCGAAAGACAAACCTTCGGAGTTGGCAATCACATAACCCTTGGCAGCCCGCCAAAGAAGCAACGCACAGAACGCCGGATTCAATAGCACTTGCTCTTCCTTCGATCGATCAGACCACCGAGTCATATTCAGGTCTCTGTGGTCAGCAGATGAGCCAAACGATCTCTAAAATCAATGTGCCAGCCAATGCGTAGTTCATCCGAGAGCATATGCAAAGATCCCCGGCTGATAAAGGGTTCGGTGACATTGGGTCTAATCGGAATAACTGTCTTTTCCGCCCACTCAAGGACCTTACGTGCCGCAGCCTCCTTTGCATCTGCAGTGGCTGAATCACCGAGTTCATCGCGCATGGACTCGAATGTGAGCTCCCACTCTTCTACGAGGCGCTTCTCGTATTTGTGCAAGTCATTCATGCCACCAACAATCAAACCGTCTCGAAGCCATCGCGATCGTTGCTCGAATGCTCTATAGTAATCTCGTATAGCAGATGCAATTCGACGGTTTCCAGCCTTCGTCAGTTCGATCTGTTGAACGAAGGTCGATCCCTTGTGTGCATCCCTTGTGGCATCGTCAAGGGAGAAATCGAGGAGATCGTCATCGATCGGAAGCGCTTGTTGCTTGAACTGCTCTCGCAAATCAGACATCTGTCCTTCCAACTCAATCGCACCGATGCGATCGGTTGGCGCATTGGAGAGTTGATGTAATACGCGGCGGTACCACCACCCTTCGAGTCGCTGAAGAAACGCAGCATGATTCTCACGGCCAGCAGCCCAATACACCTCTTGTTTGAGCTCGCTTTCGAGGTCCGTTACACACGGTGCGGCATCGAACACCGTTATTTTTTCAAGTATTTCTTCCCTGACCGAGGGATCGATCGCGAGAAAAGCATGGTACGCCTTCGCATTGGCACTATTGGTGGATTTCTCTGCCGCTGCAGTGAGTGCAATTTGAGCCGCGGAAATGTTGCGCGAAGATGTCCGAAGATACCAAGCCGCGCTCTTGCTTGGTGCATAAGCGGTCGTAACCAAGAATAGGCTGCTTTGAGAGTCGTTCTCTCCGGACTGACGACCATCGAACCAGTTCCGCAACGTCTTCCATAGATCAAGACTCATATCGGTCAAGTATCCTGTGCCGGCCTTATGGTGTTTGGTCTGAAGAATCTCGATAGGATCGCCGCCTGTCGTTTCAAAGGCGACGTCGTCAAGCGTTTCGATGCCTACCAAAAATTCGGAGTCGGTCTTCAGTCGCCTAAGCGACCAGAGCAGTGCCGACCGAACCTGATAAAGATAACCAAGCGCAGCCGCAGGGGATTCAGATGACCTTTTGACGATCACACCGCTTCCTCCTTTTGCTCAAAGATCGCTGCCCGGATTCACCGGTAAGCATCGGCTCGCATCGATCGCAAGGCTCGCGCCGTAGGCATCCAGTTCAGATACCTCACTTGTACATTCCTTGCCGCTACTCGCCGCCATCAAAAGGAGAGGCCTTTCGCATCGGTCAAGGTATTCCATGGCTGATACCTGCTCACCGACGAAAGCATACTCCATCATCGATGACTTTGTCTACCCTTCCCGCGTATGAAATCATGATTTATTTCGACATTTATTCGAGCTCGGAATAAATCTCGCTCACTCCGAGCCTTGGACATGCCGAGAGCCACAGCCCCTGCCAATATTTGGTTTGACCCGGCCTTCGATTCCTCTCTAGGCGATATCGCCCCGAGCCTGCTACCGGCCGACTCCACGGGCTTTCGGCGGGTAACGGCCTTTTTTCGCCCCCCGGGTCACTATGGATGCTCCATGATCTCGTGAATGGCTTGAATCAGGTGGCTGAAATTCTGGCTGAAGGCCTCGGTACTTGAACTAGGCTGCGGATCGTATGGCATCTCACCTCGGTGAGCATGAGCCGATGGGTCTTAGGGGTAATCCCTTTGCTCACGGTGGGGGCTTCTCAATCTTTTTTCCCGCCCGGGCTACCTATCGGAGGGATGCCGGTCCCTCTGGGCGGTCGGAATGCATTTGATGATGTCTGCGCTGCGAGAGATTCGGAGTGGGCTTTCAAGGATGCTCTCGTCGATCGCTTTGCGGTTTTTGGTTTACAAAATTGACTTATGGTATAATCTTGTAAACATAGGGGGTTCGGTATGTTCGGGCAAAGGTTGAAACTGGCGAGGAAAAAAGCGGGGCTGTCTCTGCGGGATTTGTCGGCTCAGCTCGAGGGTGGCGGGCGGGTATCGGCGCAGGCGCTTGGGAAATATGAGCGTGGGGAGATGATGCCTAGCTCGAGGGTGTTGATGGCTTTGTCGAAGACTCTCGGGGTGCCGCTGCGCTACTTCATGAGTCCGATGGGGGCTGAACTGGCGGATGTGGATTTTCGCAAGAAGGCGGGGAGCTCCGTTCGTGATCGGGCTCGGGTCGAGGCCGCGGTTCTCGATCATGTCGAGCGGTATTTGACCATCGAGGAGATTTTGGGGCTGGAAAGCGCCATACCCTTCGAGCCGGTGAATCTGTCGAGCGTCGATGGGGGTGAGGGCTTGGCCGATCGGGTGCGGGAGGCTTGGGGGCTCGGCGGTGATCCCATCCCCGATATGACGGAGCTCTTGGAGGAGCGTGGCGTCAAGATCTTCGTGATCGGGCTGCCGGGGGGTGTTTCCGGTCTTACTTGCTTGATCAAACGATCAACGAACAGGCTACCGGTGCCGGTGATCGTTGTGAACAAAGACAGCAATATCGAGCGACGGCGGATGAGCTTGGCGCATGAATTGGCGCATCGGGTGATCGACGCTAAATCGTCGGTCGATGAGGAAAAAGCGGCGATGCGCTTTGCCGGGGCGTTTCTGATGCCGGCGGCACACATCAAGGCGATCGTGATGCCGCGCTCCGAC
>MEIE01000027.1 GCA_001750625.1 Candidatus Amphirhobacter heronislandensis
CTGCGCGCCTAGCCCGCCGCCCGCCGCTGCGGCAGGGTTATCGGCAGGCCGCGGTCGATGGCCTGCAGGGCGGCGGCGTGGCCCAGCGCCGCGCCCGCCACCTCGCGGGCCTGCTTGACCTTGTGGCGCCAGCAGCCCTCCACCGCGGCGGCGAGCCGCGGCGGGAGCGCGGCCATCTCCCGGCGCGCCGCGGCGCGGTCGAGCAGGCCGAGGCCGTCGAGGACCGGATAGTACAGCTGGGTTTCGGCGTGCGGCAGCCCGCCCAAGAAGCGCTCGAAGTCCGCCGGCAGCGGCATCCGGCCCTGCCATGACGCGAGGCGTTCGGCGGCGGCCGGCGCGAAGCAGTCGTCCTTGACGTGCCGCCAAAACGGCGTGTCGGTCCGGCCGCCGCGGTAGTGCACGACCAAGAAGGTGCGGAAGTCGTCCATGACCCGCGCGACCGTGGCGTTGAACCTGTCAGCCTGCGCCGGATCGCCGGGGACTTCGCCGGCCATGCAGTCGCGATCGAACAGCAGCAGCTGGATCAAGGTGGTGTGGATGGAGGTCGCCTCGAGCGGCTCGAGGAAGCCGCTCGCAAGCCCCGCCGCCATGCAGTTGCCGGTCCAGACCTTCTCCAGCCGGCCGACTTCGAATTTGATGTCGGCGAGGGGCTCGATCGGATGGCCGAGGCGGCGCTCGACCTCGGCCTGGGCCGCGGCGGGCTCGGTGAAGCGGTCGCAGTAGGCGTAGCCGTTGCCGATGCGGTCCTGGGTCGGGATCTGCCACAGCCAGCCGGCGTCCAGCGCCCAGGCGTGGGTGTAGGGCGCGACCGGCGCGCCGTCGCGGTGCGGCAGCTGGAAAGGGAAGGCGCGGTTGACCGGCAGGCAGTCGGCGTAGCTCGTCCAGGCGTCGCCGCCGAGCGCCTTGGTCAAAATGCGCCGAAAGCCGGTGCAGTCGATGAAGAAATCGCCGGCGATCAGCCGGCCGTCGGCGCAGCGCAGCGCCTTGATCGCCTGTTTGGTTTCGTCGGTGTCGACGCCTTCGACGACCGCGTCGATGACCGGCAGCTGCGGCAGGCGGGCGCGCAGCCAGGCCGCGACCTTGGCGTTGTCGAAGTGGTAGGCGTGGCTGAACTCCGAGCTGCGCTCGACCGCCTCGCCGCGGCGGACGAAGGGGACCTTGTGCTCGCGCATCAGCTGGCCGAAATGGTGCGACTGCGACACCCGCAGGCCCTCGGCGACGGCGTGGAAGTTCAGCAGCTCGCGCTCGGGCAGGCCGGGGACGTCGTTCTGCCAGTGCGGGTCGTCGATGGGGCCGTCGTAGTAGCGGTCCGAGCCGTCCCAGCCGCGGTGGCGGATGCCGAGCTTGAAGGTGGCGCGGGTCTCGCGGACGAACTCGTCCTCGGCGAGCTTGAAGTGCTCCAAGAAGCCCTTGAACAGCGCGGTGGTGCCCTCGCCGACGCCGATGGTCGGGATCGCGGAGCTTTCGATCATCACGACCTCCCAGGGCCGGCCGCTGTGCGCGACGCGGGCGCTGCAGATCCAGGCCGCCAGCCAGCCGGCGGTGCCGCCGCCGACGATGACGATGCGCCGGCGCCCGGCGGGGACGGCCGCTAGCTGCTCCGCTTCCATCCGTCCGCGCGCCGTTCCATGCCTGCGATTATTGTAAGCAATGCGGCGCGGCCTTGCCTATAATAGGCTTTTTGGCGGCGCCGCCGCGAAGGAGGGGAGCGATGAAACACAAAGTGCTGGTGGTGGGGCTCGGCGACATGGGCCTGCCGATCGCGGCCAACCTGGCCAAGGCCGGCCATGAGGTCTTCGGCAGCGACCTGCGCCCCGAGCGCGGCAAGCTGCTCGAGGAGGCCGGCGGCCACGCCGCGGCGGACCTCGCGGCGGCGGCCAAGGAGGTCGACACCGTCTTTTTGATGGTCATGCACGGCCGCCAGGTCCACGAGCTGGTGCTCGGGGACGACGGCCTGCTCAAGCACCTGCCCGCCGGCGCCCGCATCGTCGTGACCGCGACCATCCAGCCCGGTGAGTTCGACGCGCTCGTCGCGCCCTGCGCCGCGGCCGGCGTCGGCCTGATCGATTCGCCGGTCAGCGGCGGCCGCGCCGGCGCCGAGGGCGGGACGCTCACCTTGATGTGCGCGGGCGCCCCCGAGCACATCGACGGCTGCAAGGCGGCGCTCGAGGCGATCGCGGCCAAGATCTTCGTGGTCAGCGAGCAGCCGGGCGCCGGCATGCGGGCCAAGGCCGCGCTGCAGGCGACCATCGGCTCGGTCTTCACCGCGGTCTTCGAGGGCCTGGCGCTGGCGGCCAAGGCCGGCGTCCCCGGCGAGGCGATGCTCGACATCATGACCAACAGCGCGATCTCGTCGCCGATGGTCAACTACTGCGCGACCCAGATCATGGAGCGCCGCTTCAAGGACACCGGCAGCGCGATGGCCACCATCCACAAGGACATCGGCATCAGCCTCGATTTCGCGCGCGAGCAGGGCGTGCCGCTGCACACCACCGCCGCGGCCTTCCAGACCTTTCAGGCGGCGATGACCGCCTTCCCCGGCGAGGACAACTGGGCCGGCGTCAAGGTCATCGAGCAGATCACCGGCGTCGAAGTCCGCAAGTAGGCCCGGCGGCGGGCCGCCGCCGCGTTGCAATCGCTGGACGCGCGCGCCCTCAGGCGCAGATCGGCGCGTCCTGGCTCCAGCGGTGCAGCCGCAGGTCCTTGACCCCGGTCAGGTTCTCCTTGGTCGCGGCCCACATCCGCTCCCACTCGGCCGCGTCGCGCAGCTCGCTCGCGGGATTGGCGCGGCTGCGGGCGACGAAGTCCGGGAACTCCTCCCTGCCGGTCGGCTCGCCGGCCTTGCTGTAGCGCAGATCGAAGCTCCAGCGCAGCCGCTCGCTGACGTTGGCCATCGCGCCGTGGATGGTCAGCGGGTGGAAGCAGATCGCGTCGCCGGCCTTGACCGGCAGGGGCCGGGCCTTGGACTCGTCCATCAGGTTTGCGGGGATGCCGGCCTGCGGCTGCGGGCAGTGGCCGAGCAGCTCGCCCTTGTGGCTGCCGGGGATGACCTGCAGGCAGCCGTTTTGCTCGTCGGCGTCGGTGATCGCGACCCACACGGTCACCATTGAGGTCTGGTCGGCGCTGGCGCGGGCGACGCCGCGGTCCTGGTGCCAGGCGGTGTGGGTGATGTGCGAGCGGTGCTCGTCGCCGCTGAGGATGCGGCTCGGCGGCTTGATGCGGACGTGCTGGATCGGGTTGCTGAGGATCTCGGGGCCGAGCAGGTCCTCCATGATGTCGAGGATCCCGTCCGAGACCATCAGCGCGAAGACGGCGGGGCTGGCGTGCATCGGCGTGTCGGGGCCGATGTCGCCGCCGGGCAGCGAGATGTCCAGCGGCTGGAAGAAGTCGCAGCCGGCGGCGTAGGACGCCATGATGCTTTCTTTGAACGGCAGGCCGGCCTGGTCGGCGGCCATGCGGCCGGCGGCGATCCAGTCCGCGATCAGTTCCTGCAGCTTGGCTTCGTACTCGGCGACGATGGCCTGCCGCAGCCCGGGGGCGGCCGCGCCGCGGGCGACCAGGTAGCCGTTTTCAGCGAAGAATTCCTTCTGTTCTGCGGTAAGCGCGCCCATGGTTCCCTCCGGTCCAACGCTGCTGCTTGCGTTAGGAATTTTACTACGCGGCCGGCGGCCGGCAGGCGGCCAGCGCCTGCAGGACCGCGGCCAGGCTGCGGCTGGCGTCGGCGACGTCGACCAGCGGCGCGCACCTGCCCTCGATGACGTCGAGGAAATGATCGAGCTGCCGCTCCAGCCCCGAGCCCGTCCCGGCGGCCAGGGTTTCGCAGGCCATCGGCGCGGTCCAGTCCGGCGCGCCGGCGTGGCGCCACAGCCGCAGCGAGGGCAGCCCCAGCGCCGCTTCGGCGCCGCACAGATGGTAGCAGTCCTGGCCGGTGCTGGCGTGCTCGAAGCTGGTGCGGTCGGCTGCGGTCAGCTCCCAGCTCCACGGCGCCGCCGCGCCGTCGGCGACCAGCAGGGTGCCGACCGCGCCGGTCGCGAAGCGCAGCGCGAGGGCCGCGGCCTCCTCGTTGGCGCCGCCGCGCCGCCGGCCGCCGCCGAGCGCCTGGACCTCCTCGATGTCGCCGGCGAGGTGGCGCAGCGCGTCGATGTCGTGGATGGCGTTGGTCAGCAGCGGGCCGCTGTCCTTGCCCTGGCGCCAGGCGCTGTCGAAATAAGCCGGCGGCTTGTGCAGCGCCCACACCGCGCTGACGGCGACGAGCTCGCCCAGCGCGCCTTCGTCAAGCGCCTGCTTGGCGCGCGCGACCGCCGGGCTGTGGCGCCGCACCTGGCCGACCAGGACCGGGACGCCGGCCTTGCGGGCCGCGTCCTCGATGGCGGCGGCGGCGGCGAGGTCGCCGGCGACCGGCTTTTCGATCAGCAGGGGGACGCCGCAGGCGAGGCAGGCCTCGGCGTGCTCGGCGTGCAGGCCGGTCGGGGTGGCGATGATGATGCCGTCGGGCCGGTGTTTTTGGCGCAGCGCGGCGACGTCCGGCAGCAGCGGCGCGCCGCAGGCCGCCGCGTCCGGGTCGCGGTCGACGACGGCTTCGAGCCGGCAGCGGGAATTGGCCTCGATCAGCTCGATGTGGCGCCGCCCGATGGCGCCCGCGCCCAGCACGACGATGTTCTTGGCCGGCATCGCTTCCTCGCTCCGGCGGAAATTCTATGCGGCGCGGGTTCTGTGTTAAAATCACAATTGCATTTTTTCAGACAAAGCAAGAGAGGAAGAAGAAATGAACAACAAAGCAACGATGCTGGCGGTCGCCGCCACCTTGGCCTCGTCGGCCGCCTACGCCCAGGAGACGCTGCGCGTCCAGACGCTGTTCAGCGCCGAGTCCACGCCCGGCGAGCTGATCAGCCAGTGGGCCGAGGATCTCGAGATCATGTCCAACGGCCGGGTCAACGTGCAGATGCACTTCTCCAGCGAGCTCGTCAGCCAGCAGGAGACCTTCAGCGCGACCAGCCAGGGCATCCTCGACTGCAACATGACCGGGGTCGCCTCGGCGGTCAGCGAGGACGCGGGCTTCCAGTTCGCGGGCGACATCATGGGCGGCTACGACACGCCGTACCAGTACCTCGGCTGGTTCTTCCACGGCGGCGGCCGCGAAGTCGTGCAGCGCGAGCTGTTCGACCCGCATGGCATGGTCGCGGTCGGCTACTTCCTGCAGGGCCACGAATCGCTGTCCTCGACGCGTCCGCTGGCCGGCTTCGACGACCTCAAGGACTGGAAATTCCGCTCGCCGCCGGGACTGGAGACCGAGATCTTCGCCTCCTTCGGCGCCAAGCCGGTGGTCATGGACTTCGGCGAGGTTCCGAACGCGCTGCGGACCGGCATCGTCGACGGCGCGGACGCCTCGGTGCTCAACACCAACGAGTCGCTGGGCCTGTTCGACACCGCGAAGTACGCCACCTTCCCGGGCTTCCACTCCATGCCTTCGGAGCTGCTGACCTGCAACAAGAAGAAATGGGACAGCCTGACCCCGGACCTGCAAAGGATCATCGAGGTGTCGATCAAGGGCATCGCGCTTGACCTGGCGATCCTGACCGAGGTCAAGGACAAGGAAGCGGCGCGCCGCCTCGAAGCGGCGGGCGTGACCCTGCACGACTGGTCCACCGAGGACCGCAAGGCGTTCCGCGAGTTCGCCCGCGGCCGCTGGGAGGACTGGAGCAACAAGTCGCCGGCGGCCAAGGCCACCGTCGACAGCCACATCGCCTTCATGAAACGGCTGGGACTGGTAGACTAGTTCCAGACCTGGCGGACGGGGCGTCCCGCGCCCCGTCCGCCTTTTTTTACCGCATGTCCACGCACGGTCCCGGCTGCTTACGCAGGGGGCCGCAGGAGAGCTGATGGACGCCGCGACCAAGCAGGCCGTTGAAAAAGCCGGGGTGCTGCGGGGCCTGTGGATATGGCTGGCCTCGCCGCCGGACAACCGGCGCTGGAACCTGGTCGACCGGGTCTCCTTGACGATTTCGCGGCTGGCGATGGCGCTGCTGGTGCTGGTCGTCCTCATCACCTTCTACGAGGTCATCGCGCGCTACGTCTTCCGCAGCGCGACGCTGTGGGCGAACGAATTGGTGCTGTGGATGGGCAGCTTCATCTTTTTGATCTCGGGCGTGTACGCGATGCAGCGCCGCAGCCACATCCGCATCACGGCGGCCTACGAGATGATGGGGCCGCGGCTGCGCTGGTGCTGCAACCTGTTCGCGACCGCCATTATCGTGGTGTACGCCTATCTGTTCATCGTCCCCAGCCTGCCGGAGGCCTGGGAGGTGCTGTCGACCTGGAAGCGCTTCGGGACCTACTGGGACCCGCCGATCCCGGCGACGGTCAAGCCGGCCTGCATGCTGGCGACCCTGTTCGTCGCGGCGCAGGCGGTGAGCAATTTCTTCATGGACCAGCGCGACGTGCTGGACGGCACCGAAGAAGGCGAGGCGCCGACGGCCGCCGACTGATTCGGGCGGCGGACGGCTTTAGCGAGGAGGAGAGGGCATGAGCCTGGACTTCATGGTCCTGTTCATCCTGGTCGGCATCTTCGTGATGCTGGTGGCCGGGGTGCCGCTGGGCTTCGCGACTCATCTACGCCAACTTCGGCGAGGTCGGCGCGCAGCTGATCCTGACGCGCATCTACGACCTGTCGATCACCTACGCGATCATCGCGGTCCCGCTGTTCATCATCATGGCGTCGCTGCTCGAGCGCAGCGGCATCGCCAAGGACATGTACGACTCGCTCAACCTGCTGCTGGGGCGCATGCGCGGCGGCGTGGCGGTGGTCACGGCGCTGATGGCGGTGGTGATGGCGGCGATGTCGGGCATCATCGGCGGCGAAATCGTGCTGCTGGGCCTGGTGGCGCTGCCGCAGATGCTGCGGCTGGGCTACGACCGGCACCTGGCGATCGGGACGATCTGCGCCTCGGGCTCGCTGGGGACGATGATCCCGCCCTCGGTGGTCCTGATCATCTTCGGCATCATCACCGAGACCTCGATCACCCGGCTGTTCACGGCGGCCTTCGTCCCCGGCCTGATCCTGGCGGGCTGCTACATCGCCTACATCCTGGTCCTGACGCGGCTCAGGCCGCATTACGCGCCGCTGCCGGCCGCCGAGGACCTGCCCAAGCTGCCGCCGGGTACGAGGACGCGCGAGCTGCTGTTCAACGGCGTCCCGGTGCTGCTGGGCTTCGTCGCGCTGCTGGCGGCGCAGGTCCAGGAGCTCGAGGTCGTCGACCAGGTGGCGTACTTCATCTTCGCCTCGGGCGGCGCCGGCATGGTGGCGGTGGCGCTGCTGCGCAACCGCGACGACTGCCCGGTCGCCAAGGGCCTGCTGCCGCCGCTGATCATCGTCGACCTGGTGCTGGGCTCGATCTACGGCGGCGTGACCGGCATCACCGAGGCGGCGGCGATGGGCGTGGTCGCGACCGCGATCCTGATCGTGATCCGCAAGGAGGCGACCCTGGTGCGGCTGCTGGAAAGCTGCGAGCAGACCTTCCGCTCGGTGGGCACGATCATCTGGGTGACCTTCGGCGCGACGGTGCTGGCGGGGGCGTTCAGCATCTCCGGCGGCACCAACTACGTGGCCAAGGCCATCCTCGCCCTCGACGTGGCGCCCATCTTCATCATCCTGACGATGATGCTGATCTTCATCATCCTAGGGATGTTCATGGACTGGATCGGCATCGTGCTGCTGACGATGCCGGTGTTCATGCCGATCGTCAAGCAGCTGGGCTACGACCCGATCTGGTTCGGCATCCTGTTCAGCGTCAACATGCAGATCTCCTTTTTGACGCCGCCGTTCGGGCCGGCGGCCTTCTATCTAAAGAGCGTGGTGCCGCCGGAGATCGATCTGATCACCATCTACCGGTCGTTCTGGCCCTTCATCATCATCCAGGCGCTGGTGCTGGCGCTGCTGGTCGCCTTCCCCTCGATCTCGCTGTTCTTGGTCAACTAGCGGCGCGGTGGCCAAGGAGCAGCCGCGCGCTTAGGCGCGGCGCTGCGGTCAGGCTTTTAGTTTCGCTCTTTCAGCATTCGCAGCAGTTTTTTCCTGCTGACGTAGGTGCTTGCGCCCAGCCTGCGCTCGGCATGCCAGCGCCGGAGGGTTTTTGTTTCCACTAGATGGACGTCAAGCCTGGGGAACGTGAAGACGTCCGCCAGCACAAAGCCTTCGAGCTGGCTGAGCTGCCGCTGGAAGCCAGCTTCGGCGAATCTATCGCGGGCGCAGCGGCGTTTGCTGGCGTTGAAGCGCAGGCCGCTAGCCGCGATGCTGCGGAACTTCCATCGCTTTCCTTGGTCGTCGATATAGTCGTGCCAGGAAGCCTTCGCGGCACGCCGCCAGCCCATGAGCTTTCTCACGACGGCCATTTCCGCAAGGTCGGCAGCGGCTCCCGGAATTTTGAAAAATTCGTGGATTTCCGCTTCGGTGACATCCATGCCCTTGGCCATGGGTTGCGGTTCCCAGTTCATTGAGATGCTTGTAGGTGTGGCCATGATCTGACCTGATGTTCCTGCGGGTGGCGCGTGACCTTTCTTTACCCGCTATTTTATTACAAGCGTACTATTTTTGCCGCTCTTCGGTTCCCTGCAAAAAAGCAAGCACCCGGTCCGGCCGGTCCAGATGCGGCATGTGGCCCGCGCCGGCGAGGAAGTGCGCGCCGACGTGGTCCGGCAGGCGGGTGGCGTCCTGCCAGGGCAGGATCTGGTCGTCGAGCCCGAACAGCGCCCGCGCCGGCGCCTCGACGCGGCCCAGCGCCGGCCGGATGTCGATGGCCTGGCGCCCCTGCGGGAACCAGGCTTCGGCCATCTGCTCGAGGGCTTCGGCCCGCTCGCGGATCTCGTCCTGCATCGCGCCGGCCGCCTTGTCGCCGAGGGCGCTGGCGCCGGGGCCGAGGAGCTCGAGGGCGGGATGGATGTCGGCGCCGCGCGCCGCGGCGATCATCCTGTCGATGAAGGACCGGTTGACGGCTTCGCCCAGGCCCGCGGGCGCGATCAGGCACAGCTCGTCGACGCCGTCGTCAATCGTCGCCATCTCCGCCGCGACCGCCGCGCCCAGCGAGATGCCGGCGAGGCGCACCGGGCCTTCGACCTTGCTGCGCAGCGACTCGATGACGTCGCGCGCGATGCTGGCGATGCCGAAATCTCCCGCGGCCTGCGACTTGCCGTGGCCGGGCAGGTCGATGGCGTAGACCGGCGCGCCGGCGTCGGTGAGCATCGCGGCCAGCCCGCTCCAGGACTTGCTCGAGCCGAACAGCCCGTGGATCAGCAGCCAGGGCAGCTGCCGGCTGCTGCGCCGCGGCCGCCACCGCTCGATGAACAGATGCGAGACGTGCGCGGCGGACTGCGCCGCGGCCGCGGCGACGACGTTGGCGCCGGTGATGCGGCCGCCGCGGCCGGTGCCCTTGACGGTGGCGAGGTCCACGCCGCCTTCCTTCGCCAGGCGGCGGGAGTTCGGCGAGCCCAGCGGCGCGCCTTTGGCGGGCGCGGCCGGCTTTTTCGCCGTCGCCTTGCGGCTGCGGGCCGGCTTGGCGGCGGCGTCCTTGCCTGCTGGCCTGGCGGCCTTGGCCGGCTTGCTTCCCTTGGCCGCCTTGGCGCCGCTGATCAGCGCGAGCGGGGCGCCGACGGCGAGCTTGGTGCCGGCGGGCGCGAGGATCTTCTCGAGCCGGCCGTCCTGCAGCGCGGGCATCTCGACCACGGTCTTGTCGGACTCGATCTCGGCGATCACCTCGCCGCGCTTGAAGGCTTCGCCGGGCTTCTTGCGCCAGGCGACCACGGTGCCTTCGTCCATGGTCTCGCCGAGGCGCGGCAGCAGCAGCTCCTCGCTCACGGCCATGTCTCTTCCTAGATCCAGGCTGGACGGGGCCCGCGGCGCAGCAGCAGGCAGGCCGCTTCGAAGATCAGCTGCGGGTCGGGGATGCTGGCGCGCTCGAGGTTGGGCGCGACCGGAATCGGCACGTCCTCGCCGGCGACGCGCAGCACCGGCTCCTCAAGATGGTCGAAGCAGGCCTCCTGCAGCCGGGCGGCGATCTCGGCGCTGGGCCCGAAGGACAGCGCCGCCTCGGTCGCGACCATGGCGCGGTGCGTCTTGCGCACCGAGGCCGCGATGGTCTCCTCGTCGAGCGGGTTGAGCGTGCGCAGGTTGATCACCTCGGCCTCGATGCCGTTCTCGGCGAGCATCGCGGCGGCCTCGAGCGCGTAGTGCAGCATGCGCGAGTACGAGATGATGGTCAGGTCGCTGCCTTCCCGGCAGACGTGGGCGCGGCCCCACGGCGCGTCCGCCTTGCGGCCGAGCTCGCCCTTGCTGACGTACAGGCCCTTGTGCTCGATGAACAGCACCGGGTCGGGCTGGCGGATGGCGTCGCGCAGCAGGTGGTAGCAGTCGTTGACGGTCGCCGGCAGCGCGACCCGCAGGCCGGGGACGTGCGCGCCCCAGGCTTCCAGGCTCTGGGAATGCTGGGCGGCGGCGGAGCGGCCGGTGCCGCCCTGGGTGCGCAGCACCAGCGGGACGCTGGTCGCGCCCCCGAACATGTAGCGGATCTTGGCCGCCTGGTTGGCGAGCTGGTCCATCGCCATCGCGAGGAAGTCGACGTACATCAGCTCGGCGACCGGCCGCAGGCCCTCGAGGGCCATGCCGACGGCGGTGCCGACGATGCCGGGCTCGGAGATCGGCGTGTCGATCACGCGCTCGGCCCCGAAGCGGTCGATCATGCCGCGGGTGACGCCGTAGGCGCCGCCGTAGACGCCCACTTCCTCGCCGAGGACGACGACCTTCTCATCCTCGGCCATCGCGTCGGCGAGGGCCTTGCCGAGGGCTTCGCGGCAGGTGGTCTCGCTCACGATTCGGCCAGGATGCGGGCGAGGCGCTCGCGCTGCGGCTCGGGCTGCTCCGCCTGGCGGTCGTAGACGCCGGTGAACAGTTCCTTGGCCGCCGGATGGCTGCCGGCGATCGCCGCCTCGACGGCCTCGTCCATCTCCGAGGCGATGCGCTCGTCGAGGTCGGCGAGCTTCGCCGCCTGCGCCTTGCCCTGCTTGGCGAGCTTGGCGCGGGCACGCGCCAGCGGGTCGCGCTTGCGGCCCTTGCGCTCTTCTTCCTCGTCGCGGTAGGGGCTCTTGTCCATGCGGGCGTGGCCGAAGAAGCGGTAGCAGTTGATCACCAGCAGGGCGGGCTGGCCCTTGCGGGCGCCGGCGAGCAGGGGCTTGGCGGCGGCCAGCGTCTTTTCGACGTCGGCGCCGTCGGCCTCGGCGGCCGCGAGCCCGAAGCTGCGGGCGCGCGCGACGAAATCGAGCTTGGCCGCGGCGCGGCTGATGTGGGTGCCCATGCCGTACTCGTTGTTGATGCAGGCGAAGACCACCGGCAGCTTCCACAGCGCGGCCATGTTCATGCTCTCGTACAGGATGCCCTGCTGCATCGCGCCGTCGCCGAAGAAGGCGACCGCGACGCGCTTGGATTTTTCCTGCCGGTAGGCGTAGGCGGCGCCGACGCTGTGGGGGATGCCGCCGCCGACGATGGCGTTGGCGCCGAGGCTGCCGAGCTTCATGTCGGCGATGTGCATCGAGCCGCCCTTGCCGCCGCAGTAGCCGTCCTTCTTGCCCGCGATCTCGGCCATCATCCGGCTCGGGTCGCCGCCGCGGGCGATGCAGATGCCGTGGCCGCGGTGGTGGGTGGTGAAGCTGTCGCCGTTTTGCATCAGCAGGCAGACCGCGGCGACCGCTTCTTCGCCGATCGACAGGTGCAGCATGCTGCCGGCCGAGCCGCCGCGGACGAAGAGCTCGCCGACGCGCTCTTCGAAACTGCGGATGCGGCGCATCGCCGCGTACAGGTCGCTGAGGCTGGGATCAGGCATGGCGGGTAGGCGTTCATTGTATGCGAAAGTAGAATCGCTCGTCCCGGTAAAAGGAAAAAAGAGGGGGAGCATGAAAATCGACGGCCGCGCCTGGCGGACGATCTGGCCCGTCGAGGACCGGGCCGCCGGCGTCATCGACCAGCGCCGCCTGCCGCACGAGTTCGCCACCGTCGAGCTGCGCGGCCTCGCCGATGCCTGCGTGGCCATCAGCGACATGACGGTCCGGGGCGCGCCCCTGATCGGCGCGGCGGCGGCCTACGGCCTGGCGCTGGCGGCCAACGCCGACCCCGAGACCTCCTCCCTGCGCGCCGCCGGCGAGCGGCTGTGCGCGACCCGGCCGACCGCGGTCAACCTGCGCTGGGCGGTCGAGCGCGTCCTGGCGCGGCTGGCGCCGCTCGAGCCCGCCGCCCGCGCCGCCGCCGCCTGGACCGAGGCCGCGGCGATCTGCGACGAGGACGCCGAGGCCAACCGCATGATCGGCGTCCACGGCCTGCCGCTGATCGAGAAGCTGGCCGCCGCCAAGAAGGACGGGCCGGTCAACCTGCTCACCCACTGCAACGCCGGCTGGCTGGCCTGCGTCGACTGGGGGACCGCGACCTCGCCGATCTACCAGGCGCACGACGCCGGCATCAAGGTCCACGTCTGGGTCGACGAGACCCGCCCCCGCAACCAAGGCGCCTTCCTCACCGCCTGGGAGCTCGGCCGCCACGGCGTCCCGCACACGGTCATCGCCGACAACGCCGGCGGCCATCTGATGCAGCACGGCCAGGTCGACGCCTGCATCGTCGGCACCGACCGGACCACCGCCGCCGGCGACGTCTGCAACAAGATCGGCACCTACCTCAAGGCGCTGGCCGCCCGCGACTGCGGCGTGCCGTTTTACGTCGCGCTGCCGTCCTCGAGCCTCGATCCGGCGCTCGGCGACGGCGTCAAGGAGATCCCGATCGAGGAGCGCTCGGCGCGCGAGGTCACCCACATCGGCGGCCTGGGCGCGGACGGCGCGGTGGAAGAGGTCCAGCTGACGCCGGCGGGCAGCGGCGTCGCCAACCCGGGCTTCGACGTCACGCCGGCGCGGCTGGTCACCGGCCTGTTGACCGAGCGCGGCCTCGTCGCCGCCGACCGCGCGGCCCTGGCCGCGGCCTTTCCTGAAAAATTCGGCAAGTCCTAGGAGGACAGTTCGGGGCTCGCCGCGTCGAGCTCCTCGGCGGCCGCGAGCACGTCGCCGATCGCCCCGAAGCGGCCGGGGTCGGTGAGCAGCCGGTGCGACAGCTCGAGCGCCCGCGCCTCGCAGCTGGCGCGCAGCTGCTCGTCGGCGATGTGCTCGTAGTCGATGTTGTGGGCGATGCCGAGGACCCGCCGCGTCAAGGAGGTCCCGCAGAAGCCGACGGCGTCGGCGTACAGCGAGCCGAGGTAGCGGTCCTGCTCGGCCGCGAGCGCGGCGGGGTCCGGGTGCAGCGCCCGCGGCCAGGCGTCGCCGGCCGCCTGCGCCGGGTCGTTCCACAGCGCGCGGAACTCGCGGTCGAAGCCGGTCCACAGGGCCTCGGCCTCCTGCAGCAGCCACTGCCGGTAAGGGTCGCGGGCGCCGGGCGCGTTCTCGTGGCCGCGCTGGCTGAAGAAGCTGATGAGGAAGTTGGCGATCAGCTTGCCGACGTCGAAGCCCATCGGGCCGAAGAAGGCGAACTCCGGATCGATGACGCGGATGTCGGCCCCGTCGGTCATGATCGAGCCGGTGTGCAGGTCGCCGTGCAGCAGCGCCTGGGCCTCGGTGAGGAACTTGAGCTTGAGGCGGCTGACGGCGGCGTGCAGCTCGGTGTCGGCGCGCCAGCGCGCGGCGTGGCCGTCGAGATGCGGCGCGGTCCAGCGGTTGTTGGCGTGCTCGATGTAGGGCTCGGTGAAGATCACGTTCTCGGTCAGGCCGCACAGGACGTGGTTGCCGCCGAACTCGCCGGCGCGCTGGCGCTTGGCGCCGGCGGCCAGGTGCAGGTCGGAGGTGAGAAACAGGTTGCGCGCCATGAAGGTGGCCAGCTTGGCCGCGGCGCCGTCGATCTTCTTGCCCGCGATCATCGGCTTGCGCATGATCTCGTGCGGCTGCAGGTGCTCCATGACGATGCAGTACAGCTCGGGGTCGTAGGCGTGCAGCTTCGGCACCAGCGCCGGCGTGATCTCGTTCTCGCTGCGCAGCGCGAGCTGCTCGAAGTAGGCGCGGGACAGCGGCAGCGGCCAGGCCTCGCCGACCAGCCGCAGATAGGGCAGGGCCTGCTTGGCGACCAGCGAGCCCGCCGGCCCGGCGACGATGAAGACCTGGTTGAGGTTGCCGTCGCCGACCTCGGCGACCTTCCAGCCGGCGGGGTCGCCGCCGAGCAGCTCGGCGCACGCGGGCCGGGAGGCGAGGTGCTCGCCAATCGATCCTTCGTCGAGGATGCGGTAGCCGGGCGGCGTCGCGAGCGCGGGCATGGGCGTCCCTCCTGTCTTTCCTTCGTTTCGCTCTCCAAGGCGCATTTTAAGCAAGGAGCGCTGGTTTAAAATCGCCGGCTGCGGCGGCTTTGGGAGGCCGGCGCTGAAAGGGACATAGGAGCGAGATGGAGCGAAGCGAGCTGCCGGCGTGGTTTGTGGCCAAGCGCGGCCGGCCGCCGCTGCAGGTCGGGCGCTGGGTGCCGCTGGCGCTGGTCTCGCCGCCGGTGCTGGTGCTGCTGGCGATCGTCGTCTACCCGACGGTGTGGATGTTCTACCACTCCTTGCAGGACACCAACCTGATGCGGCTGTTCCAGGAGAACTGGTCCTACGTCGGCTTCGCGAACTTCGGCACCGTCTTCGGCTCGGACCGCTTCTGGAACGCGGCGGGGCAGATGCTGCAGTACCTTTTGTTCGGCGCCTGCCTGCAGGTGCTGCTGGGGACCGTGCTGGCGCTGGCGCTGTACGAACTGGTGCGCAACAACGTCGCGCGCACCGCGCTGCTGGTGCTGCTGGTGCTGCCGATGATGCTGCCGCCGTCGATCGTCGGCGTGCTGTGGAAGTTCCTGCTCACGCCGTCGAACGGCGCGATCAACCAGGCGCTGCTCAACCTCGGCGTCATCGACGAGCACATCGAATGGTTCAACCGCGGCCTGGCGCTGTGGTCGATCATCATCGCCGACATCTGGAACTGGACCGCGCTGCCGCTTTTGATCGTCTTCTCCGGCCGGGTGTCGCTGCCGCCGGCGGTCTTCGAGGCGGCCCGCGTCGACGGCGCCGGCAACTGGCAGGTGATGCGGCGGCTGACGCTGCCGATGCTCAAGGAGATCATCGCGATCGCCTTCATCATCCGCTTCATGGACGCCTTCAAGTTCGTCGACCTGGTCTTCGTCATGACCTCCGGCGGCCCGGCGCAGTCCTCCGAACTGCCGGCCTACATCGCCTATCAGCGCGGCGTCCGCGAGTTCGAGATCGGCGAGGCGGCGGCCTACTCGCTCATCATCTTCGTGTGCTCGGCGGTGATCATCACCCTGTTCCTGCAGTATCTCAAGCGCGTCGTCAAGGCGCAGGGCATCGCGTGAAGTCCCCCGGCGGCGAGCGCGCGGTCCGCGCCCTGCTGTGGGCGATGCTGCTGGCGTGGCTGGTGGTGACGCTGTTCCCGCTGTACTGGCAGCTGATCACGGCGCTCAAGACCACCGAGGAGACCAACCGGACGGTGCCGACCTTCTGGCCCGAGGAGATGCGCTTCGGCAACTTCGCCGCGGTCTTCACCGAAAGCAGCAACTTCGACGCCCTGGTGTCGAGCTTCATCATCGCGACCGGCAACACGCTGCTGTCGCTGCTGCTCGGGACCATGGCCGGCTACGCCTTCGCGCGCTTCCCGCGCCACGCCGGCGGCGAGAACCTCGCCTTTTGGATCCTGTCGAACCGGATGTTCCCGCCGGTGGCGGTGATCATCCCGATGTTCTTTTTGTTCGACGCGACGCCGTGGGGGACCGACAGCCACCTGTCGCTCATCATCCTGTACCTGGTCTTCAACATGCCGCTGGCGACCTGGCTGATGATGGTGTTCTTCCGCGACGCGCCGCGCGAGCTCGAGGAGGCGGCCTACCTCGACGGCTACACGCCGCTGCAGGCCTTTTGCAAGGTGACGCTGCCGCTGGTGATCCCGGGCATGATCTCGGTGGCGATGCTGTGCTGGATCTTCGCCTGGAACGAGTACCTGTTCGCCAACCTGTTCGTCGGCACCGAGGTGCGGACCTTCACGATCGTGATTCCGACCTTCACCCACGGCAGCCAGACCCTGTGGAACCTGCAGATGGCCTTCTCGCTGATCGCGGTGATCCCGCCGGTCGCGCTGTTCATCCTGCTGCGGCGCTACATGGTCCGCGGCCTGTCGCTGGGCGTGGTCAAGGGCTGAGCGATGGCCGGGCTGCGCGTCGACAAGCTGTGCCGGGGCTGGGAGTTCCCGGTCCTCGACGAGATCTCGCTCGAGGTCGCCGAGGGCGAGTTCTTCGTCCTGGTCGGGCCCTCGGGCGCCGGCAAGACCACCCTGCTGCGGCTGGTCGCCGGCCTCGACGCGCCGGACGCCGGCAAGGTCTTCTTCGGCGACGAGGACGTCACCAAGGTCCCGCCGTACCGCCGGGGCGCGGCGATGACCTTCGAGTCCTACGCGCTGTACCCGCAGCTGAGCGTCTTCGAGAACATCGCGAGCCCGCTGCGGGCCCGCAGGCTGCCGGCGGCCGAGATCAAGGCCGCGGTGCACAAGGTCGCCGAGCTGCTGCGCATCGCCGAGCTGCTTGAGCGCCGGCCCGGCGAGATCTCCGGCGGCCAGAAGCAGCGCACCGCGCTCGGCCGGACCCTGGTCGCGACCCCGCGGGTGTTTTTGCTCGACGAGCCGCTCAGCCACCTCGACGCCAAGATCCGCGTCGAGCTGCGGGAGCAGTTCCACCAGCTCGAGGAGCTGCGCCGCACCGCGACCCTGTACGTCACCCACGACTACGCCGAGGCGCTGTCGCTAGCCGACCGCGTCGGCGTGCTCGCCGACACCCGCATCCTGCAGGTCGGCACGCCGGCGGAGATCTTCGAGCGGCCGGCCTCGGTCGCGGTCGCGCGGCAGTTCGGCCAGCCCGACATCAACCTTTTGGACGTCGAGCTGGCCGAGGAGGGCGGCGAGCTGGCGGTCCAGGCCGGCGCGCTGCGGCTGCCGGCGCCCGCCGAGCGCGCCGCGGCGCTGCGCGGCGCCAAGGGCGGCCTGCGCCTGGGCCTGCGGCCGCAGCACCTGCGGACGGTGGCGGGGGAAGAAAAGGGCGGCCTGCCGGCGGCGGTCGAGAGCTTCCAGTCGCTGGGCTCGTACGGCGTGCTCGGGGTCGACTGCGCCGGCCAGAAGCTGCGCATCCTGACCGCCGCCGAGGCGGACCACCGTCCCGGCGACCGCGTCGCGGTGGCGGTGGACGCCGGCGCGGGCGTGTGGTTCGGCGCCGACGGCCTGGCGCTGGAGGGCTGAGGCGGTGGCCGAGCTGCAATTGCGCGGGGTCGCGAAGACCTACGCGGGCCGCGGCGGCGAGGTCCGGGCGGTCGCGGACCTGGATCTGGACGTCGCCGACGGCGAGTTCCTGGCGCTGCTCGGGCCCTCGGGCTGCGGCAAGTCGTCGACGCTGCGGATGATCGTCGGCCTCGAGGAGATCAGCGCCGGCGAGATCGCCTTCGACGGCCGCCGGGTCAACGAGCTCAGCCCGCAGGAGCGCAACGT
>MEIE01000028.1 GCA_001750625.1 Candidatus Amphirhobacter heronislandensis
GGCGCCCTTGGCGGCGGAGGAGCGCAGCGCCGCGTCGACGAAGCGCATGCCGGTCAGGCCGTCGGCGATGCCGGGCAGGGGCGCGGCGTCCGCCGGCTGCTTGCCGCCGGCCTCGATGACGTCGGCCATGTCGCGGTACAGCTGCGCGAAGGCCTCCAGATAGCCTTCGGGATGCCCTGGCGGCGTCCGGGTCGCGGCCGCGGCCCACTCGCCCAGCTCCGGTCCGCTGCGGGTCAGGCGCCGCGCCGGCGACCCGTAAGGATGCACCAGCGTCAGCTCGTTGGGATTCTCCTGCGCCCAGCGCACGCTGCCGTTCTCGCAGTACACCGCGATGGTCAGGTCGTTCTCATGGCCGACCGCGATCTGCGAACAGGTCAGGCTGCCGGTCGCGCCGCCCTCGTAGCGCAGCATGATCTCGGCGTGGTCGTCGAGCTGGCGGCCCTCGATGCAGGTCCGCACGTCGGCGGCGACGCTCGCAAGCTCGAGTCCGGTGATGTAGCGCGCCAGCTGGAAGGCGTGGGTGCCGATGTCGCCGAGGCTGCCGGCCGGCCCCGAGAGCTTCGGGTCGGTGCGCCAGACCGCCTGCTTGAGGCCTTCTTTTTCCAGCGGCCGCGCCAGCCAGTCCTGCATGTAGGCGGCGCGCACCGCCCGTACCGGGCCCAGCTCGCCGCCGGCGACCAGGCTGCGGGCGTGCCGCACCAGCGGGTAGCCGCTGTAGTTGTGGGTCAGCAGGAAGCAGACCTTGGCCTTTTCGAGCGCCGCGGCGGCTTTTTCGGCGTTCGCCAGCGTGTCGCACATCGGCTTGTCGCAGATGACGTGGATGCCCTGTTCGGCGAAGGCGATGATCGGGCCGGCGTGGACGTGGTTGGGCGTGACGATGCTGACCGCGTCGATGCCGTCCTCGCGGCCGGCCTCGGCCTTGGCCATCTCCGCGAAGTCGCCGTAGCTGCGCTCGGCGGCGATGCCGAGCTCGGCGGCCGAGGCGTGGGCCCGCTCGGGGTCCGAGGCGAGGCAGCCGGCGACCAGCTCGTAGCGGTCGTCGATGCGCGCGGCGATGCGGTGGACCGCGCCGATGAAGGCGCCCTGGCCGCCGCCGACCATGCCGAGCCTGATGCGGGCCATGGCTACTTGATCCCGAGGATGCGGCGGTTGGCCTTGCGGTCGCTGCCGGCGCTGGCGAAGTCGTCGAAGGCGGTCTCGGCCTGGCGGATGAGGTGGCCGCGGATGAAGTCCACGCCCTCGCGGGCGCCGTCCTCGGGGTGCTTGAGGCAGCATTCCCATTCGAGCACCGGCCAGCCGGCGAAGCCGATCGCCGTCAGCTTGGAGAAGATGGCGCCGAAGTCGATCTGGCCGTCGCCGAGCGAGCGGAAGCGGCCGGCGCGGTCCACCCAGGACTGGTAGCCGCCGTAGACGCCCTGGCGGCCGGTGGGGTTGAGCTCGGCGTCCTTGACGTGGAACATCTTGATGCGGTCGGCGTAGATGTCGATGAAGTCGAGGTAGTCGAGCCCCTGCAGCATGAAGTGCGACGGGTCGTACAGGATGTTGCAGCGGCGGTGGTTCTTGACCCGCTTGAGGAACATCTCGAAGCTGATCCCGTCGTGCAGGTCCTCGCCGGGGTGGATCTCGTAGCACAGGTCGACGCCGGCCTTGTCGAAGGCCTGCAGGATCGGCAGCCAGCGCTTGGCCAGCTCGTCGAAGGCGGCCTCGATCAGCCCCGCCGGCCGCTGCGGCCAGGGGTAGACGTAGGGCCAGGCCAGCGCGCCGGAGAAGGTGACGTGGGCCTTGAGGCCGAGGTTCTTCGAGGCCTTCGCCGCCAGCAGCAGCTGCTCGACCGCCCAAGCCTGCCGGGCCTTGGAATCGCCCTTCACCTCGGCCGGCGCGAAGCCGTCGAATAGCTCGTCGTAGGCGGGATGGACGGCGACCAGCTGGCCTTGCAGATGGGTCGACAGCTCGGTGATCTCGACCCCGGCCTTGGCCGCCTGCTGCTGCAGCTTCTTGCAGTAATCCTTTGATTTGGCCGCTTTTTCCAAGTCAAAGAGCCGGCCGTCCCAGGTCGGGACCTGGACGCCGGCGTAGCCGAGCTTGCCGGCCCAGCGGCAGATGCTGGCAAAGGAGTTGAACGGGGCTTGGTCGCCCGCGAACTGGGCGAGGAAGATGGCGGGTCCTTTCATGATTCTCTCTCCGGCGTGGCCTTGATTCTACGAGTCCGAGGACCGTTTCCAAAGGTTGACCTCGGCGTCCTTGGCGTGCTTGTCGATGGCGGCGAGCTCGGCCTTGGTGAAGGTGGGCTTGTCCAGCGCCGCGACGCATTCCTTGATCTGGCGGGGGCTGCTCGCGCCGATCAGGGCGGTGGTGATGCGGCCCTCGCGCAGCACCCAGGCCAGCGCCATCTGCGCCAGGCTCTGGCCGCGCCTGCGGGCGATGGCGTCAAGGGCCTTGATGTTGCGCAGCAGCCCTGGGCTGAGCCAGTCGGGGTTGAGCGAGGCCTTGCGGGCGGCGCGGCTGCCGCGCGGGACGCCCTTGAGGTACTTGTCGGTCAGGATGCCCTGGGCGAGTGGCGTGAAGGCGATCGAGCCGATGCCGAGCTGCTTGAGGGTCTGCGGCAGGCGGTCCTTCTCGACCCAGCGGTTGATCATCGAGTAGCTGGGCTGGTGGATCAGGCAGGGGGTGCCGAGGCGCTCGAGGATGGCGGCGGCCTCGCGGGTCCGCTTGGAGTTGTAGGAGGAGATGCCGGCGTACAGGGCCTTGCCGCTGCGCACCGCCTGGTCGAGGGCGCCCATGGTCTCTTCGAGCGGGGTGTCCGGATCGACGCGGTGCGAGTAGAAGATGTCGACGTAGTCGAGCTTGAGGCGCCGCAGGCTCTGGTCGAGGCTGGACAGCAGGTACTTGCGCGAGCCCCATTCGCCGTAGGGCCCCGGCCACATGCGGTAGCCGGCCTTGGTGGAGATGATCAGCTCGTCGCGGTAGGGCTTGAAGTCGCGGCGCAGGAAGTCGCCGAAGAAGGTCTCGGCGGCGCCGGGCTCGGGGCCGTAGTTGTTCGCGAGGTCGAAGTGGGTGATGCCGAGGTCGAAGGCGGTCCGGCACATCTCGACCTTGGTCGCCCGCGGCGTCAGGTCGCCGAAGTTGTGCCACAGCCCCAGGGAAATCGCCGGCAGCAGCAGCCCCGAGGCGCCGCAGCGGTTGTAGGTCATGCCGTCGTAGCGGCTGGCGGCGGCTTCGTAGGCCATGGCGTGCTCCTGGCAAGGAAACTGGGATAGGATATCATTTTAAGCGACAGGCGGCAGCAGCGGGGATTCAGGCCATTTCCAGACAGCACCGGCGGCGCGGCGGCGAGCCCACTTTCGGCGACCGCGAGCCCGATTCGGAACAGGACGCGGGCCGCGCGGCCGCCGAATCCATCCTCGCGGCCGGCGGCGAACGGATGCCGCCCGCCCGCGGCCGGCGGCCGGCTACCCGCCGCGGCCGGCGGCGCCGGCGCCAGCGGGGCGTGCGCTGGGGCCGGTGGCTGGTCGTGCTGCTGCTGGCCGGCGGCGGCGGCGCCGGCGGCTATTACGGCTACGGCGAATACATCAAGCGCAACCACGTGTCCCTGGAAGGCGTCGGCGCGAGCGCGGCGCCGGCGGCGGCGGCGGAGGCGGAATACGCCCGGCCCGACCCGGCGGCGGAGTTCGGCCTGCCGCAGCTGCGCTGGTGCCTGCGGGAGCAGATCCGGATCGAGGTCCTCGAGGAGCGCACCCGCACCAACACCGAGATCAACAAGGTCATCGCGCTGTACCAGACCGCCCAGCGGCTGTGCGCGCCCGCCGAGGAGCAGCCCGCCGCCCTGCGGCTCGAGGCCCAGGCGCATGTCGAGGAGCGGGCGGCGGCGATCCGGGCGGAGACCCTCGACGACGAGCTGTTCATCCTCGCCGAGGTCGAGGGAGCCGAGTGGCAGGGGACCGAGATGGTGCGCGACGCCCAGATGCTGCTCAAGGACCTGGGCTACGACGCCGGCGGCGTCGACGGCCGGCTCGGCACCAAGACGCGCGCGGCGATCCGAGCCTTCCAGGAGGACGAGGGAGTGGCGCAGAGCGGCGAGGTCGACGTCGGCCTGCTGAGCCGGCTGCGCCAGGCCCGCAGCCGCCAGCAGTAGCAGGGGTGTCCGGCGCCGCCCTTGAATCGGGCGAAAAAGGGCTTATAATACAAACCATGAGCATCTCCCTTGAATCGCTTGCCGTAAGGCCTGTTGAGCGGCACAGCCTCAGGTTCAAGACGCGCGACAACTTCGAAGAAGCCTGCAAGCAGTGCACGAAAGAGGGCTTCCTCGTTTTCCGCAACGGCGACGAAAGCGACCTCGTCGGGCGTCTGGTCCGCATCAACCGCAGACACCTCATCATCGAAGTCGACGCTGCCTCCGACCTTGCCTTGTGACCTCCAACGAGAACAGCAAGAGGGCAGAGCGCAACGACACAAGGATTGTCTCTGCTCAGGAGCGGCCCGAAGAATCATGGCAGGGAGCGACCGCTGTCTTCCAGATGGAAACGGAAGCACGGACCGCCAAGGCAAGCAAAGAGAAGCTGCACAAGCTCTGGCTGGCTGTCGTCGTCGTGGCCATCATAGTCATGGCGTTCTGGACGATTCCAATGATAAAAGAACACCCTGCATGGTGGAGCCTGTTCCAAGACCCGCCGGCGGAAGAACAGGACTCCCGCCAGTAAGGCTGGCCGTCCAGACCCCAGGCCTAGGCGGGACCCGCACGCTCAAGCAAGGACGGCTCCTGCGACTGCGCCAGCCTGAATTGCGGAAAAAGCCCCGAAAATGATACAATAAATCGCTTCCGCCCGCCGCACCGCCCATGATTCCGACCCCCAGCAAGCGCCGGCCCGCCAAAAAGGCGGCCCGCCCCGCGCGTCCGCGCCCGCCCGCCGCGCCCAAGAAACAGGCGCCGGCGCCGGCTCCGGCCGAGTACAAGCCCTCGGACATCACCAAGATGCTCAAGGCGCTGTACCGCTCCACCGGCCAGGACAAGTACGACCGCGCCGCCAAGGACCCGGGCATGCCCGAGATCCTGCTGCCGGACAACGAGCGCCCCCGCGAGCAGGAGTTCATCCACGCGGCCAAGGAGATCCTGAGCAACTTCACCGAGCGCCAGATCGAGGTCATCGTCTGCCGCATGGGCAAGCACCGCAACAAGGAGGTCACCGACGAGATGGCCGCCAAGATGGTCGGCATCTCCAAGAAAAGAATCCGCGAGATCGAGCGCCACTTCTTCGACGAGGACAAGCTCACCGACCCGAAGATCCGCCGCTGCCTCGCCACCCACCTGATGGTCAACCGCGTCGGCATCACCAAGCCCTTCGAGGTCCCTGGCGCCGCGGTCCGCCCGGTCGAGGTCTCGACCGCGGCCCAGGAGCGGATGCGCCGCCAGCGCGAGCGCAACGCCGCGCGCCGGGGCCGCGAGATCGACTTCGAGCTCGACGAGGAGACCCAGGCCAAGCTGTCGGAGGTCATCGAAGGCGGCATGCGCCAGGGCTCGCTCAACGAGGCCGAGATCATCGACGTCCTGCCCGACGCCATGCTGACCCGCGAGCAGATCGAGAGCGTCTTCGCCATGCTCGAGAACGACTACAAGCTGCGGATCGAGGACAGCGACAGCGCGACCCCCGAGGCCAAGTTCCACGTCGACGGCATGCCGGCGGACGACGACGTCGAGTCCAAGACCGAGGACGCGCTCGGCAAGATGACCGGCATGCTGCGCTCGACCGACATCGCGCGGATGTACATGCGCGACATGAACAACCACGCGCTGCTGACCCGCGAGCAGGAGACCGAGATCGCGATCCGCATCGAGACCTGCCTGCGGCTGATGGGCCTGTCCTGCATCACCTGCCCGGCGATCCTCGACCACCTGATGGAGGTCCGCGACGCCCTCAACGCCGGCCACCGGGTGCCCAAGGAGGTCCTCTACGGCTTCTTCGAGGAGAACAAGTCGCGGCCGGTCACCCGCCAGAGCCTCGACTACATCCTCAGCCGCGCCAACAGCATGAAGCAGGAGATGGCGCCGGACATCACCAGCAAGGACGAGGCCTACAAGCAGCCCTCCGAGAAGTACCTCATCCAGGAGTTCGACAAGGTCTGCCGCAAGATCAACGAGTTCCGGACCCGGCGCGACAACCGCCGCCGCTCGCCGAAGGAGTACGCCAAGGAGAACCTCAACCTCGAGAAGTGGATCCTCAAGGTGCGCTTCACCACGCCCTTCGTCAAGAGCCTGACCGAGCGGATGTTCTCGTACGGCGAGCGGGCCGAGCGCCTCAAGCGGGAGATCCGCGCGATCTGCTCGCGCAACTTCAAGATGCAGCGCCGCGTCTTCGAGGCGACCTTCGCCGAGAACTTCCGCAACCCGGCGTGGATCTACAAGCTGACCCGGCGCCGCGGCGTCAACCCGCGCTCGGACACCATCGCGCCCGAGGTCGAGCAGCGCCACCGCGAGATCCTGCAGATCCTGCGCGACGTCGAGCTCGACACGCTCGAGGACTTCCGCGCCAAGAACGAGCAGCTGCGGATGTACCAGCAGCAGCTCGACCTCGCGAACAACCAGATGATCCTCGCGAACCTGCGCCTGGTGGTGTCGATCGCCAAGGGCTACCAGTCGCGCGGCCTGCTCTTCCTCGACCTGATCCAGGAGGGCAACATCGGCCTGATGAAGGCGGTGGACAAGTTCGAGTACCGCCGCGGCTGGAAGTTCTCGACCTACGCGACCTGGTGGATCCGCCAGGCGATCACGCGGGCGATCGCCGACCAGGGCCGGACCATCCGCGTCCCGGTGCACATGATCGAGTCCATCAACAAGGTCAACCGCGTCGTGAGGCAGCTGCAGCAGGAAAAGGGCGTCGAGCCCGACGTCGAGACCATCGCCAAGGTCCTCGAGATCACCCCCGAGAAGGTCAAGCGCGCGATGAGCGTCGCGAAGGAGCCGATCTCGACCGAGACGCCGGTCGGCGACGAGGACGCGGTGATCATGGACTTCATCGCCGACGACGCGACCCCGAACATCGAGGCGCAGGTCGAGGAGCAGGACATGGCCGAGGAGGTCAAGCTGCTGCTCAACGAGCTGGGCTCAAGCCGCGACAAGACGGTGATCGAGATGCGCTACGGCATCGGCACCTACAAGGAGCACACCCTCGAGGAGGTCGGCCGCCAGCTCAACCTCACCCGCGAGCGCGTCCGCCAGATCGAGGCCAACGTGGTCAAGAAGCTCAGCCATCCCAACTACCGGGAGCGCTTCAAGAAGGTCCTGCAGGGCATCGGCGTCAACCGCCCGCCCGCCGTCACCGACGAAGGCGACGTCCTCGCCTAGGGCAGCGCCAGCGCGCGCCGCAGCACGGCGCGCCGCGCGGCCGGCAGCAGGTCGACCGCGGTCCCCGCGAAGCCGGCGAGGTTGAGCTTGCCGGGCAGGCGCAGGTCCAGCATGGCGCGGGCGAGCGCGTCGGTGGCGAAGGCGACGCGGCGCCGGTCGGCTTGCCGCAGCCGGGCGCAGGCGGCGCCGGAGGAGGCGGGCTCGGTCCCGTCGGCGAGCAGCTTGGCCCAGGCGAGGGCGTCGCGGATGCCGAGGTTGAGCTCCTGGGCGCCGATCGGATGGACGCTGCAGGCGCTGGCGCCGAGCAGCGCCAGCGCGCCGATGCCGGCGGGCTTGGCGAGGCGCCGCCGCGGCTGCCAGGCGGCGCGGCTGGCGATCGCCGCGTCCGGCCCCGGATGCAGCAGGCTGGCGTCCCGCAGATGCGCTTCGTAGTCCTCGTCGGCTAGCTCCTCGAGCGCCGCCGCCGCGGCGGCGCGCATGGTGAGGATGTGGCACCAGCCGTGCCGGTTCGGCAGCAGGGTCACCGCGGCGTCCGCCAGCAGGCGCTCGGCCGCCGAGTGCCCCGGCCGCGCCGCGGCGAAGGCGGTGACGAGGACGCGGTGGCCGTATTCCTTGGCGTCAAACCTGAAGCCCGCGCGGAGGAGGACCTCTTCGGGCAGCCCGGCGGCCGCGACCGCGTCGAAGCGCCGCGTCGCATGCCCGCCGTCCGCGGCCGCGAAGCTGACCTCCCCGTCGGGCGCGCAGGACTCGACGCGGGCGCCGTCGATGGCCTCGATGCCGGGCGCGGCGGCGATGGCGCGCCGCAGCGCGTCGTGCAGGTCGTCCTCGCGGACCGCGTGGCCGAGCGCGGGCGCGCCGCAGTCGGCGCCGTCGAGCCGCAGCAGGCCGAACTGGCCGCGGTAGGTCGCCCGCAGGTCGTCCAAAGCGTGGGTGGCGGGCTCGATCTCCTCCCACAGGCCGGCCGCGGCGAGCCGGACGCGGGTGCCGGCGAGCAGCACGAAGGTCCGCCGCGGCCGCGGGCCGCCGGCGTCGATGACGGTGACCTGGGCCGCCGGCAGCGCCGCGCGGACCGCGAGGGCCGCGAAGGAGCCGACCGCGCCGCCGCCGAGGATGCCGATCTTCACGCCGCCGCCTCGATGTCGCGGACGGTCTTGGGCGCGGCGGCGGTCAGGACGCGGCTGCCCGCAGCGGTGATCGCGAGGATGTCCTCGATGCGGACGCCGGTGTGCCGCAGCTCGGCCGGGACGCGGCGGTCGCCGTCGAGATAGAGGCCGGGCTCGACGGTTATCGCCATGCCGGCGGCGAGTTTCAGCTCGTCGCGGCCGGCCGGCGCGTCGACCGGATCATGGGCGTCGAGGCCGACCGAGTGGCCGATGCTGTGGAAGTAGTAGCGGCCGAAGGATTCCGACGCGAGGATCGCCGGCAGCGTGCCGCGGCAGATGCCCATCCGCCGCAGGCCGTAGGCCAGCTCGCGGCAGGCGGCGCGCTGCAGGGCGCCGAAGCTGGCGCCGGGCTTCGCCTTGCGGATGGCCTGCGCCTGCGCGGCGAGGACGGTCTCGTACAGGTCCCGCTGGGCCGGGGTGAAGCGGCCGGCGACCGGATAGGTCCGGGTGATGTCCGAGACGTAGAAGTCCAGCTCGCAGCCGCTGTCGACGAGCACGAGCTGGCCCTTGCGCAGGGGGGCGCGGTTGGCGCCGTAATGGGCGACGCAGGCGTTGCGGCCGGCGGCGACGATGGGCCGGAAGGCGTGGCGCGCGCCGCCGGCCGCGTAGGCGTGGTCGAGCTCGGCCTGCAGCTGGTTCTCGGCCGCCGCGGCCGGCAGCGCCTGCAGGACGCGCCGCTGCGCGCCGGCCGCGAGCTCGCAGGAACGGGCGATCGCCGCGATCTCGCCGCGGTCCTTGACCATCCGCAGCCGCGCGAGCGCCGGGGCGAGGTCATGGATGCCGGCGCTGGGCCCGGCGAGGGCCAAGGAGGCGGTCTGGCGGTCGGCGGTCTTGGCCCAGGCGACGAGGTCGGGCCGCAGCGAGGCGCGGACGAACTCGGCGCGGCTGCTCCAGGGCCGCGCGGCGGCGAGGCCGAGGCGGCGGCGGGTCCGGACCGGCCCCAGCAGCTCGCCGTTCCAGCGCTCGAAGACCTCGTCGCGGGGCGGGCAGAAGGCGGTTTCCTCCCTGATCCGGCCGCCGCGGATCTCCAGGGCCAGGGCGGAGTCGTGCTCGACGAGGCCGGTGAGGTAGTACAGGTCGGGGTCCGGCCTGAAGACGTCGGCGTGGTGGGTGGGCAGGCCGGGGCTCGCAAGCAGCGCGACGCCTTCTTTCAGGCGCGCGGCCAGCCGCGCGCGCCGCCGCGCGCAGATCTCAGCTCCCGTGGCCATCGTTTGAGGATTCTAAGCAAAATGCTAAAATAAGCCTCCTTATGGTCGTAATCAGGCTAGCCAAGGCGGGGTCCACCCACCGGCCCTTCTACCACGTGGTCGTCACCGACTCGCGCCGCCGGCGCGACAGCAGCCACATCGAGAAGATCGGCTACCTCAACTATTTCGCCGGCGCCGAGGAAAAGCAGTGCAGCCTCGACATCCAGCGCCTCGAGCACTGGGTGGGCCAGGGCGCCGTGCTGCGGCCGAGCGTCACCAAGCTGGTCAAGCGCCTGCGGCGCGAAAGCAAGGCGACCACGGAGAAAAAGCCGGCCAAGGCCAAGGCGAAGGCGGCCGCGCCGAAGAAGGCGGCGGCGCCGAAGAAAGAAGCGGCCGCGAAAGAAGAAGCCCCCAAGGCCGAAGCCGCCGCCGCGCCGAAGAAAGAAGCGGCCGCGAAAGAAGAAGCCCCCAAGGCCGAAGCCGCCGCGCCGAAGAAAGAAGCGGCCGCGAAAGAAGAAGCCCCCAAGGCCGAGGCCGCCGCCGCGCCGAAGAAAGAGGCGGCGCCCAAGAAAGAAGCGGCGCCCGCGCCCAAAGAGGACGCGCCCGCCGCCGCGCCCGCGCCCGCAGCGGCGCCTGCGGACGATACCGCCCAACAAGACCAAAGCTGAGGGTCCGCCGCCCGCCAAGGGGCAGGCGGATGCGATCGTCGCCGTCGCGCGCGTCGCCGCGCCGCACGGCACCAAGGGCTGGCTGCGCCTGATGGTCTACGGCATCGACCCCGATTTCCTGGCTGCCTGCCCCGAACTGCATCTGCAGGAGCCCGGCGGCCCGTGGCGCCGCCGCGACCCTCTTGAGCGCAAGCCCGCCCACCGCGCCCTGCTCGTGCGCTACGAAGGCTGCGCGGACCCCGAGCAGGCGGGCGCGCTGCGCCACAGCCTCGTCGGCCTGCGCCGCGCCGCCCTGCCGCCGCTGGAGGACGGCAGCTACTACTGGTGCGACCTCATCGGCCTCGCGGTCGAGGGCGAGGACGGCGAGCGGCTCGGAACCGTCGCGGGCATCGCCGAGAACAGGGCGAGCGCGCTGCTCGAAGTGA
>MEIE01000029.1 GCA_001750625.1 Candidatus Amphirhobacter heronislandensis
CCCTTGAACATGCCATTGAGCATCGGCCCGCCGGAGATCGCCAGCGCCGGGAGGTCGCAGCTCGCCGCGCCCATAATCAGCGACGGCGTCGTCTTGTCGCAGCCGGTCATCAGCACCACGCCGTCGATCGGCAGGCCGCGGATGTTCTCCTCGACGTCCATGCTCGCGAGGTTGCGGTACAGCATCGCGGTCGGCCGCAGGTTGGTCTCGGCGCAGGAGAACACCGGGAACTCCAGCGGGAAGCCGCCGGCCTGCAGCACGCCGCGCTTGACGTGCTCGGCCAGCTCCCGCAGATGCGCGTTGCAGGGCGTCAGCTCCGAGAAGGTGTTGCAGATGCCGATCACCGGCCGGCCGTCGAACATGTGCTGCGGGTGGCCCTGGTTCTTCATCCAGCTGCGGTGGATGAAGCCGTCGCGGCTCACCTCGCCGAACCAGTGGCTCGAGCGGCGTTTCTTTTTCTTGTCCTTGGTCGCGTCGCTCATATTTTCACTCCTCGGTCAGGGCCGGCTCGGCCCCCTCGATCTGTTCGGCGCGGGCCGCGACCGCGTCCAAGGACGCGAAGCCCTCGGGCCCGCCCAGCAGCTCGATGCCCAGCTGCAGGCCGCGGCCCTCGCAGCGCGCGCGTCGGCGCGGGTCCTCGATCAGCTTGGTGTCGATGTTGTGCGCGATGCCCACCAGGCGCCGGATCATGAACAGCCCGGCGTAGGCCAGGGTGTCGCGGTACAGCTTCGCCATGTACTCGTGCTGGGCGCGCTCGAGCTCCGCCTTGCCGGCGGCGTCGGCGTACAGGACCGCCGGGTAGCCGTCGCCGACCGCCACTGCGGGGTCGCGCCACAGCGCCAGGAAGCCCGCCTCGAACTTCTCCCAGACCGCCTTGGAAGTATCCAGCACCCAGCGCCGGTAGGAATCGCGGCCGCCGGGCTCGTCCTCCCAGCCCGAATGGCTGAAGTAGTTGATCAAAAGGTTGCCGAGCAGCTTGCCGGTGTCGAAGGCCATCGGGCCGCAGAAGGCGAACTCGGGGTCGATGACCTTGGTGCTGTCCTCGGTCACCATGATCGAGCCGGTGTGCAGGTCGCAGTGGATCAGCGCCTGCGCCTCGGTCAGGAACATGGTCTTGAGGCGGTTCGAGGCGCGTCGCAGCTCGACGTCCTCGCGCAGGCGCCGCGCGTAGCCGTTGATGTAGGGCTCGTTCCAGTGGTTGTTCGCCGACTCGACGTAGGGGTCGTTGAACATGATCGTGTGGGTGATCGACGCCAGGTTGTGGTTGCCGAAAAAATCCCCGGCCAGCTCCCACTTGCGCGGCAGCGGCAGGTGCAGGTCCGAGGTCATGAACAAACAGCGCGCCATGTACTCGGCGATGTCGGCGGCGAAGCGCGGGTAGACGCGGGCGTCGTGCACCATGCCCTTGCGGATGATGATGTGGTCGCTGAGGTCTTCTTGGACGGTGCAGCACAGCGTCTCGTCGCCGTCGAGCACCGCGGGCACCAGCGCCGGCGCGATCTTGGCCTGGACCTGCAGCGCCATGCGCTCGAAATGGGCGCGGCGCAGGGTCAGCGGCCAGCTCTCGCCCACCATGCGCAGGTACGGCAGCGCCTGCTTGACGCACAGGCTGCCTTCGGGGCCCTTGGCGATGAAGACGTAGTTGAGGTTGCCGTCGCCGATCTCGGCGATGTCCCACTGCTCCGGCTTGCCGCCGAGGCGGCCGGCGCAGGCGTCGCGGCCGGCGAGCCAGGCCCGCAGGCTGTCGGCGTCGAAAGGCGCGTAGCCCTCGGGGATGGCGAACTGGTCGACGGTCATGCGCTGCCGAATTTTAAGACTCAGCGGTCCGCGAGCCGGCCGGCGAGCAGCAGGCTGCCGAGCAGCAGCGGAAACAGCAGCGCGAAGCCCGCCTGCAGCGAGCTCGCCGCCGCGACCGCCCCCGCGGCCAGCGGCGCCAGCTGGAAGGAGAAGATCGCGGTGGTCATCAGCCACGAGGTGTTGACCGCGCTGTCCGAGCCGCCGAGCTTCGCCATCGTCGACATCGCGTAGGGAATCCCCAGCGAGATCCCCGCGCCCAGCAGGGCGTAGCCCGCGACCAGCACCGTCGGATGCGGCGCCCAGACGATGAGGCCCAGCGCCGCCAGCGCCAGCAGGCAGCAGCGGCGCGCGGTCCGCACCGCGCCCAGGCTCTTCTTCCAGCGGTCGCCGCCGAGGCGCATCAGCGCGAAGCAGGCCAAAAAGGCGGCCAGGCCGAGGCCGGCGTAGTCGGCCCAGCCGCTGTCGGGCCCCAGCGCCTCGAGCAGGTAGACCACCGCCCACAGCAGCACCACGCCCTCGGTCATCGCGTTGCCCAGCATGTAGACCGCGACCGGCAAAAAGCCGCGGCCGGGCAGCGCGAAGCCGCGCTGCGCCGGCGCCGGCGCCGCCGGATACATGTGGGTGCGCGCGATCACCGCCAGGCCGATCGGCAGCGCCACGAGCGCGCCCAGCCCCAGCGCCGCCGCCAGCGACAGGCCGGCGCTTTTGGAGGCGACGCCGAGCAGCGAGCCGCTGAACAGCCCCGCCATGAACAGGCCGTGGCACATGCTCATCACGTAGACCTTCTCCTCGGTCTCGACGCGGTTGGCCTGGTAGTTCATGCAGATCTGGGTCCACAGCAGGCCGGCGCCGACGAAGATGAAGGCGCCGAACAGCGCCGCCGGCGTCGGCGCGAGGCCCAGCAGCGGCGTGCTGAGGTAGACCATCACGTGCCCCGCCATCCAGCAGCGCGCGAGGCCGAGCCGGCGCAGCAGCCAGGCGCTGGCCAAGAAAACGACGAGCGAGCCCAGCGGCATGCCGAGCAGCACGGCCGCGACCTCGTCCTTGGCGAGGTCGAGGCGGCCGATCAGGTCCGGGACCCGCGCCTGCCACATCCCCAGTCCCAGCGGATGCAGGTAGAAGAACAGCATCTCCATCCGGCCGGGCGCCGCCCAGCCGCGCCGCTGCAGGGGCTGGTCCGCCATCAGGCCGCCCCGCCGCGATTGCCTACAATAGCCGCAGGCGGAACAAGACGGCGATGTGCGTTCAAATCGGCGTGGATTTTACTTGGGAGCGGCTGCGGGAGGAGCTTGCAGCCGCGACGGCCGACGACGAAGCCGGCTGGCTGCCGCAGGAGGTGCTCAAGGGCTACGCCCAGCCGTCGATTCCGGCCGCCTGGACCGCCGGCGACGGCGGCCGGACCCTGCGGCTGCTGCGCTGGGGCTTCGCGGCCCACGCCGACGCCAAGCCGCATCTCAACGCCCGCCGCGAGACCCTCGCCGCCAAGCCGACGTTCGCGGCCGCGGCCCAGACCGGCCGCTGTCTGCTGCCGGTCTCCTGCTGGCACGAGTGGCGCCGCAACGGCCGCAAGCGCGAGCCCTACCGCCTCGCCGCCAAGGACGGCCGCCTGCTCACCTTCGCCGGCGTCCGCAGCGGCGGCAGCTGCGCGGTGGTGACCGTCCCGGCGGCCGGCGTCGCCGCCTGGGTGCACAACACCGGCCTGCGCATGCCCCTGATCATCGAGCCGGCGGCGCGCGCCGCCTGGCTGGACGCGGATTTCAGCGAGCTGGCGGCGCTCGCCTCCTCCGACGCCAGCGATCTGGAAGCGACCTACCTGTCGCAGGAGCCGCGGCAGGGCGAGCTGGTGTGACGCGGCGGGCCTAGCCGGCCGCCGCCATCGTCTTGCTGAACAGCCGCCGCAGCGCCGGCCGGTCGGCGTCCGCGGCGTAGCGCTGCGGCGGCAGCCGCCCCCAGCCCTCGGCGTCGTAGTTGCGGTCGGGCGGCTGGACGACGGTCCCGCCGCGCATGAAGCCCTCGAGGTGGACCCGGATGCGGCCGGTGCGCAGCTCGAACAGCTTCGGCGCGACGATGCAGGCGACCGCGCAGACGTCGTGCATGCAGCAGCCGGCCTTGCCGCGCTCGCGGCGGTAGAAGTCGATGTAGCAGCGCACCGCCCTGCGCAGAAAGCCCCCGGGGCCGGGGCTGCGGCGGGCGATGCGGTCGAAGTCGGCGGCGCTCAGCGTCGTCGTGTCGGTGACGTCGAGGCCGACCATGGTCACCTTCAGCTTCGAGGCGAAGACCCGCGCGGCGGCCTCCGGGTCGCAGAGGATGTTGGCCTCGGCCACCGGCGTGGCGTTGCCGGCGTAAAAGGCGGCGCCGCCCATCAGCACCACCTCTTGGACCTTGGCCGCGAGCCGCGGATGGCGCTCGAGGAAACGGGCGATGTTGGTCAGCGGCCCGATCGGCACCAGGGTCACCCTGCCGGGGGCGGCCTTGACCTGCTCGGCGATGAACTCGACCGCGGAGCGCGGGTCGGGGCGCGGCGGCCGCCAGCGGCCGGCGGGGACGTCGCCCATCCCGTCGCCGCCGTGGACGTGGCGGGCGTAGCGGGCCCGGCCGACGAGGGGCTGAGCGGCGCCGACGCAGACCGGCAGCGCCTCGAAGCCGCCGACGGCGCAGACCCGCAGCGCGTTGCGGGTGGCGTCCTTCACCGAGACGTTGCCGTGGACGGTGGTCAGGCCCAGCAGCTCGACCCCCGGATGGGCGGCCGCGAACAGAATCGCCATGGCGTCGTCGATGCCCGGATCGGTGTCGATGATTATTTTGCGGCGCCGCGGCATGCCGCGATTTTAATATAGTAAAATGCGGCAATCCCGCAGGATCCCCAGGAGAACCCACCACCATGCTCAAAAAGACCATCGCCCTGGCGCTCGCCGTCTCTGGCGCCGCCTACGCGCAGGAATTCAAGCCCGCCGTCGTCTTCGACCTGGGCGGCAAGTTCGACAAGTCCTTCAACGAAGGCGTCTGGAACGGCGTCAAGCGCTTCTCCGAAGAAACCGGCATCGAAGTCCTCGAGTACGAGGTCTCCAGCGAGGCCGAGCGCAAGCAGGCGATCGAGCGGATGGTCAAGCGCCGCGGCGCGACCGCGGTCCTCGGCATCGGCTTCGGCCAGGCCGACGCCCTGGCTGAGATCGCCGCCGCCAACCCGGACGTCCAGTTCGGCATCATCGACGTCAACTGGCTCGACGGCGCCAACATCAAGCAGTACGGCTTCCAGGAGCACGAAGGCTCCTACCTGGTCGGCGTCGCGGCGGCCAAGGCCTCCAAGACCGGCAAGGCCGGCTTCGTCGGCGGCATGGACATCCCGCTGATCCGGCGCTTCGCCTGCGGCTACGCCCAGGGCTTCAAGGACGCCGGCGGCTCGGAGGTCTACGTCAACATGACCGGCGACACCGCGGCGGCCTGGAACAACCCGACCCGCGGCGGCGAGCTCGCGCAGAGCCAGTTCGACCGGGGCGCCGACGTGGTCTTCGCCGCGGCCGGCGGCACCGGCGTGGGCGTCCTGCAGGCGGCCAAGGACAAAGGCAAGCTGGCGATCGGCGTCGACTCCAACCAAAACCACCTGCACCCGGGCACGATGCTGACCTCGATGCTCAAGCGCGTCGACGTCGCCGCCTACAACTTCTTCAAAGAAGCCCAGAGCGGCCGGGTCGAAGGCGCCGTCCACACCCTGGGCCTCAAGGACGAGGGCGTGGGCTGGGCCGTCGACGAGCACAACGAGGACATGGTCGCGAGCTTCCGCGCCGACATCGACAAGGCGCGCGACGACATCATCGCGGGCCGGATCGAGGTCAACGACTACTTCGTCCTCGAAGGCTGCCCCTCCTACTGATCCACGGCCGCCGCAGCCTGACGGGCGCGGCGCGGTGAACCAGCCAGCGGCCGCGTCCCCGCCGCGGGACGCGGCGCCGGCCATCGAGCTCAAGGGGATCTGCAAGGCCTTCGGGCCGGTCCAGGCCAACCAGGACGTCAGCCTCAGCGTCGAGGCGGGCAGCATCCACGGCATCGTCGGCGAGAACGGCGCCGGCAAGTCGACGCTGATGAGCATCCTGTACGGCTTCTACGAAGCCGACAGCGGCTCGATCGAGGTCAAGGGCAAGCCGGCGGCGATCGAAGACAGCGCCGACGCCATCGGGCTGGGCATCGGCATGGTGCACCAGCACTTCATGCTGGTGCCGGTGTTCAGCGTGCTCGAGAACGTGATGCTGGGCGTCGAGGGCGGCGCCCTGCTCGCGCCGGGCAAGCGCAGGGCGCGCAAGGAGATCGCGCGCATCGGCGAGGACTACGGCCTCAAGCTCGATCCGGACGAGCTCATCGAAAACCTGCCGGTCGGCGTCCGGCAGCGGGTCGAGATCGTCAAGGCGCTGTACCGCGGGGCGGAAATCCTCATCCTCGACGAGCCGACCGGCGTGCTCACGCCGCAGGAGGCCGACGCGCTGTTCGACATCCTGCGCACGCTCAAAGAACGCGGCGAGACCGTGATCCTGATCACCCACAAGCTGCGCGAGATCATGGCGGTCACCGACCGGGTCTCGGTGATGCGCGGCGGCAAGCTGGTCGCGACCCGCGAGACCGCCGCGACCAACCCCGCCGAGCTCGCCGAGCTGATGGTCGGGCGCAAGGTCCTGCTGCAGGTGGACAAGCAGCCGCGCGAGCCGGCGGAGGTGCGGCTCGCGGCCGAGGGCCTGACGGTCGTCGACGGCCAGGGCGTCGAGCGCGTCAAGGACGTCAGCTTCAGCGTCCGCGCCGGCGAGATCGTCGGCGTCGCCGGCGTCTCGGGCAACGGCCAGGACTTCCTGCTCGAGGCCCTCGCCGGCATCCGCGCCCCGGCGCGCGGGACGATCAGCATCCTCGACCTGCAGATCAGCCCCGAACGGCCCGCCGATCCGGCCGAGGTCCGCAGGCACGGCGCCGGCCACGTCCCCGAGGACCGGCACGCGATGGGGCTGGTGATGAACTACACGGCGGAGCACTCTCTTATGCTGGGCTACCACCGCCACCCGCGCTTCCGCCGCTCATGGCTGCTCGACGCGGGGGCGATCCGCCGCCACGCCGCCCGGGTGCTGCCCGAATACGACGTCCGGCCGGCCGAGCCGCGGCTGCGCAGCGCCGACTTCTCCGGCGGCAACCAGCAGAAGATCGTCCTGGCGCGCGAGATGGACGAGCACCCGCAGGTGCTGCTGGTGGGCCAGCCGACGCGGGGCGTGGACATCGGCGCGATCGAGGCCATCCACCGCCGCATCCTCGCGCTGCGGCTGGCGGGCTGCGCGATCCTGCTGGTGTCCTTCGAGCTGGACGAGATCATGTCGCTGGCCGACCGCATCATCGTGATGAACGCCGGCGAGATCGTCGGCACCGTCGCCGCCGAGGGCGCCGACGACCACGAGCTGGGCCTGATGATGGCGGGCATCCGCCCGGGCGAGCAGAAGGCGGCCTGAGCATGATGAAGGTCTTCGGCGTCTTCGCGCGGGCGGGCGCGCCGAAGATGCCGTACTGGGCGCAGGTCACCGTCATCCCGCTGCTCAACATCTTCGTCGCCCTCGCCCTCGCCGGCTGCGTCGTCCTGCTGCTGGGCGAAAACCCCTTCAAGGCGATGGCCGTGATGCTGCAGGGCGCCTTCGTCTATCCCGGCGGCCTGGGCTTCACCCTGTACTACACGACCAACCTGATCTTCACCGGGCTGTGCGTGGCGATGGCCTTCCACGCGATGCAGTTCAACATCGGCGGCGAGGGCCAGGCGATCATCGGCGGCCTCGGCGTCGCCCTGTTCCTGCTGTTCGTCGGCGACAGCCTGCCGCTGATCATCTGCCTGCCGCTGGCGGTGCTCGCGGCGGCGGCGGCCGGCGGCGCCTGGGCTTTCATACCGGGCTACCTGTACGCCAAGCGCGGCAGCCACATCGTCATCACGACGATCATGTTCAACTTCATCGCGGCGGCGGTGCTGCAGTACCTGCTGGTCAACGTGCTGATCGCGCCCGGGCAGATGTCGCCGCAGTCGGTCAAGTTCGCCGAGCGCACCCACCTGCCGCAGATCCACGAGCTCCTGGCGCTCGTCGGCATCGAGACCGAGAGCACGCCGCTGAACATCTCGCTGTTTTTGGCGCTGGCCGCGGCGGTGGGCTTTTGGTTTCTGATCTGGCGCACGTCCTGGGGCTACGCGCTGCGCACCGTGGGCCAGTCGGAGCGCGCCGCGGTCTACGCCGGCATCGACCCGGCGCGGATGACGGTCCAGGCGATGGCGATCTCGGGCGCGCTGGCGGGGATGGTCGGCGTCAACGCCCTGATGGGCGACGCCCACCGCATCCTGCTGGGCTTCGCGACCGGCTACGGCTTCGCCGGCATCGGCGTGGCGCTGATGGGCCGCAACCACCCGCTGGGCATCGTGCTCGCGGCGGCGCTGTTCGGCATCCTGACCCAGGGCGGCAGCGAGCTGAACTTCGAATTTAGGAACATAACCCGCGACCTGGTGATCGTGATCCAAGGCCTGATCATCCTGATGGTCGGCGCCCTGTCGCTGATGCTCGATCCGCCGGTCGCGCGGCTGATCGCCCTTGTGAGCCGCAGGAAGGAGGAGACGTGAGCGCCGCCGAGTTCTGGCTGCTGTTCGTCCTGCTGCTGGACGCGACCCTGCGGGTGTCGACGCCGCTGATGCTCGCGGCGATGGCGGGCCTGTTCTCCGAGCGCTCCGGCGTGGTCGACATCAGCCTCGAGGGCAAGATGCTGGGCGCGGCCTTCGCGGCGGGCGCGACCGCCTACGCGACCGGCAGCCCCTGGCTGGGCCTGGCGGTGGCGATCGCGGTCAGCTGCTTCATGGGCGGCCTGCACGCCTTCGCGACGGTCACGCACCGCGGCGACCAGATGATCAGCGGCCTCGCGGCCAACATGCTCGCGGCGGGCCTGACGGTGACCCTGGGCATCGCGTGGTTCCAGCAGGGCGGCGACACCCCGCCGCTGCCGGCCGAGGCGCGCTTCAGCCCGCTCAACTTCCCCGAGCTCGCCTTCCTGGCCGACATCCCGCTGCTGGGGCCGTACCTCGCGCCGGTCTATACCGAGCTGCTGAGCGGCCACAACCTGCTGGTCTACGTCGCGCTGGCCGCGGTGCCGCTGACGGCCTGGGTGCTTATGAGGACGCGCTTCGGCATGCGGCTGCGCGCGGTCGGCGAGGCGCCGAGCGCGGCGGACACCGCGGGCATCTCGGTCGCGGCGATGCGCTACCAGGCGCAGCTGATCGCCGGCCTGCTGTGCGGCGTCGCCGGCTGCTACCTGGCGATCGCGCACTCGGCGAACTTCGTCCCGCACATGACCGCGGGCAAGGGCTTCATCGCGCTCGCGGCGATGATCTTCGGCAAGTGGCGGCCCAAACAGGCGATGTACGCCTGCCTGCTGTTTGGCTTTTTCGAGGCGCTGGCGGCGCGGCTGCAGGGCGTCGAGATCGCCTACATCGGCCAGCTGCCGAGCAACCTGATCACCGCCCTGCCCTACATCCTGACCGTCATCCTGCTCGCGGGCTTCATCGGCAAGGCGACGGCGCCGGCGGCGATCGGGACTCCGTATGTCAAAGGACGCTAGCCCCGCGCTGGTCTGCCTCGGCGAGCCGCTCGCCGAGCTCAACCAGCAGCCCGACGGCCGCTACCTGCAGGGCTTCGGCGGCGACGTCTCCAACTGCGCGGTCGCGGCGGCGCGGCAGGGCGCGCCGACCGCGTTCATAACCTGCCTGGGCACTGACGCCTTCGCCGCCGGCATCCGCAGGCTGTGGGAGGAAGAAGGCATCGACGCGGGCGGCGTCCGGACCATCGAGGGCGCGCCGACCGGCCTGTACTTCGTGACGCACGATCCGCAGCGCGGCCACGCCTTCAGCTACTGGCGCCGCGCCTCGGCGAGCAGCCGGCTGGCGCCCGAGCACCTGGACCGCGAGCTGATCGCTGGCTGCCGCTATCTGCACCTGTCAGGCATCTCGCAGGCGATCTCGGCCAGCGCGCGGGCGGCGGCGGACGCGGCAATCGCCATCGCTAAGGAGCATGGCGCGCTGGTCTCTTACGATCCGAACCTGCGCCTGGCGCTGTGGGAAGGCGGCCTCGACGAGGCGCGCGCGGTCTTCGAGGCGACCGCGGCGCGCTGCGACCTGCTGCTGCCCTCTGTGGAGGAGATGCGGCAGCTCACCGGCCTGACGGACGGAACCGCGATTGTCGAACGCTGCCTGGAGCTGGGACCGGCGACGGTGTGCCTGTCGCAGGGCGCCGACGGCGCGCTGCTCGGAACGGCGAATGGCGTCAAGCACAGCCCCGCGCCCGCGATTCCAGCAGTGGTGGACGCGACCGCCGCGGGCGACACCTTCGACGGCGCGCTGCTGGCGCGGCTGATCGATGCCGCCTATGCGAACCGCGCGGCCGCGCTCGCGACGCAGAGCTACGGCGCGGCGTCCTCGATTCCGGACCGGGCGCAGATCGAGGATTTCAGCCTGCTGGCCTGAGGCCGGCGCGAGCGCCGGACTACTTCTTCTTGACGACCTGCTGGACTTCCTGCTTCACGGCCGCTCCTTCCTCGCCGGCGATTTCCTTCCAGGGCTTTTTCAGCTCCTCGTTGTCGTCGCCGTCGGCTTCCTTGTCCTTGTCGGCTGAAGACAGGGCCGGCTTGTTCTTGGCGTCCTCGATGCCTCCCTCGGCTTCTTTCTCTTCGCCGCCGTCGCCGCCGCCGAGGATCAGTCCCAGAATCAGGAGCACGACCACTACGCCGCCTACTATCAGCCATCCATCCATAATCAACCTCCTTGCGAGTTATGTTCGTCTTCGTTTTCTGGAGACATTTCCCTGCCCAGCAAAACCGCAGATGCCTCATCAATCGTCTTGATTTTTTCTTTTCCTTCCTCAGTGGCGGGGTCCTGCTGCGCGCGCAGGCCTTCCGCAGCCTGTTTGATTGCGTCATCTTCCGCTTCAAGATCGACCTCGAGAACGCCGCGGGCCCAAGCCTCGCTGCACATGCTCTCGATGGCTATGACTTCCGCCTGCGGCAAATCTCCGCCGCGCAGGCCCTTCGCCATCTGCTCAGCCCAGTTCGCTGGCATGTCGAGACGCTTGGCGAGCTTCGCCATCATGTCGCCCTCATCAAAATTTATTTCATCGTCGCTGGCCGCTATCCGGCCCGCGCAGAGCATCAGCGCCGCGCGATAGTCCGCGCTCAGCTGGTTGAGGGCTTCGGGCCGCAGGGGCCGGTTCGCATGTTCGCGGTACTGCTGGATGATGAACGTGGCGCTGAATTCAGGGTTGCCCAAGGCCTGCCGGACCAGCCTCACCACCATGCGCAGCTCGCTCTGTTCCTCGACACCGTCGGCGTGGATGATGTCATGGGCGATGATGTACAGCGCCCGCAGCGCCATCGCGCCTTCGTGGGTGTTCGCGTCCATCATTCCTGCGATCCCTTCTCCCTTTCTTCGATAATCCTGCTGGTTAGGAAACTGAAAGCCTCATCGATCTCGCGAATCCTAGAATCAGCCTCTGCCTTCTCATAAGGGGTCAGGCGGTTATAGGCATCTGCACACTGTTCATCAGTAGCGCTCGCTTCCACTTTCAAAACAACCTTTATTTCACGAAACCGCGCTTCAATGCACTGCTCTCGCGTAGCATCCGACGCCACTTTGAGACGGCCGCAGGCCAATTGATACATGTCCGGCTCCGGGAGAAGCTGAATCATCTTACCCACGTCTTCGATGTTCTCGATGTTCGCAAGTCTCGCGCCTATCTCCTTCTCCAACAGGCCGAGCTTGATGGCGATTTCGCGCAGCTTGTTCTTCATTTCCTTATCGACGAATTTCCTGCCGCTAAACACTATTTGAAGGACGCAGGCAAACAAACTTTTGCGATAATCTTCTGAAAGCTCAAGAAAGTCCTCTTTCTCCATTTTCATCCCGCTGTGTCGATGATACTCACGCTGGATGTGATCCGCGTCCATATCTGGCTTGCCAAGCATCCTTCGCACCAGATCAACAAGCATCTCCAGCTCCCGCTTCTCTTCGCGGCCATCGGCGTGCACGATGTCATGGGCTATCACGTACAGAGCCCGCAGCGTCATCAAGTCCTGCGGTTCGTTCAGGTCAAGGCCTTTCGGGGACTGCTTCTTGTTTCTGGTCGCAATAACCCCAGCCCCCACGCCAACAACGAATGCAAGCAAGTATTTCACCACTTGTTTCATTTTGCTTTCCTCCTGTGCGGAACCTGCCTGACTACGATGGAGCCCCTCTGCTCAGGATGCTGTAAGCCTCCTGAATCTCCTTGAACTCGGCAGTCGCCGCCTCCTTGTCCTCGGGCTTCGCGCGGTCGGGATGGGCGGCCATGGCCTTGCGCCGGTAGGCCTTCTTGATCTGCGCGGCCGTCGCCTGAAGATCCACGCCCAGCTTTTCGCAGGCCCACTCGCGCATGTTCGTTTGCCCTCTGGACCTGAACATCTGCTCAACGTCTTCGCGGTTGATGCCGGCGCCCGAGAACTTCTCGAGGATGTCGTCGTCCGGCAGGTCCAGCCGGCGGGCGACGTCGCGCAGCCTTTGCATCTCCTCGGAGGTGAGCCGCAGGTCGCTGAGCGCGATGTACAGCGCGCAGTGGAACAGCGTCCGGCGGTAGCGCAGCGACAGGCCGCGCAGCTCCGCGTCGCTCAGGGG
>MEIE01000003.1 GCA_001750625.1 Candidatus Amphirhobacter heronislandensis
CCGCCGCCGCGGGACTGGTGGAGCTCAAGGCGCCGATGGTCGGGACCTTCTACAGCCGACCCAATCCCGAAGAGCCGCTGTTCGTCACGCCGGGCGCGCACGTCAGCGAGGGCGATTCGGTCTGCATGATCGAGGCGATGAAGATGTTCAACACCCTCAAGGCGCCGGTCTCCGGCAAGGTGGTGAGCGTCAACGTCCAGAACGAGGAGGCGGTCGGCTACGGCGACGTGCTCATGGTCTTCGAGCCGGACGCTTCGTAGCCGGCGCGGCGCGGTGTTCAAGAAGGTCCTGATCGCGAACCGCGGGGAGATCGCCCTGCGGGTGCAGCGGACCTGCAAGGAGCTGGGCATCGCGACGGTCTGCGTCTATTCGGAGGCCGACCGCAACTCCAAGTACGTCAAGCTCGCCGACGAGGCGATCTGCATCGGTCCGGCCGAGGCGGACCAGAGCTACCTCAACCCGGTCGCCGTGATCGCGGCCGCCGAGGTCTCCGAGGCCGAGGCCATCCATCCGGGCTACGGCTTCTTGTCGGAGAACGCCGACTTCGCCGAGAAGGTCGAGGCCAGCGGCTTCGTCTTCATCGGCCCCAGGCCCGAGACCATCCGGGTCATGGGCGACAAGGTCGAGGCCAAGGCCAAGGCCAAGGAAGTGGGCCTGACGATGGTGCCGAGCTTCAACATCGACCGCGAGGCGAAGTTCGAGGAGACCGCCAAGGCGGCGGCGAAGCTGGGCTATCCGATGATGGTCAAGGCGGCGGCCGGCGGCGGCGGCCGCGGCATGCGCATCATCCACACCGAGTCGATGCTGCGCAACTCGATCGGGCTGCTGGCGCAGGAGTGCGAGCGCGCCTTCGGCGACGGGACGCTGTACGCCGAGAAGCTGCTGTCGGACGCGCGCCACGTCGAGGTCCAGATCCTCGCCGACGCGGCCGGCAACGTCATCCACCTCGGGACCCGCGACTGCTCGGTGCAGCGCCGCCACCAAAAGCTGATCGAGGAGGCGCCGGCGACCAACATCCCGGCCAAGAAGCTCGCGCGCATCGGCGAGCAGTCGGTCGAGGCCTGCCGCAAGGTCGGCTACCTCGGGGCGGGGACCATCGAGTACCTCTACGACGGCAGCAGCTTTTATTTCATCGAGATGAACACCCGCATCCAGGTCGAGCACCCGGTCACCGAGATGGTCACGGGCGTCGACATCGTCGAGCAGCAGCTGCGCATCGCCGCCGGCGAGGAGCTCGCCATCCGCCAGCGCGACGTGGCGTTCGAAGGCCACGCGCTCGAATGCCGGATCAACGCCGAGGACCCGGTGTCCTTCCTGCCCTCGCCGGGGACGGTCACGGCCTACCATCCGGCCGGCGGCTACGGCGTGCGGGTCGATTCGCACGCCTTCGTCAACTGCGAGATCCCGCACCACTACGATTCGCTGGTCGGCAAGGTCATCGTCCACGGCGCGACCCGGCCCGAGGCGATCCGCCGCATGCAGCGCGCGCTCGGCGAATGCGTCTTCACCGGCATCAAGACCAACATCGCGCTGCACCAGCGCATCCTCGAGAACTCCTCGTTCCGCCGCGAGAGCGTCGGCATCGACTTCATGGACTCGATGAAATGAGCCGCGTCGCGCCAGCGGTCTTCGTCGATGACGCCAGCCCCGCTATGTGCGTCGAGGGCGGCGGCACGCACTCGCGCGCGGCGCTGCACACGGCGGTGGACGCCGACGGCGGCTTCGTCGCCGACGCCGGCCGCTGCAACCCGACCACCAACCTCGAGGCGGCCCGCGAATCGGTCGAGGCGCTGTGGGAGCAGCTCGCGGCCAAGCACGGCTGCGCGCGCGCCGAGACCCGGCTGGTGCTCGGCTGCGCCGGCCTGGTGCCCGAGGACGTCCGCGCCGCGTTCGTCGGCGGCTTCAAGGGTTTCCGCTCCGTGACGCCGCTGTCGGACGGCTACGTCGCGCTGGTCGGCGCCGGTGGCGGCCAGGCCTGCGGCATGATCGTCGCCGGCACCGGCTGCGCCGGGCACCGCATGCGGCCCGACGGGACCTCCTTGCAGCGCGACGGCTGGGGCTGGATCGCCGGCGACCGCGGCTCGGGCGCCTGGATCGGCCTGCAGGCGCTGCGGCACGCCCTGACGGTCCGCGACGGCCTGCTGCCCGAGGACGAGCTCGCCCGCGTCGTGCTGCCCGAGCTCGGCGCCGACAACGCGGCGATCGCCGGCTGGTTCCAGGACTGCGAGCCGGTGGACGTCGCCCGCTTCGCCCGCCACGTCTTCGACCGCGCCGCCGCCGGCGACGAGCTGGCCGAGGACATCCTGCAGCGGGCCGCGGGGCACCTGCGCGACCTGTTCCGCAGCCTCGGCTGCGCGCCAGACGAGCCGCTGTACATGGCCGGCAGCATCGCGACCGCCCTCGCCGAGCGCATCGGCGCGGGCATGGAGACCAAGCCGCAGGCCGTCAAGGGCAAGGCGCTGGAGGGCTGCGCGCTGGTGGCCTTCGGCAAAGCGCCGCTGGAATGGCCGGCCGCCTGAGCGGCGCGCTGCTCGCCCCGGGCGGCTGGCTCGAGGGCGAGGTCGGCTGGAACGACGCCGGCGTCATCACCGCGATCGAAGGGAAGCCGGCCGCCGCGCCCGCGCCCGCCGCCGAGCGCATCGTCGCCGGCTTCGTCGACCTGCACGTCCATGGCGGCGGCGGCTGCGACGCGATGGAGGGCGCCGACGCGGTCCGCGGCATGGCGGCCCATCATCTGCGGCAGGGGACCGTCGCGCTGGCGCCGACGACGATGACCGCGGCGCCCGAGGACGTCGCCGCCGCCCTGCGGGGCATCGCCGCGGCCCGCGCCGAGCCGGCGGCCGACGCGGCCGAGATCGTCGGCGCCCATCTCGAGGGGCCTTTCATCAACCCCGGCTGCCTGGGGGCGCAGCCGCCGCTGACGATGGAGTACGACGCCGAGCTGCTGGCGGGCTGGCTGAAGCTGGGCCGGATCGCGGTCGCGACCATCGCGGTCGAACTTGAAGGCGGCATGGCGATGCTCGGCCAGCTGCGGCAGGCGGGCTGCAAGGTCCAGCTCGGCCACACCGCCGCGCGCCGCGCGCAGATTGAAGAAGCGCTGGCCGAAGGGCTGGACGGCTTCACGCACCTGTACAACGCGATGTCGCGCTTCCAGCACCGCGGCGACAGCGTCGCGGCCTGCGCGCTGGCGCTGGCGCGGCACGCCGAGGTGATCTGCGACCTGCGCCACGTCGAGGCGCCGGCGCTCTTGGCGGCTTGGCGCGCGATTCCCGGCCTGTACGCGGTGACCGACAGCACGGCGGCGGCCGGCCAGCCGGACGGACCCTGCCGCCTCGGCGGCCAGGAGGTCAAGAAGGAGGGCGGCCGGGTGCTGACCGCGGACGGCGCGCTCGCCGGGACCGCGATGAGCATGCTCGACGCGCGCCGCAACCTGATCGCGGCCGGCTTCGACGAAATCGACGCGCAGGAGATGGTCGCGGCGCGGCCGGCGGCCTACCTCGGCCTGCCCTGCGGGACGATCGCGCCCGGCAGCCAGGCCCATCTGCTGACGCTCGCCGGCGGCGAGCTGCAAGAAGTCCGGCTGGCCGGCCGGCTGATCGAGGCCTGATGGCGTTCTCGGTCGTCATCCCGCTCGCGCCGGGCGAGGACATGCACCCGCCGCTGCTCGCGGCCCTCGCGGCCCTGCCGGCCGGCTGCGAGGTCATCGTCGCGGGTGCCAAGCCGCCGGCGGCCAAGCTCAAGGGGGAGCGCTTCGTCAAGGCGGCCGGGCCGGGGCGGGCGCGGGCGTTGAACGCCGGCGCCGCGGCCGCGGCGAACGACTGGCTGTGGTTCCTGCACGCCGACAGCCGGGTCGGCCCGGAGCACTTCGAGCTGCTGGCCGCCGCGGCCGCCGAGGGCGGCGAGGCGCTGCGCTATTTCCGGCTGCGCTTTTTCGACGGCGGCCTGCCGCACCGGCTCAGCGCCGCCGGCGCCGCCATGCGCTCGGTGCTGTTCAAGGCGCCCTTCGGCGACCAGGGCTTTTTCGTCCCGCGCAGCCTGCACGAGCGCCTCGGCGGCTACCGCGAGGACGCGCCCTACGGCGAGGACCATCTGTACGCCCGGGCGGCGGCGCGCGCCGGCGTCCCGCTGCGGATGCTGCCGGCGGCGGTCGGCACCAGCGCCCGCCGCCACCTCGAGGCCGGCTGGCTGCGGCTGACGCTGCGCTACCAGTGGCTGTGGATCTCGCAGGCGCTGCGGGACGCGCCGCGCCGCGGCGAAGGATGAGCGCCCGCGCCGCGGCGGCGATCTTCGTCCGGACGCCGGGGCTGTCGGCGTCCAAGACGCGGCTGGCCGCCGAGGTCGGCGGCGAGACCGCCGCGCGGCTGTACGGCCTCGCGCTGGCCTGCGCCAAGGAGCTCGCCGCCGGCCTCGCGGCCGAGGGCGTCGCGGTCTTCTGGGCGGTGGCGGAGGCCGACGGCGTCGACGACCCGGTCTGGCGGGCGACCGGCCTGCCTTCGGTGCATTCGGGCGGCGGCGACCTGGGCGCCTGCCTCGCGCGGGTCTACGGCCGGCTGCGCGCCGAGGCGGACGCCGCGATCCTGCTCGGCAGCGACTCGCCGCAGCTGACCGCGGCCGATCTGCGGCCGGCCTGGGCCGCGGACGCGCCGGACTTCGTCGCCGGGCCGGCGGCGGACGGGGGCTTTTACCTGTTCGCCGGCCGCCGCGACGTCCCCGCCGAAATCTGGCGGGAGGTCGAGTACTCGGCCCCGACCACCCTGGCCCAGCTCGAGGAGAAGCTGGCGGCGCCGGTGGCGCGGCTGGGCGTCCAGCCGGACTTCGACGACCTGGCGTCGCTGCGGGCGGTGCGCGCGTCCATGCCGGCGGCGCCCAGCGCCGCGCAGGCTGCCTTTGCCGCGGCCGCCGCCGCGCTCGATCAGTCCGGGCGGGAGAGCTTGGTGTCGGCGAGGAACATGCCGTAGGCGGCGTTGCCGCTGACGGGCCAGTAGGGATAGCCGATCGCGTCGAAGGCCTGCGTCAGCTGCCGGCGCTGGCCGGGCTCGGCCTGGAAGCCGATGAGGACGCGGCCGACGTCGGCGCCGTGGAAGCGGTAGTGGAACAGCGAGATGTTCCAGTCCTTCTGCAGCCGGCTGAGGAAGTTCAGCAGGGCGCCGGCGGTCTCGGGGAACTCGAAGCGGTAGACGAGCTCGTTGATCCCGACCGAGGTCCGGCCGCCGACCATGTGGCGGACGTGCAGCTCGGCGGTCTCGTCGCCGGTGAGGTCATGGGCGGTGATGCCGCGCTTGGCGAGGTTGTCGACGATCTGGCGGCGCTCGGCCTGGTCCTTGACCGAGATGCCGGCGAAGATGTGCGCCTGCGAGCTGTCCGAGTAGCGGTAGTTGAACTCGCGCACCTGGCGCTTGCCAAGCAGGCGGCACAGCTTGAGGAAGCTGCCCGGCCGCTCGGGGATCTCGGCGGCGAGCAGCATTTCGGAATCCTCGCCGGCGGCGCTGCGCTCGATCACGTAGCGCAGGGCGTCGAAGTTCATGTTGGCGCCGCAGACCACCGGGACCAGGTCGCCGCCCTTGTGGCGGCCGGCCGCATGATAGGCGCGGGCGCCGGCGACGCCGAGGGCGCCGGCGGGCTCGACGATGGTCCGGGTGTCCTCGTAGACCGCCTTGATGGCGTTGCAGATCGCGCCGATGTCGACGACGAACATGCCGTCGACCGCCTCCTTGCAGATGCGGAAGTTGCGGGTCCCGGCCTGCGCGACCGCGACGGTCTCGGCGAAGGTGCCGACGTAGTCGAGCTTCGCGAGCCGGCCCTTGCGCAGCGCGAGGTCCATGCAGGCGGCGTCGACCGGCTCGACCCCGAAGACCTTGATGCCCGGCCGCAGGTGCTTGATCACCGCCGCGATGCCGGCGAGCAGGCCGCCGCCGCCGCAGGCGACGAAGACCGCCTCGGTCGAGGGCGGCATCTCGCGCAGCAGCTCGGCGCCGATGGTCGCCTGGCCGCAGATGACGTCGTAGTCGTCGAAGGGATGGAACAGCGGCAGGTCGTGCTTGCGGGCGTGGGCGCGGGCGGCCTTGAGGGTCTGGTCGAAGCCGTTGCCATGCAAGAAGACCTTGGCGCCCATCGCGTCGACGGCCTGGATCTTGATCGAGGGCGTGTGCTCGGGCATGAAGATGTGGCTGGGCAGCCCCAGGGCGCGGGCGGCGTGGGCGACGCCCTGGGCGTGGTTGCCGGCCGAGGCGGCGACGACGCCGCGGCGGCGCGCGGCGGCCGGCAGCTTGAGCATCTTGTGGTAGGCGCCCCGGACCTTGAAGGAGAAGACCGGCTGCTGGTCCTCGCGCTTGAGCAGCACCCGGCAGCCGAGCTCGGCGCCCAGCCGCGCCGCCTCGGTGAGCGGCGTGGCCCGCAGGTGCTGGTAGATCGGGCTGGTGAGGGCCTCGCTGACGATGGCGGCGGTTTTCATGGCAGGGCTATTCTATTTAGAATACGGACATGGGCATCGATGCGGCGGCGCAGAAACAGCTCGCGGCGCGCGCCGCGCTCGCCTTCGTCAAGGAGGGCATGACCCTTGGCATCGGCACCGGCTCGACCGTCGACGCCTTCATCGAAGTCCTCGCCGAGGCCCCGCGCGCGGCCCGGCATGTCGCGAGCTCCGAGCGCAGCGCGGCCCGCCTCGCCGAGCGCGGCTTCGACTGCGTCGGCCTCAACGACACCGACGGCCTCGACCTGTACGTCGACGGCGCCGACGAGTACACCGAGCGCTTCACGCTGCTAAAAGGCGGCGGCGGCGCGCACGTGAGGGAAAAGGTCCTCGCCGCCGCGGCCCGCAGCTTCGTGGTGATCGCCGACGCCTCGAAGAAGGTCGACGTCCTCGGCGCCTTCCCGGTCGCGGTCGAGGTCCTGCCGCTGGCGCGCTCGGCGGTCGCCCGCAAGCTGGCGGCGCTGGGCGCCCGGCCGGACCTGCGCACCGGCTTCACCACCGACGAGGGCAATCTCATCCTCGACTGCGCGGGCTTTGCGATCACCGACGCCGCCGAACTCGAGCGCGACATCTGCGCGCTGCCGGGCGTGGTCGACTGCGGGATCTGCGCGCTGCGGCCCGCGGACGTGATCCTCGCGGCCGGGCCCGACGGCGAGGTCATCAAGCTGGTCCGCTAGCGAGGCGGCGCCAGCAGGGGCTGGCCGCCATCGGGCCGGCCGCGAAGGCCGCCAGCGCCGCGGCGTAGACCGGCCGCTTGAACTCGACGATCCGCGCCAGCGCGTCCGCCGGCCGCCGCCAGCGCAGCTCCTCGAACTCGCGGTCCGGGGCGCGGGCGAGCAGGGCGGCGAGGTCGACGCCGGGGTCGGTGAGCCGCAGCAGGAACCACGCCTGGATCTGGCCCTTGTTGCCGCGCTTGTCGGCGTCGGCGGTGGCGCCGCGCAGCGCGGCGGGGATGTCGTAGGCCAGCCAGCGCGGCGCGTGCGCGACCGCCTCGACCTGGCGGGGGGACAGGCCGGTCTCTTCGCGCAGCTCGCGCAGGCAGGCGGCGCGCGGGGTCTCGCCGGGCTGGATTCCTCCCTGGGGGTACTGCCAGGCCCGCGACCGGGTGCCGGCGCGGCGGGCGCTCAGGGTGTGGCCGTCGGCCCGGCAGACCACCACCGCGCAGCACGGGCGGTAGCGCGCGCGCGGCGAAGCGGCGAGCGGCAGGTCGGGGTCGAGGACGGGGCCGGCGCTCATGCGCGGCGGCGGGGAAGGATGAAGAGGGTGGAAATGGCTGACAGGCGGGGCCGGCCAAGCGACCGGGCGTCGCGAAGAAGTGGTGGAGGCGGGGAGATTCGAACTCCCTTCCGCATATCTTCAACAGCAGGATCTACGTGCGTAGCCGGCGTTTTGAAAAAATTCCGCCCCGCGTTTCGCTAGCCGGCGAACTAAGTCCGCAGGACGTAACGGAGAAAATTTAACCGTCAGGGTCTCCGCGCCCCTGGCGGCGATTTCGTTAAATGAACCTGGATTCGAGACACGAAAACATCCCGGTCCAGGTCTAGAGCCTAGGATTAGGCAGCTAGGGCAAAGTATTCGTCGTTCGCGTTTACTTTAGGTTCCAAGTTTGATTGACAAGGCTCCTGGCGCCTTGGCACGCACCTACGGCATCAACATACACGTCGAAACCGGTGCGCCCCCAGATTGTTGCAGAACAGTGTCCCGATTCTAAGCCAAAACCGGGCCCGATTCAAGTCCGCTCAGCTCGGCGCCACCGGCACCGTCTCGCGGACCGCGGCGTGCTCGGCCGCCAGGGCGTCGTGCCAAGCGGCGAGATCGGCCCACTTTGCCCGCCATGGCAGCTCCGCCGCCAGGCGGAAATCCATGAAGCCGAGCATCGCGGCGACGCCCAGGTCCAGCATGCTCAGGGCGCCGGCCGTCCCGTAGGCGCCGCCGTCCCGCAGCCGCTCGAACTCGGCGATGCCCGCTTCGATTTTCGCCAGGTGCCAGTCCTGCAGCTTGGCCGGCAGCTCGGCGCCGACCAGGCGGGAGCCGGCGATCGCGGCGCCCGATGCGATCACGTCGCGGGCCAACCCGCAGGCCGAGCGCATCCGCAGCCGTTCGGGCTCGGCCGCCGGCAGCAGCGGCGCCGCGCCGAGGGAATCGAGGTGCTCGGCGATGACCGCCGAATCGACGATGGCGGTCCCGTCCTCGAGCAGCAGCGCCGGGACCTTGCCCAGCGGGCTGATCCCCGCGAGCGGCGCGCGGTCCTGCCAGGGGTTGACGATCTCCTCGGCGACGTCGAGGCCGTGCAGGCGCCAGACCATCCGTGGCAGCCGGCCCAGCGGCGTGGTCAGCGAGGTAAGCAGCCGCAGGGCCATCTCAGGCCCGGCCGGTCTGGCCGCGGTGCCGCAGCAGATGGTCGGCGAGGGTCAGCGCCAGCATCGCCTCGGCGATCGGCGGCGCGCGCAGGCCGACGCAGGGGTCGTGGCGGCCCTTGGTCGCGACTTTGACCGGCTTGCCCTCGACGTCGACCGAGTCCTTGGGGGTGGTGATGCTCGAGGTCGGCTTGAGCGTCATGCGCGCGACGACGTCCTGGCCGGTCGAGATGCCGCCGAGGACGCCGCCGGCGTTGTTGCTGCGGAACTCGCCGAGGCCGGTCATCTCGTCGCCGTGGGCGCTGCCGCGGGCGGCCGCGGCGGCGGTCCCGGCGCCGACCTCGACCGCCTTGACCGCGTTGATGCTCATCAGCGCCTTGGCGATGTCGGCGTCCAGCCGGTCGAAGACCGGCTCGCCCAGCCCGGCGGGGACGCCGCGCGCCTCGACGTGGACCACCGCGCCGCAGGAGTCGCCGTCCTTGCGCAGGGCGGCGATGTGCGCCTCGATCGCGTCGCGCTGGCCGGCCTGCGGGCAGAAGTACGGGTCGTCGCCGGCGGCGGCGACGTCGTCGAGCGCGAAGGCCAGCTCGCCGATGCTCGCGACGCAGCCGAAGACCTCGGCGCCGGCGATTTCGCGCAGGACCATCCTCGCGACGGCGCCGGCGGCGACCCGGGCGGCGGTCTCGCGCGCCGAGGCGCGGCCCGAGCCGCGGTGGTCGCGGATGCCGTACTTCTTCCAGTAGCTGTAGTCGGCGTGCCCCGGCCGGAAGCGGTCCTTGATCTCGGCGTAGTCGCCGGGCTTGGCGTCGTTGTTGCGGATCAGCATCATCAGGGGCGTCCCGGTGGTCCTGCCCTCGAAGGTCCCCGCCAGGATCTCGGCGTCGTCGGTCTCCTTGCGCTGCGAGACCGCCTGGCTGGCGCCGGGGCGGCGGCGGCGCAGGTCGCGGCGGATCAGCTCCTCGTCGAGGACGATCCCCGGCGGACAGCCGTCGATCACCACGCCGAGCGCCGGGCCGTGGCTCTCGCCGAAGGTCGTGATGCGGAAAAGCTGCCCGAAGCTGTTGCCTGCCATGCTCTGGATTCTAGATGCGAACTCTTACAATTGCGGTCGCCGGCTGGATTCTAAAAGGAGGAAGCCTTGATCGACCTGCACTACTGGTTCACGCCCAACGGCGACAAGCCGCTGATCTTCGTCCACGAGGCCGGGCTCGAGCACCGCGTCAAGACCGTCGACATCGGCAAGGACGAGCAGTTCGCGCCCGCTTTTTTGGCGATCGCGCCGAACAACCGCATCCCGGCGATCGTCGACCACGCCCCCGCCGACGGCGGGGCGCCGGTGTCGGTCTTCGAGTCGGGCGCCATCCTGCTGTACCTCGCCGAGAAGACCGGCCGCTTCGTTCCCGCCGACGCCCGCCTGCGCATCCAGGCCGTCGAATGGCTGATGTGGCAGATGGGCGGCTTCGGGCCGATGCTCGGCCAGGCCCATCATTTCCGCGTCTTCGCGCCCGAGCAGGTGCCCTACGGCATCGAGCGCTACACCAAGGAGGCGCAGCGGCTGTACGGCGTGCTCGAGCGCCGGCTCGCCGGCCGCGACTGGCTCGCGGACGAGTACTCGGTCGCCGACATGGCCGCCTGGCCCTGGTCGCGCAGCTTCGAGATGCAGGGCGTCGAGATTGAGAAATTCCCCGCGGTCGCGGCCTGGCAGAAGCGCATGGAGGAGCGGCCGGCGGTCGCCGCCGCGCTGGCCGCAAAAGAGCGGCTGCAGCAGCAGCGGCAGGCCTAGGCCGGCAGCCGCGCCTGGACCGCGACGAAGGGCAGGTCCCCGTCGCTGCGGCTGTCGAGGCTGGTCGCGTAGACCAGCCGCGCCTCGGCCTGGCCGTCGAGGTCCTCGCGGCCCCAGCCGAACAGCTCGGCGCCCTCGAGCCCGAGCCGGTAGTTGTAGCCGGTGCGCGCCCGCGTCGGCCGGCAGGAAATGACGCGGAAGGTGTTGACGAACAGCGGCGCCGGCATCTCCTCCTTGCCCCAGGGCAGGTCGTCGAACTGCTCGATCGAGCCGTCGCCGAGCTCGGCGAGGCTGGGCTCGGCGTCTACCGTGATCTCGTCGCGGCCGCCGTCCGCCGGCCCGCCGTGCTTGGCGCAGGCGGCCGCGAACAGCTCGCGGAAGCGCTCGACCGGCCCGCGCAGCCGGACGCCGGCCGCGGCGCGGTGGCCGCCCCAGCGCTGGATGAGCTCGGGGTCGGCGCGGGCGACCTCCTCCATCACCATGTCCAGCGGCACCGCCGCGGTGCTGCGCATCGAGCCGCGGGTGCCGACGTTGTCGGTGCACAGGATCGCCGCCGGCACGCCGTGGCGCCCGGCGAGCTGGCTGGCGGTGATGCCGACCAGGCCGGCGTCCCACTCGGGCGAGTGCAGGACGATGCCGGCGCCCGGATCGCCGTCCTCGGCGAGCAGCGCCAGCGCGTCCTCGAGCATCTGCTGGCTCTTGATGCGCCGGTCCATGTTGGTCGCCTTGAGCTCGTTGGCGCAGGAGCGGGCCTCGCCCATGCTCTCGGCGAGCAGCGCCTGCATCGCGATCTCGGTCCGGTGCATGCGCCGCGCGCTGTTGAGCATCGGCCCGATGCGGAAGTTCAGGTCGCGGAACGGGCAAAAATCGATGTCGCGGCCGATCATCGCCTGGATGGCGGGACGGCAGCGCCGCTTGCGGATGCGGTCGATGCCGGCGATCGCCAGGCCGCGGTTGATCGGCTGGTCCAGCGGCATGACGTCGGTCATGGTCGCGACCGCGACCAGGTCGAGGTATTTGTCGATGGAGGTCTCCGTGGCGCGCAGGCGGAAGACCTCCTTGAACAGGACGTAGGCCACCGCGGTCCCGCAGATCTCGGCCTTGGGCAGGCCGCAGCCCTCGAGGTGCGGGTTGACGACCGCCGCCGCCTCGACGACCTTGCCGTCCTCGGGCGGGTGGTGGTCGGTGACGACGACCTTGACGCCGAGCTCCTTGGCGCGCGCGGCGCCGGCGTGGGCGCTGACGCCGCCGTCGACGGTGATGATCAGCTTGGCGCCGTCCTGGCTGGCGCGGTCGACCAGCGCCGGGTCGAGGCTGCGCTCCTCGTAGTCGGGGTCCGACAGCAGCCAGGCCGAGTCGGCGCCGAGGCTGCGCAGCGCGAGCGTCGCGAGCGCGGTGGCGCAGACGCCGTCGGCGTCGTAGTCGCCGATGACGCAGATGCGCTCCTTGGCCTCGATGGCGTCCGCGACCAGGCGCGCGGCCGCGTGGGCCGGGCTGCCGTCGGGGATGGCGAGCTCGGGCAGGCCGGGGGCGATGTCCTCGGGCTTGGCGAAGCCGCGGGTCGCGAGCACGGCCGCGGCGAGCGGATGGTAGCCGATCTCGCGCAGCTGGGCGGCGGAGTCGGGGCTGGCCGCGCGCAGGACGGCGCGGCTGGGATTGGCGGGCATGCTACTTGAAGTCGTCCTTCCAGGCGCGCAGGACGCGCAGTACCTGAGTCTTGGTTCCGAGGGGCTCCCCGGCGTGTTTTTCCGCCGCCTGCCGGACGGCGTCGACGCCGGCCCGCAGGAAGGGGTTGTAGGTGAACTCGTCGCCGAGCGTGGTCGGCAGCGTCGGCTTGCCCTCGGCGCGCAGCTTGGCCGCCTTGCGCTCCCAGGCGAGCAGGGCGGGGTTGTTGGGCTCGACTTCCTTGGCGAAGCGGATGTTGTCGAGGGTGTACTCGTGGCCGGCGCAGACCTCGAGGTTGTGGTCGAGGCCCTCGAGGATGCGGACGCCGTTGGCGAGGTCGGTCTCGTCGCCCTCGAACAGCCGGCCGCAGCCGCAGGAGAACAGCAGGTCGCCGGAAAACAGGACGCCGCCGCCGACGTAGATGAGGTGGTCCCTGGTGTGGCCGGGGGCGTGGTGGATCTTGAGGGTCTGGTCGTCGAGGCCGATCGGGCGGACCTCGTCGCCCTCGCCGATGACGATGTCGTCGAACAGCGTCTCGGAGTACTTCGACTCGTAGATGTTGGCGCGCGGGAAGCGGTCCATCAGCTCGGCGACGCCGCCGATGTGGTCGTCGTGCTTGTGGGTGAGGACGATGGCGCGCAGCTTGTGGCTGTCGTCGAGGTGGTCGATGACGGGCTGCGCCTCGCCGGGGTCGACCACGATGGTGTGGGGGCCGGCGCGGGCCACCCAGATGTAGTTGTCCTTGCCGCTGGGCAGCGGCGTTATGTCAAGCCGGTCCTGCATCGTCAAGGGCGATTTTATTGCAGTTCTTTTAGAATCGCACGGCCATGACGCCGCAAGCCTGGTTCGCGGCCCCTGCGGGGCGCCACCTGGACCGGCTCGAGCGCGAGGCCCTGGCGCCGCTGCTGCAGCGGGAGTTCGGCTACTACGCGCTGCAGCTCGGCTGCTTCGAGCGGCCGCTGCTCGACGCCTCGCCGATCATCAACAAGGCCCTGGTCGGCCGCGCGCGGCGCTGCGACGTCCAGGCCGACTACGCGGCCCTGCCCTTCGAGAACATGGCGGTGGACCTGGTGCTGCTCGCCCACGTCCTGGAGTTCGCGCCCGACCCGACGGCGGTGCTGCGCGAGGCCTTCAGGGTGCTGCGGCCGGAGGGGACGCTGGTGGTCATGGGCTTCAACCCGGCGAGCGCCTACGGCCTGCGGCGGCGCTGCGACTTCGGCGGCGCCTGGCCCTGGCACGGCGAGTTCATCTTCAGCTGGCGCCTCAAGGACTGGTTTAGGCTGCTGGGCCTGGCGCCGAAGGGCGGCTCCTACCTGGGGCACGCGCCGCCGTGGCTGGGGATGGAGTCCGACTGGCTGCGCGACCGGCTCGAGCTGGCCGGCAGGCGCTGGAGCCCGCTGCTCGGCGGCGTCTACGTCCAGGCCGCGGCCAAGCGGGTGCCGGCGGTGCGGCTGCTCAAGGCGCCGTGGCGCGGCGAGCGCGAGAAGGAGGCGGCGGCCGCCCCGGCGGTGGTCAAGCGCGGCCGGCAGGACAGCGGTGGCTGAGCGCACCGTCATCTACACCGACGGCTCGTGCCTGGGCAACCCCGGCCCGGGCGGCTGGGCCTGGCTGGTGCTGGCGGCGGACGAGGTCGGCGAAGCCGGCGCCGGCGGCGAGGCGCGCACGACCAACAACCGGATGGAGCTGACCGCGGTGATCAAGGCGCTCGAGGCGCGCGCCGCGACCGAGGCGCTGCGGATCTGCACCGATTCGAGCTACGTCGTCAAGGGCATCACGACCTGGCTGGAGGGCTGGAAGCGCCGCGGCTGGATGAGCGCCGGCAAGAAGCCGGTCGCCAACCAGGAATTGTGGCAGCGCCTCGACGCGCTCGCCGCCGGCCGCGACATCGACTTCGTCTGGGTCCGCGGCCACGCCGGCGAGCGCGGCAACGTCCTCGCCGACCAGGCCGCCCAGGAGCAGGCGCGGCGCCACGCCAAGGGCGGCTGATGGCGGCGGCGGTGCGGCAGGTCTACCTCGACATCGAGACCACCGGCCTCAAGCCGGAGGAGGGGCACCGCATCGTCGAGCTCGGCGCGGTGGCCTACCTGGACGAGGAGCGCGGCGGCGAGCCGCGCGAGTACCGCCAGCTCGTCAACCCCCAGCGCGACGTCCCCGAGGAGGCGCGCAAGATCCACGGCATCGGCGCCGAGGACCTCAAGGGCCAGCCGACGTTCGCGAAGGTCGCCGACGACTTTCTGGCCTTCGTCAAAGGCGCGAAGGTCTACGCCCACAACGCCGCCTTCGACGTCGGCTTCATCGACAGCGAGCTGCGCCGCCTCGACCGGGAACCGCTGGCGGCGACGGTCGCCGAGGTCGTCGACACCTACGCGATGGCGCGGCGGCAGAATCCGGGCGGCGCGAACTCGCTGGACGCGCTCGCGCGCCGCGCCGGCATCAACGTCGAGGAGCGCCGCAAGCTGCACGGCGCGCTGACCGACGCGCGGCTACTGGCCGAGGTCCACGATTTCCTGACCCAGAAGCAGGACGACCTGAGCCTGGAGCAGGGCATCGAGCAGGACGTGGACATGGCGCAGGCCGCGTCGATCCGCCGCGTCACCCTGCCGCCCTCGCCGGCCGCCGCCGCCCGGAACAGGGAGTTCCTGCAGGCGCTGCGCCAGGCCTCGGGGGTGAAGCCGATCCTGCTCGACGAGGAGGACTGAGGGGGCCGATGCGCGTCCACGTCCTCGGGGTCTGCGGGACGTTCATGGCCGGCGTCGCGCTGCTGGCGCGGGAGCTGGGGCACGAGGTCGCCGGCTCCGACAAGGGCTGCTACGAGCCGATGGCCGGCCAGCTGCGCCGCGCCGGCGTCCGCTGGAAGGCGCCGCGCGGCGGCCAGCTGCCGCCGGCGGACCTGCATATAGTCGGCAACGCGGTCAGCCGCGGCGACCCGCAGCTCGAGGCGATCCTGCGCCGCGGCCTGCCGCACTGCTCGGGGCCCGAGTGGCTGCAGCGCGAGGTCCTGGCCCGGCGCGCCAAGGTGGTCATGGTGGCCGGGACGCACGGCAAGACGACGACTTCGACCATGCTGGTCCACGTCCTCGAGCGCCTGGGCTGGCGGCCGGGCTACCTGGTCGGCGGCCTGCCGGCGGGCGGCCTGCCGAGCGCGCGCCTCGGCGGCAAGAAGGTCGCGGTGGTCGAGGCCGACGAGTACGACACCGCCTGCTGGGACAAGCGGCCGAAGTTCGCGCACTACCGCGCCGACGTCGCGGTGCTCACCAACGTCGAGTTCGACCACGCCGACATCTATCCGGACCTCGCGGCGGTCAAGCGGCAGTTCGCGCTGCTGCCGCGCTACCTCAAGCCCGGCGGCTGCCTGCTGCGCAACGCCCGCGACCGCCACAGCCGCGCCGCGGTCGCCCCGGCGCCGTGGTACGAGCTCGCCGCGTACAGCGATCCGCAGGGCCTGGCCATCGCCCGCAAGAGCCTGCGCGACCGCCGCCGCGGCCGCGACCGGCGGCTGCCGGCCGCGCCGCCGCCGGGCGCGCACAACCGCCTCAACTTCCTCGCGGCCGCCGCCGCCTGCGAGCGGCTGGGCATCCCCTTGGCGGCCGCCGCCGCGGCGCTGGCGGACTATGAGCTGCCGGCGCGGCGGCTGCAGCGCCTCGCCGCGGCGCCCTGCCTGCTGTACGACGACTTCGCCCACCATCCGACCGCGATCGCGGCCACCCTGGCGACGCTGCGCGAGCTGCATCCGGCGCAGCGCATCACGGCGCTGCTGGAGCCGGGCTCGAACACCATGCGCATGGGCCGCTGGCGGACGCGCCTCGCGCCGGCGCTGCGCGCGGCCGACCGGGTGCGGGTCTACGCCGCCGGCCTGGACTGGGACGTCGCGGCGGCGCTGCGGCCGCTGGGGAAGCGGGCGCGGATCGAGACGGACGCCGCGCGGCTGCAGGCGGAGCTGCTGCGCGAGCTGCGCGCCGGCGAGGTCGTGGTGATGCTGTCGAACGGCTCCTTCGGCGGCCTGCGGGAGACGCTGCCGCGGGCGCTGGCTAGAATAAAGAAACTGCCCCAATGATTGTCGACGCCATCGTCATCCTCGCGGTCGCCGCGCTGGGCTTCTACGGCCTCATCGACGCCGGCCCGCGCGACTGGTGGGCGGACGCGCTCGGCCGCTGGCACGCTTACGTCCGGGGCTGGCAGGCGGCGCTGCCGGTGGCCTGGATCGCCGCGGTCGCCCTGCCGGCGGCGGCGGCGCTCGCGATCGACCTGCTGCTGCGCTACGAGGCGCACCTGGCCTTCGAGGGCCTGTACGGCTTCGCGGTCCTGCTGGCGGCCTCGGCGCTGGGCTCGTTCAGCAGCCGGCACCGCGAGCTGCTCAAGCACCTGTACGCGAACGACGCCGACCGGGTCGCGCAGGCCGCGGACAGCTGGGACAACGAGGCCGGCGGCGTGGTCGACGGCGAGGGCAGCATGGTCCCGCGCATGCTCGGCCTGTGCGCGAGCAAGCTGCACGAGGACGTGCTGCTGCCGGTGCTGGCCTACGCGGTCCTCGGGCCCTTCGGCGCGATGCTGGCCTTCGGCCACCAGCAGTTCGCCGCCGGCGCCTCCGCCGAGCACAAGGCGGCGCTGCGGCCGCTGCTGGCCTGGACGGCGGCGCCGAGCATCCTGATCTTCGCGGTCTGCGGCAACATGGTCCCGGCGCTCGCGACCCTGGCCGGCCTCGACGTCCGCCGCGCGGCGCTGGCCGCGACCGACAGCGGCGGCGCGACCGTCGACATCGAGAAGGTGCCCGACTTCGGCCGCTTCATCGTCCGCTCGCTCGCCTTCGGCGTCGGCGGGACGGTGCTCGCCCTGCTGCTGCTAGCCGCCTGAGGCCTCGGCCCGCGCCTGCGCGAGCCGCTCCGGCGTCCCGGCGTCGCGCCAGCCGCCGTCCCACGCCAGCCCGGCGAGGGCGCCGCGCGCGATCGCGTCCTCCCACAGCGGCCGCATGGACGCCGGCATCCCCGGCTCTAAGGATGAGAACAGCCGCTTGCGGTACAGCGCCGCGCCGACGTAGCTGCGGCGGGGCCCGCCGCCGGCGAAGGAAACCCGGCCGCCGCGCAGGCTGAAGTCGCCGCGGCGCTGGTCGGGGGGCTTGGGGCCGAGGACGAGCAGGCCGTCGGCGCCGCCGAGGGCGGCGGGATCCAGCAGGCCGAAATCGAAGTCGCTGACGGTGTCGGCGTTCGCGACGATGAACGGATCGGTGCCGAGCAGCGGCAGGGCGGCCGCGACGCCGCCGCCGACGCCGAGCAGCTCGGCTTCGACCGAATAGCTCACATGCAGGCCGCAGGCGGAGCCGTCGCCGATGGCGTCCATGACCTTGGCGGCGTGGTGGTGGACGTTGATCACGCAGTGCCGGACGCCGGCGGCGGCGAGGCGCCGCAGCAGGCGCTCGAGCAGGCTGCGGCCGCCGACGCGCAGCAGCGGCTTGGGCGTGCTGGCGCCGAGCGCGCCGAGCCGCGTCCCGAGCCCGGCGGCGAGGACGAAGGCCGCCGGCGCCCTAGCCATGGACGCGGCGCTCGATGAGCAGCGCCAATGGGCGCAGCTCGCGGTAGCGCAGGGCGATGGCGTGGACCATCGTCTCGCACTTGGGGACGTGGGCCTCGAAGCCGGGGCGGCCGCGGTCGCGCTCGAGGAAGACGAACTGGCCGAGGATCTTGACCAGCCGCTGCAGCGCGGTCCATTCGTAGTCCTCGAAGTAGGCGCCGAAGTCGGCCGGCGCCGGCAGGCCGCGGGCCCGCAGCAGCTCCCAGTGCCGCGCGAGCAGGTCGAGCTTCTCCTCCTCCTCGAAGCCGGCGTACAGGTCGTGCAGCAAGGACGCCGCGTCGTAGCACAGCGGTCCGGCCAGCATCGCGGCGTAGTCGATCACGCCCGGCCCCTCGGCGAGCGCGAAGATGTTGCGCGAGTGCCAGTCGCGGTGGCAGGGGACGAAAGGCTGCGCGCAGAACCGCTGTTGCAGCGCGGCGGCGACCGCGGCGTAGGCGTTGGCCTCGTCCTCGTCCAGCGGCTGGCCGCGGTAGGCATCGGCGTACCATTTCGGCAGGTAAGAGGCTTCCTTGGCGAGCAGCGTGGCGTCGAAGCGCGGCAGGCCCTCGGCCGTGACGGCGTTGATGCGGGCGCCGGCCTCCCAGGCGTCCTCGTACAGGCGGCGGCGGTCGACGCCGTCCTCGCGCAGCGCGGCGCTGTACAGCCGGTCGCCGAAGTCCTCGATGACGGCGTAGCCGCGCGCGGGCTCGGCGGCGTGGACGGCGGGGACGCGAACGCCGGCGTCGGCTAAAATTTTCCCTCTGCCGATGAACATTTCCAGGGCCGCGGGGCCGTCAGCCGCCATGGCCAGCTTTTTCTCGGCTCCGCCGTCGAGCCGGTAGTAGCGCGTGGGACTCGCGTCCGCCGCCACGGGCTCGCAGGCCGGCGCCCGGCCCAGCGCCGCTTCGAGCCACGCCAGCAGTTCGTCCTCGGGGTCTGGCGGCGCGGCGGCGGCGGTCATATCCCTTGCGATTCTATTGCTGGCCGCAGCGCCGGCGGCGCGGGCGCAGCTGGGCGACATCCAGCTCGAAGCCGACGAGATCGAGGGCGAGGCCGGCACCGAGATGCGCGCGGTCGGCGCGGTGCTGCGCTTCCGCGGCGTGACGCTCGAGGCCGGCGAGCTGCGCTTTGACAGCGCGGCCGGCTGGGTGGTCGCCGAGCAGGGCGTGGTCCTGACCGATCCGGCGGGCTACGAGCTGCGCGCCGACGAGCTCGACTACTTCCCGCTGGTCGGCACCGCGAAGGCGGTCGGCGCCGTCGAGTTCAGCGGCCCGGACGGGACGACGCTGCAGGCGGGCGCGATCGACTTCGACGTCAGGGCCGAGGTCCTGCGCATCGGCGACGGCCTGCGCTACGAGGATCCGGCCGGCTACGTGATCGAGGCCGCGGGGATGGAGTACGACCTCGCCGCGCGGGAGGGCTTCGCGGTCGCGGTGACGCTGCTCGCGCCGGACACGACCGGAGCGGTGACCGCCGGCCGCGTCGAGCTCAGCCCGGCGCGCTACGCGCTCGAAGACGCGAGCTTCACCAGCTGCATGCCCGACGACCCGGACTGGCTGCTGACGGCGCGCGCGATCAGCGTCGAGGACGGCACCCTGCAGGCCGAAGGCGCCGTGCTGCGGGTGCTCGACCTGCCGGTGATGTACCTGCCGTCGCTGAGCACCAAGCTGGTCAAGCAGCGCCGCAGCGGCTTCCTGGCGCCCGAGGTGGTGGTGCACTCGGGCGGCGAGACCAGCATCGAGCAGCCCTTCTATTTGAACTTCGCGCCGAACTACGACGCGATCGCGAGCGCGCGCTTCATCAACGGCGGCGGGGTCTACGGCCGGCTCAACGGCCGCTGGCTGTTCGCCGACGCGGCGGGGACCGCCGAGATCGGCGGCATCCACGACGAGCGCGGCGAGGTCCTGCGCGGCAACTATTCGCTGCGCGAGGGCCGCGGGCTTGGCCGCGGCCTGCGGCTGACGCTGGCGGCGGACTGGCTGTCGGACGACGATTTCGCCGACGATTTTTTCATCGGCGACGCGACCGCGCGGCGCCACTACGCCAAGGAGGCGCGGCTGTACTACGACGACGGCCGCGACAGCTACGGGCTCGCGGTGGTCGACTACCAGACCATTCAAGAAGAGGACGGCGTGGTCGAGCGGCCGTACGGCTCGCTGCCGCGGCTGTGGCTGGGGACGCGGCGGCAGGCCTGGGAAGGCCGGACCAGCTTCGATTATTTCACCCGCGGCGAGGACGATCCGCGCGAGGGTTTCCGGCTGCACTCGGACGTGGCGGTCAACGGCCGCGCCTGGGTGGGCCTGAACTCGGTGGACGCGCGGCTGGGCGTCGCGAACTCGGTCTACGAGCACGAGGACCTCAACTGGACGGTGCCCTACGCCGAGCTGCGGCTGCGGCGCAAGTACCAGGGGGCCTTCGAGCTCGGCGACGCGGGCTACGCGCAGCTGCTCGAGCCCAGCCTGTTCCTCGGCCTGGTGCGGCAGGAGGACTTCAGCGACGTGCCGCTGTACGACACCAAGGCCGCCGAGTTCAGCGCGCAGGACCTGTACCAGGTCAACTCCTACATCGGCGGCGACCGCTTCGAGGACGCCAACCTGCTGGCCTACGGCCTGTCGACCTACGTCTGGCAGCGCGCCGGCCGCCGCGAGTTCCTCGAGGCCCACGTCGCGCAGCGCTACAGGTTCGAGGACTCCAAGGTGGTGACCACGGCCGACGACCCGCCGCCGGACGCGGGCTTTTCGAACGTGGTGGTCGAGGGCAGCCTGTACCCGAACGAGGCCAACGCCCTGCGCAGCCGCTTCGAGTGGGATCCGGACGCCGACGCCCTGGGCCAGGTCGCGGTGGCCTACCAGCACCGCGCGCCGGCCGGCGACAGCTACGCGATGCGCTACGTCCGCAACGCCGACGAGGCGCAGGACAACGACGACGGCCAGGCGAGCGTCGGCGCCTACCGCAGCTTCGGGGCGAACTGGCGGGTGACCGGCGACGTGACCTACGACATCGAGGAAAGCCAGATGAGCCGGCTGCTGGGCGGCATGCGCTTCTTGTCGAGCTGCCGCTGCTGGAGCGCGGACTTCTACGTCGAGCGCGAGCCGCTGGCCGAACGCGACCGGACGACCTATTTCGTCCAGATGAACCTGATGGGCCTGGGCGGCTTCGGCGAGGGCCGCTTCGACCGGGCGGCGGCTAAGATACGGGAGCGGATATGAGCGAAAACGTCTTCGACGCCAAGGGCTGGTGGGACCCGCAGGGCAAGCACCGCCTGCTGCACGTCTTCAACCCGACCCGGACCGGCTACGTCGAGCGCGTCTGCGAGGGCCTGGCAGGCAAGGAGGTCCTCGACGCCGGCTGCGGCGGCGGCATCTTCGCCGAGGCGCTGGCGCGGTCCGGCGCCAAGGTCACCGGCATCGACGCCTCTGCCGGCGCGATCGAAGCGGCCCGCGAGCACGCCAAGGCCGAGGGCCTGGACATAAGCTACGAGGAGGCTGGCATCGAGGACTACCAGCGGGAGAAGAAGTTCGACGCGGTGGTGTGCATGGAGATGCTCGAGCACGTCGCGGCGCCGGCGCAGGCGGTCGCGGCGCTGGCGGGACTGCTGAAGCCCGGCGGCGACCTGGTGACCGGGACGATCAACCGGACGCCCTTCGCCTATCTGGTGATGATCGTCGGCCTCGAGCAGGTCACCGGCCTGATCCCGCGCGGGACGCACGAGTACAAGGCCTTCCTCAAGCCCGACGAGATCGCGTCATGGTGCGCGGACGCCGGCCTGCGGGTCAAGGACGTCGCCGGCGCGAATTGGGACTTCTTCGCGAAGGATTTCCGCCTGTCGGCGACCCGCATGCCGATGAACTACTTCCTGCACGCCCGCAAGGAGGAGAAATGACGGCGACGCGCGCGGTGCTGTTCGACCTCGACGGCACCCTGATCGACACCGGCCGCGACCTGCTCGCGGCCCTCAACGCCCTGCGCGCCGAACGCGGCCTGCCGGCGCTGGACTTCGAGGCGGTCAAGTACCTCGTCGGCCACGGCTCGCGGCGGCTGATGCAGGAGCACCTGATGGAGGAGGGCGACGAGCTCGAGCCGCTGCGCGAGCGCTTCTTGGTCGAGTACGACCGCGCCGGCCACGCCCAGTCCAAGCTGTTCGACGGCATGCAGGAGGTCCTCGACCACCTGGCCGCCGCGGGCCTGCCATGGGCGATTGTCACCAACAAGCCGACCAAACAGACCGAGGACCTGCTGGGCAAGCTGGATCTGCGGCCGGCGCCGTCCCACGTGGTGTGCTCGGACACCCTGCCGCGGCACAAGCCCTATCCCGACGGGCTGCTGCACGTCTGCAAGGAGCTGGGCGTGGAGCCGGCGGCCTGCTTCTACGTCGGCGACAACGACCTCGACGTGAGGGCCTCGGGCGCCTGCGGCATGCCGTTCCTGGCCGCCGGCTGGGGCTACTGGGAGCCGGACAAGCCCGCCGAGCGGCTGCTGGCGCGGCCGCAGGAGATCATCGCCGCGCTCGCCTCCTAGGGCGCGCGGCGGCGTTTGGGTATATAATTGCGCCTTCCAAAGCAATGGCCAACAGCAACCAAGCCGACAAGCGCGCCCGCCAGAACGTGGCGCACCGCGCCCGCAACGTGGTGTACCGGACCCGGTTCCGGACCTTCCAGAAGCGGGTGGTCAAGGCGGTCCAGGCCAAGGACCAGGACCAGGCCAAGGCCTGCTACGCGGCCTTCGTCCCGATCGCGGACGCGACCGCGGGCAAGGGCGTGATCCATCCGAACAAGGCGGCCCGCATCAAGAGCCGCCTCAACGCCATGGTCAAGGGCATGGCGGCGGCCAAAGCCAAGTAAAACCGCGCGCAGGCCGCCAGGCATGCGGCACGTTTTCTTCGATATCGAGACCACGGGCTTCAACCACGCCCAGGGCGACCGCATAGTCTCGATCGGAGCGGTCGCCTACCCGGACGGCGGCCTCGAGCGCGGCACCGAGGAGATCTACTACCAGGAGATCAACCCCGAGCGGGAGATCCCCGAGCGTTCGATCGAGATCCACGGCCTGACGGCCGAGATGCTGGCGGACAAGCCGGTGTTCGCCGAGGTCGCCGACGCGATGCTGGCCTTCGTCGACAACGCGGTGCTGTACGCCCACAACGGCTACGCCTTCGACTTTCCTTTCGTCAACGCCGCGCTCGAGTACATCGACAAGCCGCAGCTCGAAGAGGTGATCGCGCACTCGGTGGACACGGTGCTGCTGGCGCGGGACATCTACCCGGGCCAGCGCAACGGCCTCGACCATCTGATCGCGCGGGCGGGTCTCGAGGGCAGGGGCGTCCACAGCGCCTTGGAGGACGCCAGGCTGCTGGCGCAGGTCTACAAGATGCTGCTGCGGGAAGCTGATTGATCAAATCCGGGGCTGTAGCCGCCGCCCTTCCTGCGAAAGCCAGCAGGATATGGTATGATTGGCGTGTGACGGCCTTGCTTCTGATAGTGCTGCTAGTGAGCTTCGCGGCTCTGTACGGGCGTTTTGCGCGGGCGGACGAAAAGAAGGTCCAGTGGTGCCTGCGCCGCCTGCAGGAAAAACGCAATCCTCTCAACCAGATAGTTCATCCTCCCGGATATGCCGGGGCGATGCTGGTGGCGATCTGGCGGGACAGGGAAGTTGAAGACGTGGATGACGCAGACTCCCGTACATGATCCAGTTCAGCTGTCGCTGGCACAATCTTTTCGTTCGTTTTTCTGAGAAAAAGATTGTGATTTCTTCATCTAAATACGTGAATTACAATTATATTTCACAACAAATCAAATCATAAATTGAGCGTTTAGATGCATAAATTGCCAGGATAATGCTATAATTTGGCATCATGGCGACGCAGCATGTAGCCAGAAGGCACAAAGAAGAGGTGCTGCGCAGGCTGAAACAGGTCCCAGCCGTGGCGCTGCTCGGCCAGCCGCAGACAGGAAAGACGGCGATTGGCCGTGCCATCGCCGCCGAAGCGAACGGGATTTACCTCGACTGCCAGGACTGGGAAACGGGCAAGATGCTCGCGGGCGGCGGGCTGCGTGAGTTCGCAGTCAGAAACGCCGGCAAGCTGATCGTACTCGATGAGTTCCATCAGCAGATGGGCCTGCTCGAAGACCTCAGTGGCGCAATCGACGAGCACCGCCGCGAAGGGACTGGCAACGGCTGCTTCCTGCTGCTTGGCTATGGTTCGATCAGGGACGCTAACAGGGCGGATGCAAGCCTTGAAGGGCGTGTGTCCTGCGTCCAGCTCAATCCGCTGGACGTGCTGGATCTGTCTGGCGCGGGCGAAGAAGAGGTCGAAATGCTGTGGCTGCGTGGCGGGCTGCCGGCGAGCTTCGCGGCCGCTGACGATGCGAGCAGCTTTGAAATACGCAGTGACCTCAACAGGAACATTCTCAGCGATGAAATCATCGAAGAAGGCATGCGAGTGGGCTATACGCAGCTGAGGAAGTTGAGCGTGCTCTTGGCGCATAGCCAGGGACGGCCGCTGAACGTCATGGAGATTTGCCGGATCATGACGCTGAATCCGCGGACGGTCAGGAAGTTCGTGGACGGGCATCGGAAACGCCTGCTGGCCAGGGCACTGCCGGCGTACTACCGGCATGCGAAGAAGAGGCTGAAGAACACGCCCAAGTTCTATTATCGCGACAGCGGCCTGCTGCACGAGCTGCTGGGCGTGAAGACCGCCGCCGCGCTGAAGGCCCATGAGATGGCGGCCATGAGCTGGGAAGGCTTCGTCATCGAGAACATCCTCTGCCAGCTCCCGGAGGAGGCCGCGGCGAGGGCGAGCTACTATGGCGCCGCAGGCGGCGCCGAGGTCGATCTGGTCATCGAGCGGCCCGGAATCGGGCTATGGGCCATTGAAATCAAGAAAAGCGTCAAGCGAGCGCCAAGCAGAGGCTTCCATTCGGCCTGCCGGGACCTGGAGCCCGCGCGCCGCTTCGTCGTGCATGGCGGGAGCCTGGGCTGCTACAAGGACCGGAACGGGGTCGAGCATATGTCGCTGCCGGACATGTGCCGTGAGGCCGCGGCTGCGTTCGCGCCCTGATGAGGATGATTTCATACGTGTGCTAATGCTGTTCGAGATTATGATTCTTGTTGAGGTAATACATCTCGCAAGGTCAAATTTATCCTGTTAGATGATAAGATTAACGCCGAAAAGGAGAAGCGGCTACAGTGAGGAAAGCGTTCAGTAGCGAGGGGAACTCGTACTGATGTCTGTGCTGCGTCAAGTACTAGCGCAGCTGCGCGAAGAATCTAAGACCCAGCGGGAAAAAGGCGATTATTTCGAGCGCTTGGCGCTTCACTATTTGAAGCATGATCCCGTCATGCGTCAGCAGTACGAAAACCCACAGTTGTTCAGCGACTGGGCCAAGGAGCAGGGGAAGGACGGGCGCGACACGGGAATCGACATTGTCGCGAAAATCAGCGATGAAGAAGGCTACTGCGCGGTGCAGTGCAAGTTTAGGAAGGAAAGAGGCAAAGTATCTCGCAATGAGCTGGCTGGTTTCCTTGCGGCTTCGGGGACCGCCGATTTCAGTCGTCGCCTTGTCATAGACACGACCGAGGGCGAATGGGGAACGCACGCCGAGTCCGTGATTGATGGCCAAGAGAAGCTAGTCAACAGGATTACCATCTACAACCTCGAAGAAAGCGACATCGACTGGGAAGCTTGGCTGCATAGCGGTAAGGTCAAGATGAGGGAAGGGCGCAAGAAGCCACGCAAAGATCAAAAAGAGGCAATTAGGGCGGTGTGCAATGGGCTTGAAGAAGCGGATCGAGGCAAGCTCATTCTTCCTTGCGGTACCGGCAAGACTTTTACGAGCCTGAAAATAGCGGAGGAGATGGTGGGAGGAGGCAAGGCCGTTCTGTTTCTTGTCCCATCGCTTGCTTTGATGAGCCAGACAATTCGCGCATGGGCTCAGGATGCTACGGTGAAACAGCGCTGCTTTGCGGTGTGTTCGGACACCAAAGTCGACAATCGGCGCAAAAACGATGACAGCTCTGAGATTAAGATGCACGATCTCGCATATCCGGCGACCACTGATGCGGTCACACTGGCAGCCAAAGCCAAAGGATTGCCGAAAGACCGCATGACGGTGGTGTTCGCGACTTACCAGTCGCTCCAAGTCATCAGTGATGCGCAGAAAAAGCATGGTCTGTGGGAATTTGATCTCATTGTCTGCGATGAAGCTCATCGCACCACTGGCGCTAAATTGCCTGGAGAGAGCGAGAGTAATTTTGTCAAGGTTCACTACCAGGAGCATATAGAAGGAAAGAAACGTCTCTATATGACGGCGACGCCCCGAGTGTTTGGTGATGAGGCTAAGAGCAAGGCTAGCGACGCTGCCATAGAGCTATGCTCCATGGATGATAAAGCGCGCTTTGGCGGCACTCTTTTTTCGCGTAAGTTTGGCTGGGCTGTCGAAGAGGGCTTATTGACCGATTACAAGGTCATTGTGCTTGGCGTGGATGAGGGAATGATCAGCAGCAGCCTGCAGAACGCTCTTGCTGAAAGTTCCGAGCTCAACCTTGATGACGCGAACAAGATAATCGGTTGCTACAGGGCACTCGCCAAGCAGGACCAGAAAGAGTTCGGCAAGGACTCAAACAACCCGATGCGGCGAGCCTTAGCTTTTTGTCGTGACATCAAAAGGTCGAAACTCGTAGAGGCGGAGTTCACGCGGGTGGTGGAAGAATATCTTGAGTCAGCGGAAGGAAGCGATATCAAGGAGCGGGCAGAAGAATTCCAGTGCGAGATCGAGCATGTCGACGGCACGTTCAATGCTAAGAAGAGATCGCAGCTGATTGATTGGCTGAAGGAAGGAGATGAGGGCACGGGATGTCGTATACTGACAAACGCCAAATGTTTGGCGGAAGGAGTTGATGTGCCTGCGCTGGACGCGATCTTGTTCATGCACCCGCGTAAATCGCAAGTCGATGTGGTGCAGTCGGTGGGCAGGGTAATGCGTCGAGCGGAGGGCAAAAAGATGGGCTACATCATCCTTCCGGTGGGGGTGCCTGCCGGAATAGAGCCTAATAAGGCTCTGGACGATAACAAGCGTTATCGACTGGTGTGGGACACTCTAAATGCCCTTCGTTCACACGACGAAAGGTTGGAATCAGACATAAACAAGGCCGGGCTTGGAGTTGACGTTTCAAACCGGATTGAAATCATCGCTGTCAGCAATCAGTTGCCAAATGCCCGGGATAAGCAAGAAGGGGCGACAATAGGACATGGTTCTGAGCATGATGAGGATTCAGCAGAAAATAAAATTCCAACTTCTGCGGAGACGCAGGGCTTCTTGGCTTTCGATGAGTGGTCCAATGCCGTTATTGCTCGGCTAGTGCGCAAATGTGGCCGTCGCGATTACTGGAAAGACTGGGCTAAAAACATTGCAGAAATTGCTCAAAAGCATATAAGCCGCATAAAGGGGTTGACTTCCAAGCCTGGAAAAGAGAGAGAGGCGTTAACGGCCTTCCTAACTGAAATTCAGGAGGATTTGAACGACAGCGTCACTGAAGAAGAAACCATCGAGATGCTGGCGCAGCATCTAATCACCCATCCTGTTTTCGAAGCGCTTTTTGATGATTCCAGTTTTGTCCTGCGGAATCCTGTGTCCCGGGCAATGCAGCAAGTCCTCGAGGCGCTTAGCGAGCACAATATTGAAAAAGAAGCGGGCGATCTTCAAGAATTTTACGCTAGCGTGAGGAGGCGTGTGGCCGGCATTGATGATCCCAAGGCAAAACAGAAACTTGTCGTGGAGCTTTATGATGAGTTTTTCCGTCATGCCTTTCCGAAAATGACAGATAGATTGGGAATTGTGTACACGCCGGTCGAGATAGTGGACTTCATTCTTCGCTCGGTTGACAATATACTGCAGAAAGAGTTTGCTCAGACAATGGGTAGCAAAGGGGTGCATGTCATTGATCCTTTTGCAGGCACGGGCACTTTCATTACTCGCTTGTTGCAACTTGGGCTGATAAAGCCGGAAGAGCTGGAACACAAATACACCAACGAGCTTCATGCTAATGAAATAATTCTTCTAGCGTATTATATAGCCGCCATCAATATCGAAGCCACGTATCGCGATGTAGCAAGTAGGGGGCATCTTCCGTTTGAAGGAATTTGCTTGACGGACACTTTCCAACTGTACGAAAAAGACGTCGATCTTGTCAGTGACATGATGGTGGACAACAGCAATCGTAGGATTCGGCAGAAGAAACTGGATGATATTCGTGTGATAGTAGGGAATCCGCCTTATTCGGTCGGGCAGGAAAGTGTTAACCATGATGCCGCCAATCTTTCCTATCCAAAGCTTGATGCGCGTATTAGGGAGACTTATGCGAAGCGTGTTTCGGGTAATCGAAACAGCCTGTACGATAGTTATATAAGAGCGATAAGGTGGGCTAGCGATCGCATAGGCAAAGACGGGGTGATTGGATATGTCACCAATGCCGGATGGTTGGAAAATAAGGCAGGGGGGGGGTACGACAGAGTCTGGCGGAAGAATTTTCGTCAATCTATGTGTTCCACTTGCGTGGGAATCAAAGAACATCGGGGGATAAATCGCGCAAGGAAGGAGGGAAGATATTTGGGGCTGGGAGTCGCGCTCCCATAGCGATAACTTTTCTGGTGAAGAACCATAAGTCGCTTGATAGAGGCAAAATTTATTTTTGTGACATCGGGGACTATTTAACTCGCACAGCCAAGCTGGCTAAAATTTCATCCGCCGAAAGCATAGCCGGCATTAAAGAGTGGGAGACCATCGCCCCTGACAGTCACGGTGACTGGCTCAACAAACGGGTCGAAGTTCCTAACATGCATATCCATATAGGAGGCCGCGTGAATAAAAAACTGTTCGGTATTAACAGCATAGGTGTCGAGACAGGGCGTGATGCTTGGGCCTATAACGACTCCAGAACGGCCTTGGTTCACAACATGGCTAGAACAATAGACTTTTACAACGAGACCATAGATAATCCAGAAAGGCCAGACATTAATGATCCGCGCAAGATTAGCTGGTCCTCGTCTCTTGTGAGGCTAAGAAAAGCGGGAAAGAGGCATGACCTTAATCCGGATGCTATAGGCGAGGCCCTGTACCGCCCGTTCAACTTGCGGTATATTTATTACGATAAGGCTTTCAATCACGGGCAGGGCCGCATGCCTCAGTGTTTTCCTATTCCTTCATCTAGGAATTTGGTTATTTGTATGACTGGGCCTCTCGCCAATGCGGGCTTTTCAGTTTTATTAAGCAAATATCTTCCAGACAAGCACTGTCTTTCCACCGCCCAATGCTTCCCTCTCTACGTCAGCAGTGGTAGTGGAACCAGCAAAGAGAACTCTCTAGTAGATGAAAGGCAAAGTAATCATGCACTATCTGATGAAGGCCTGCTGTTTTTTCAGAAAGCCTACAAGAAGACATCCATTTCAAAACAAGATTTATTTTACTATGTTTATGGATTCCTGCACTCAGAAGAATATCGGGCCCGGTTTGCTAGTAATATTAAGAAAGAGCTGCCTAAAATTTTTCCCGTTACAAGATATGAGGACTTTCTCGTATTTGTGAAAGCGGGACGCACGCTTGGCAAGCTGCACTCCGACTTTGAAGAGGCTGACATGCACCCAGTCCAGTTCAACAAAGGCGAGACTTCCCTGATTCCTCCCACGGATCCGGCTGGTTTCTATCGGGTCGAGAAAATGAGGTTTGCCGGCAAGCGACCTAACTGGGACAAGACGACAGTCATATACAACTCCAACATCACGATTTCCGGCATCCCCCTGGATCAACGGCAAGCCGGCGCTGGAGTGGGTGATGGAGCGCCAGAGAATTACTATAGATAAGAAAGGGGGCAGCGGCATCGTCAACGACCCCAACGCCTTCGCTATCGAGGCCCGGAACAATCCGGCCTACCCGCTGGAGCTATTCCAGCGCGTGATCACCGTCAGCCTCGAGACGATGAAGATCGTCAAGAGCCTGCCGCCGCTGGATCTGACAGACTAGCTGAACGCCCGCTTGGGCTTGGCGACCACCTGCTGGCGCTCGTCGTTCCACTCGGCGTCCTCGAGGGCCACGACCTGCAGGTTGTTGTCGTTGGCGAAGTTGAGGACGAAGCGGTGGATCTGCGGCGCCAGGGACTCAATTTGGTGGGACAGCACGATGCCGCGGAAGCCGTCCCGCTCGGTCATGCACATGCACTCGATGATGTCGTCGTGGCGCTCGGCGTCCTCTTCCTTGGCGTAGATGCTGATCGAGCCCATGAGGCGGTCCACCCAGTCGCTGGGACGGAACTTGCGGTCGTCCTTGGTGACGCCCTTGATTAGAATGTAGTCCGGGGGCTTGCCGCTAGGCTTGAGCCCGCCCGTGTCCTGGTCGGCCATTTCAAGTAGATAATTTATACTAAATGCCGCCGAATTTCAAGTTATTCGCCCGAATCAGCGCATATGGCCGCCCAAAATTATCTTTCTTTCCGGGACCTGGCGCCGGCACGGACCGTCGAGCTGGTCGCCGACGCCCTGGCAGCCAAGCGCAAGGGCCGGGACGGCGGCCTGCCGCTGCGGGGCCGGTCGCTGGCGCTTTTGTTCCTCAAGCCGTCCACCCGGACGCGGGTCTCCTTCGAAGCCGGCATGGCGCAGCTCGGCGGCGCCAGCGTGGTCCTGACGCCGGACGCGACCCAGCTGGCGCGGGGCGAATCGGTGGCGGACACCGCCCGGGCGATCGGCTCGATGTGCGACGCGGTCGCGATCCGGGCCTCCGAGCACGGGATCCTGGAGGACTTCGCCGCGCACTCGCCGGCGCCGGTCATCAACGCCCTCACCGTGCTCGAGCATCCCTGCCAGGTGCTCGCGGACGTCATGACCTTCATCGAGCTGCGCGGCGACATCGCCGGCAGGAAAGTCGCCTGGATCGGCGACTGCAACAACGTCTGCCGCTCGTGGATGCTGGCGGCGGGGGCCTTCGGCTTCACGCTGGCGATTTCCTGCCCGCCGGCCTACCGGGACGAGGACGTCGGCGACTACGCCACCCTGCCGGGCGTCGCCTGGGAGGACGAGCCGGCGGCGGCGGCGGCCGACGCCGCCTGCATCGTGACCGACGTGTGGCACAGCATGGGCGACGATGAGCAAAGCAAAGAGCGCCGCCTGCGCGACTTCGCGCCGTACGCCGTCACCGCCGAACTGATGGCCAAGGCGCGGCCGGACGCGGTCTTCATGCACTGCCTGCCCGCCCACCGCGGCGAGGAGGTCGCCGCCGAGGTGATCGACGGCGAGCAGAGCGTGGTGTGGACCGAGGCCGAGAACCGCATGCACGCGCAAAAGGCGCTGCTGCTCGAGCTGATGGGAGCAAGCCGATGACCGCCAAGCCAAGCAAGATCGTCCTGGCCTACTCCGGGGGCCTGGACACCTCGGTGATCCTGCGCTGGCTGCAGGACCGCTACGACTGCGCCGTGGTCGCCTACATCGCCGACCTGGGGCAGGGCGAGGACCTGGAGCTGATCGCCGCCCGCGCCAAGGAGTACGGCGCCGCCGAGGTCGTGGTCGAGGACCTGCAGGACGAGTTCGTCAACGACTTCGTCCTGCCGATGTTCCGGGCGAACGCCGTCTACGAGGGCGAGTACCTGCTCGGCACCAGCATCGCCCGGCCGCTGATCGCCAAGCAGCAGGTCGCGGCCGCGCGGCAGCACGGCGCCGACGCCCTCGCGCACGGGGCGACCGGCAAGGGCAACGACCAGATCCGCTTCGAGCTGGGCTACCTGGCGCTGGCGCCGAACCTGGCGGTGATCGCGCCGTGGCGCATCTGGGACCTGCAGTCGCGCCAGAGCCTGCTGGCCTACGCCAAGGAGAGGGGCATCGCGATCCCGGACGCGACCGACAAGCCGCCGTACAGCATGGACGCCAACCTGCTGCACATCTCCTACGAGGGAGGCGAGCTCGAGGACCCGGCCAACGAGCCCAAGCCTGAAATGTGGCAGCGGACCGCCGCGCCGCAGGAGGCGCCGGATAAGCCCGAGAAGGTCAAGATCGAGTTTGAAAAAGGCGATCCGGTCGCGGTCAACGGGGAAAAGCTCGCCGGCGCCGCGATGCTCGCGCGCCTCAACGAGCTCGCCGGCCGCCACGGCGTCGGCCGCGCCGACATCGTCGAGAGCCGCTTCACCGGCATGAAGTCCCGCGGCTGCTACGAGACTCCCGGCGGCACCCTTTTGCTCAAGGCGCGCCGCGCGCTCGAGGCCCTGACGCTCGACCGCGAGGTCATGCGCCTCAAGGACGACCTGATGCCGCGCTACGCGACCATGGTCTACAACGGCCTGTGGTTCAGCCCCGAGCGGCTTTTGCTGCAAAAGCTCATCGACGAGGCCGCCCGCCACGTCGCGGGCTCGGTGACCTGCGAGCTGTACCGCGGCGGGGTGACGGTCGCGGCGCGCGCCTCGGCGAACAGCCTGCACGACGAGTCCATCGCCTCCTTCGAGGAGGACGGCGGCTACGACCAGCGCGACGCCGAGGGCTTCATCAAGCTCAACGCCCTGCGCCTGCAGACCTGGGCGCGCCGCGATGAGCGCGACGGCGACGGCTAGCGCCGCGCGGGCCCTGGCCCTGCTCAAGGAGCTGGTCAGCTGCCCGTCGCTCACGCCCGAATCGGCCGGGACGATTGAAATCGCCCGCCGCGAGCTCGAGGCGGCCGGCTTCAAGACCGAGGAGATCAACCGCGGCGCGGTACGCAACCTGTACGCCGTCCACGGCGAGGGCGAAGGCCTGCTGCTGCTGTGCGGGCATCTGGACGTGGTGCCGCCGGGCGACGCGGCCGCCTGGGACACCGACCCCTTCGAGCCGGTGGAAAAGGACGGCAAGCTCTACGGCCGCGGGACCACCGACATGAAGGGCGGCGTCGCCGCGATGCTGGTCGCCGCGACCGAGCACGCCGCCGCCGCGGCCAAGCCGGCCGGCCGGCTGGCGCTGCTGCTGACCACCGACGAGGAGGGCGAGGCCGTCGACGGCGTCCGCCACGCCGTCGAGGTCCTCAAGGAGCGGGGCGAGAAGTACCGCCACGCCCTGGTCGGCGAGCCCAGCTCCGCCGAGCGCTTCGGCGACCTGCTGCGGGTGGGGCGGCGCGGCTCGCTGACCTGCAGGATCAAGGTCGAGGGCAAGCAGGGGCACGCCGCCTACCCGCAGCTGTGCGCCAACCCGGTCCCGGCGCTCGCGGCGCTCGCGGCCGAGATCAGCGGCTGGGAGTTCGCGGCGCCCGAAGACGGCACCGAGGCGACCTCGGTCCAAGTGGTGCGGCTGCACGCCGACGCCGGGGCCGCCAACGTCATCCCCGGGACCGCCGAGGCGACCGTCAACTTCCGCCACCATCCGCTCGACGACCCCGCCGCGCTGCGCGCGCGGCTCGACGCGGCGCTCGCGGCGGCGCCGCTGCCGGCGTCCTGCGACTGCGCGCCGGGCGCCGCGCCCTACCACACCGGGGCGGCGAGCGAGATCGGCAGGGCGGCCGCGGCCGCCATCGAAGCCGCCTGCGGGCAGCCGCCGCGGCCCTCGGTCGGCGGCGGGACCTCCGACGGCCGCTTTTTGGGGGCGGTCTGCGCCGAGGTGGTGGAGTTCGGCTCGGTCGGCCGCAGCATGCACATGGCCAACGAGCACATCGAGATCGCCCAGCTGGGCCAGCTCGCGGCGGTCTACCGGGACGTCATCGACCGCATCCGGCCGCCGGCGGCGGGTTAAAATGCCCGCTTCACGCCGGGCGCGGCGCCGCCGCCCCGACTGAGAGGCTTACCCATGGACCAGCAAGCCGAAATCACCTCCATCATCCTCAGCTCCTTCGCGGCGTTCTGGGAGACGGTGCTGGGATTCCTGCCCAAGGTCATCGCGACCTTCCTCATCCTCGTGGTCGGCATCCTGCTGGCGAAGGCGGCGCGGATCGTGGTCAGCCGCCTTTTGCAGCTGTTCCGCTTCGACCAGCTGGTCGAGAAGACCGGCCTGGAGTCGTACATCATCGGCAGCGACTACAACATCCGCTTCTCGGGCCTGATCTCGGGAACCATCTACTGGCTGATCATCCTGATGATGATCACCTCGATCGCCGAGCTGCTGGGCCTGCAGGTGATCTCGGACCTGTTCGAGAAGGTGGTGCTGTACCTGCCGAACATCATCCTCGCGATGGTGATCCTCATCATCGGCACGATCTTCTCCCGCATCGTCAATCGCTACGTCTTCAACAACCTCAAGGAGCTGTCGATGGACTTCGCGCTCAAGGTCGCGCTCGTCGCCGAGGTCGTGGTGCAGGTCTTCGTGTGGTTTTTGGCGCTCGAGCAGCTGCAGGTCAACACCATCCTGCTTTTAGTGCTGTTCAGCTGCCTGATGGGCGCGGCGGCGCTGGCGGCGGCGCTGGCCTTCGGCCTCGCCGGCAAGGACCTGGCGGCCGAGATCCTCGTCCGCAGCCGGCGCGGCATCGAAAGCGGCATCGAAGAGGGCAGGAAATGACGGCCGCGCGCGCCGGCGGGTGAATGGCCGCCCGCAGCTGCGTGGCGCTGGCCGCCCGCATCCGCGGCCGCGACGCCCTGATTCAGATCGCCCAGGTCCTGCGGGAGCTGGACCACGATCCGGTCGTCGACGAGACCAGCGCCGCTAGCATCGGCGCCAAGGCCTGCCGCGAGCACGGCATCAAGGTCCGGCGTCCGGACGCCCGGCCGCGGCCGGTGCTCGCGATCGCCCTCGGCGGCGACGGCTCCTTCATCCAGATGGCGGGCCGCTACGCGCCGCAGCAGGTCCCGCTGATCGGGGTCAACCTCGGCCGCGTCGGCTTCTTGGCCGACATCCCGCACCACAAGATGCGGCCGGGCATCGAGGCGGTCCTCAAGGGCCGCTACCGCGACGAAATGCGCATCATGCTGGCCGCGGAGCACTGGCGCGGCGGCCGCCGCCTCAGCGCCCACACCGTCATCAACGACGCCGTCATCGACCGCGGCGCCAGCGCCAGCTTGATCAGCATGGCGGTGCACATCGACCGGCAGGCCTCCTTCGAGCTGCGCGCCGACGGCCTGGTGGTGAGCACCCCGAGCGGCTCGACCGCCTACAGCATGTCGGCCGGCGGCCCGATCATCACGCCCGACTGCCGGGTGATCGCGATGACGCCGATCAACCCGCATTCGCTCACCCACCGGCCGCTGGTCTTCGACGACCAGCGCCGCATCGAGGTCCGCGCCCTGAGCGAGGCGCGGCTGAGCGCCGACGGCGGCGAGCCGCTGGAGCTGCGGCCCGAGGACACCGTGGTGATCAAGGCGCACCAAAAACAGATGACGATGCGCCATCCGATCGGCTACGACTACTTCGACACCCTGCGCACCAAGCTGTACTGGAGGCTGTCCTAGCGATGCTGACGGCGGTCGAAGTCCGGGATTTCGTCAACATCGCGCACGCGCGCCTGCCGCTGCCGGCGGCCGGCTTCTGCGCCCTGACCGGCGAGACCGGCGTCGGCAAGTCGCTTTTGATCGACGCGCTGTCGGCCGCGCTCGGCCTCAAGCTGCGCCGCCGGCTGCTGCGCAAGGGCGCCGAGACGGCCGAAGTCGCGCTGTCCTTCGACCTCGCCGGCGCGGTGGGCGCCCTCAACCTGCTCAAGCGCCACGGCCTGGCCGCGCCCGGCGGCGAGCTGGTGGCGCGCCGCGTCATCGACGCCCAGGGCCGGTCGCGGGCCTACGTCAACGGCAGCCTGGTCGGCGTCGGCCAGCTCGCCGAGATCGTCGGCGGCCTGGTCGCGGTCTGCGGCCAGAACGAGCACGTCCGCCTCAAGCAGGCGGCGCGGCGCCGCGAGCTGCTCGACATGGCGGCCAAGGCGCTGCCGGACGCGGCGCTGGTCGCGGCCCGCCACGCCGAGCACCAGCAGGCCGCCGCGCGGCTGCAAGCGGCCGAGGAAGCCGCGGCGCAGGACGCCGAGCGGCTCGCCGAGCTGCAGGAGGAGCTGGCCGAGCTCGACGCGCTGGGCTTCGCGGCCGAGGCCTGGGAGGAGCAGAACCGCCTGTTGACCCAGCAGGAGAACATGGCCGAGATCGGCGAGCTGCGCCGCGAGCTTGACGCCGCGCTCGACGAGCTCGGGACCCGGCTCGCCCAGGCCCAGGAGCAGGGCAAGCGCCTCGCGACGCTGCTGCCCGCGGCCGAGGGCGTGGGCGAGGATCTCGCCGCCTTGAACGCCCTGGCCGCCGACGCGGCGCGGGCCTTGGCGAAGCTGGGCGAGGGCCTGGGCGAGGTCGACCGCGCCGCCCTCGAGGAGGCCGAGGCCTACGTCGCCGAGGCGCTGCGCCTGGCCCGCAAGCACCGTCTGCCCGATCCGACCGGCCTGCCGCAGCTGCGGGCGGACAAGGCGGCCGAGCTCGAGGAGCTCGGCGGCGGCGACGTCGAGGCCCTGCGCAAGGCGGCGGCCGCGGCGGTCGCAAGCTGGCAGGAAGCGGCAACGATTTTGAGCAAGAAGCGCCAGGCCGCGGCGCCGAAGCTGGCCAAACAGGTCCAGGACTCGCTGCGGCAGCTGGGGATGCCGGCGGCGCGCTTCGCGATCGAGCTGCCCGCGGCCGAAGGCGTGGCGCGGACCGGCGCCGAGGACGTGGCCTTCGGCTTCGCGGCGCGCAAGCAGGGCAAGCTGGGCGACCTGGGCGAGGTCGCCTCCGGCGGCGAGCTGTCGCGGCTGACGCTGGCGCTGTTCAGCCACGCCGGCGGCGACGGCGCGCGCGCGATGGTCTTCGACGAGGTCGACGCCGGCATCAGCGGCAAGACCGCGGCCCACGTCGGCTCGCTGCTGGCGAGCCTGGGCGCCGAGCGCCTGGTGCTGTGCGTGACCCACCTGCCGCAGGTGGCGGCGGCCGCGGCGAGCCACTGGCTGGTGCGGGCGGACGAGGACGGCCTCGCGTCCTTCGAGCTCATCGAGGGGGCGGCGCGCGAGGAGGAGATCGCGCGCATGCTGGCGGGCAAGAAGATCACCGCCGCCAGCCGCAGCAACGCCAAAGAGATCCTGGCGACGGCGGCCGGCTGATGCTCTGGCTGCAGTGGGCCATCGGCCTGCGCTACACCCTGGTCGGCCGCGGCGACCGCTTCGTCGCCTTTTCGTCGCTGGTCTCGGCGATCGGCATCGCGCTGGGCGTCGCCGCCGTGATCGTGGTGATGGCGGTGATGAACGGCTTCCACATCAACCTGCGCGACCGCATCCTGCAGTCGTCCTCCCACGTCGAGGTCGACGCCGGCGGGGTGGCGGACTGGGAGGAGGTCCTCGGCCGCATCGAGGCCGACCCGCTGGTCGCGGCCGCCGCGCCGCAGATCGAGCGCCAGGGCCTGGTCGCGGCCGGCGACCGCGCCTACGGGGTCTTCCTGCGCGGCGTCGATCCGGCGCGCGCCGCCGGCGCCGCGCCCTTTTTGCACCAGCCCGACCTCGACCTGCTCGAGGCGGGCAGCTTCAAGGTGCTGCTGGGCGCGAAGCTCGCCGCCCGCCTGCGGGCCGGCCCCGGCGACGCGGTGGTGCTGTACGCGCCGGCGGCGGCGCCGACGCTCGGCGGGGCGCTGCCGCGCTTCCGGCGGCTGCAGGTCGCGGCGCTGGTCTCGGTCGGCGTCCACCAGCTCGACAACAGCAGCGCCTTCATCCACCATGAGGACGCGGCGCGGCTGTACCGCACCGGCGGCGGGGTCGATTCGCTGCGGCTGCGCCTGCACGACGTCTACGAGGCGCCGGCGCTGGCGCGGCGCCTGCAGGCCGACGAGGGGCTGCGCGCCTACGACTGGACCAGCAGCAACCAGGTGCTGTTCAGCGCGCTGGCGGTCGAGCGCCGGGTGATGTTCGTGATCCTGTCGCTCATCATCGCGGTCGCGGCCTTCCAGATCGTCGCGGCGCTGGTCGCGATGGTCCGCACCAAGCGCGGCGCGATCGCCATTTTGCGCACCATCGGCATGTCGCGGCGGGGCGTGGTCGGCATCTTCGTCATCCAGGGCATGCTCGTCGGCGTCGCCGGGACCGTCGCCGGCGTGCTGCTGGGCATCGCGGTCGCGGTCAACGTCGACGCCATCGTCAGCACCGTCGAGGGCTGGCTCGGCTTCGACTTCTTCCCGGGCGAGGTCTACCTGCTCGAGTCCATCCCCTCGGAGATCATCGCCGCCGAGGTCGCGGCGGTCGCGCTGCTGGCCTTCGGCCTCAGCCTGCTCGCCGCCTTCTTCCCATCGCTCGCCGCGGCGCGGGTGGATCCGGCCGAGGCGCTGCGCCATGAGTGAGGTCCTCGCCGCGCGCGGCCTGTCCAAGAGCTTCGCGGCCTCCGGCGGCCCCGAGGTCCTCGCCGGCGTCGACCTGTCCCTTGCCGCCGGCGCCTCGCTCGCGGTCACCGGCGCCTCGGGCTGCGGCAAGAGCACTTTGCTGCACATCGCCGGCGGCCTGGCGCGGCCGGACGAGGGGACGGTCATGATCGACGGCGTCGCGCTCGCCGGGCTCGGCGGCGCGGCCCGCAGCCGGCTGCACAACCAAAAGCTGGGCTTCGTCTACCAGTTCCACCATCTGCTCGCCGAGTTCACCGCCGCCGAGAACGTCGCGATGCCGATGCTGGTCGCCGGGACCGGGCGGCGCGCCGCGCTCGCGCGGGCGACGGAGCTGCTCGGCGACTTCGGCCTCGCGGCGGCTGCGGCCCGGCACCCGGCGGCGCTGTCCGGCGGCGAGCGCCAGCGGGTCGCGATCGCGCGGGCGCTGGCGAACGGGCCGAAGCTGGTCATCGCCGACGAGCCGACCGGCAACCTCGACGCCAAGGCGGCGGCGGGGGTGTTCGAGCTGCTTTTGCGCCAGTGCGCCGAGCGCGGCTGCGCGCTGCTCGCCGCGACCCACAACCTCGAACTCGCCGCGAATCTGGGCGCGGTGCGCCGGCTGCAGGGCGGCCGCCTTGAGCCCGCGGCGGCGGCCATGAATTAAAATTCAAGGCTGGAGAGAGAAGATGTTCATAACCAACGTGACCGCCCTCGAAGTCCTCGACTCGCGCGGCAACCCGACGGTCGAGGCGACCGTCCACCTGGCGGACGGCAGCGTCGGCCGGGCCTGCGCGCCCTCGGGCGCCTCGACCGGCAGCAAGGAGGCCCTCGAGCTGCGCGACGGCGACCCCAAGCGCTTCGGCGGCAAGGGCGTCCGCAAGGCCTGCGCCGCGGTCACCGGCCGGCTGCGCAAGGCGGTGATGGACCTCGACGCCGAGGACCAGGAGCAGATCGACGCGCGGCTGCTCGCGGCCGACGGCACCGCCAACAAGGCCAAGCTGGGCGCGAACGCCATCCTCGCGGTCTCGCTGGCGGCGGCGAAGGCCGCGGCCGAATCGCAGGACCAGCCGCTGTACCGCCACCTCGGCGGCCGCCGCGCGCGGCTGCTGCCGGTGCCGATGCTCAACATCCTCAACGGCGGCGCCCACGCCAGCAACAACGTCGACGTCCAGGAGTTCATGGTGCTGCCGGCCGGCGCGCCGGACTTTGCCACCGCGCTGCGCTGGGGCGCCGAGATCTTCGCGGCGCTCAAGTCCCTGCTCGCCAAGCGCGGCATGCCGACTTCGGTCGGCGACGAGGGCGGCTTCGCGCCGGACGTCGACGGGGTCGCGGCGACGCTCGATCTGATCCTCGAGGCCATCGCCAAGGCCGGCCGCAAGCCCGGCAAGGACGTGTGGATCGCGCTCGACTGCGCCGCGAACGAGTTTTACGCCAAGGGGACCTACAACCTGCGGGCCGAGAACAAGCGCTGCAAGAGCGCGGAGTTCGCGAAGATGCTGGCCGGCTGGGCGAGCAAGTACCCGATCGCGAGCATCGAGGACGGCATGGCCGAGGGCGACTGGGCTGGCTGGAAGGCCCTGACCAAGGCCTGCGGCGATTCGACCCAGCTGGTCGGCGACGACCTGTTCGTCACCGACACGAAGCTGCTGGGCAAGGGCATCAAGGAGGGCGTCGCGAACGCCATCCTGGTCAAGCCCAACCAGTGCGGCAGCCTGACCGAGACCGAGGCGGCGGTGACGCTGGCGCAGGACAGCGGCTACGCGACGGTGATGTCGCACCGCTCCGGCGAGACCGAGGACACCACCATCGCCGACCTGGCGGTCGCCTGGAGCTGCGGCCAGATCAAGACCGGCGCGCCGTCGCGCGGCGAGCGCACGGCGAAGTTCAACCGGCTGCTGCGGATCGAGCAGGAGCTCGGCCGGGCGGCGCGCTTCGCCGGACGTTCGGCCCTGCGGGGGCTGTGAGGCGGAGAGCATGGCCTGGCTGCGCCGGATCAGCGTCTATGAATGGGCCAGCGCGGCGCTGCTCGCGCTGCTGGCCGTCCTCGCCGTCCGCATCGCCGGCGACACCGGCTACGGGCGCATCGCGCTGCTCGAAGAAGAGATCGCCGAGCGGCGGGCCGAGGCCGACGCCTACCTGCAGCGCAACCAGCTGATCGCGGCCCAGCTGCAGAAGATCAAGAGCGACGCGGGCCAGGTCGAGGTCCTCGCGCGCTACCACTTCGGCATGATCAAGCCTGACGAGGTCTTCATCCAGACCGGGCGCTGAGGTCATGGCGGAGAGAGTGGGATTCGAACCCACGTGACGGTTGCCCGCCCATCTGATTTCGAGTCAGCGCCGTTATGACCACTTCGGTACCTCTCCGCGGCCAGGCGGCAATTATAAGCCCTTTGCGGGCTTTTTTCTAAATCTGGCGCGAATCGTAGGCCCAGTGCAGCAGCGCCTGGCGCTGCCGCGGCCGGCAGGCGAGGTCGCCGGGGCGGCAGTTGCGGCGCACCTGGGCGACGTGCCGGGCGATCGCGCGCCAGCGGCCGATCTGGCGCTGGTCGTCCGCGCCGCGCCGGCCCTGGTGGTAGCGGCAGTACCACTGGAACCAGCCGCGCGGGTCGTCCGGATGGATCCAGCCCTTGGCGATCCACACCCGCAGCGGCTGCGAGGCGTTGACGCCGAAGCAGTTGAGCTTGGCGTCGCGCTTGCCGGCCGCCAGCTTGGCGCGCGCGAACCACGACGCGGGGAACTCGGCGCGGCAGTCGGTCATGTACTTGCCGCCGAACACGCCCAGGCGCAGCATCTGCGCCGGGGACAGCTCGGGCGCGAAGTCCGGGTCGAAGCCGCGGCCGGCCGGCGCGGTCAGCTCGTAGCGGTAACCGGACTGCATCAGGTCGTTGACGACGACGACGCGGGGGCTGGAACGGGGGGCCATGGGGGCAAATTGTAGAATCAATCCCCTTTTTAACCCCCAGGGGAGCAGAGATGACGACCAGCACGCCCGTCCGCCCGGCTTTCGGCGCGGAGCCCCTCGCGGCCGCCGACCCGGAACTGGCGGCGGCGCTCGAGCGCGAGCGCGTCCGCCAGGAGACCCACGTCGAGCTGATCGCCTCGGAAAACTACGCCTCGCCGCAGGTGATGGAGGCCTGCGGCGGCTTCCTGACGAACAAATACGCGGAGGGCTATCCGGGCCGGCGCTACTACGGCGGCTGCCAGCACGTCGACGAGGTCGAGCGCCTCGCGATCGAGCGCTGCCGGGAGCTGTTCGGCTGCGAGTACGTCAACGTCCAGCCGCACTCGGGCTCGCAGGCCAACCAGGCGGTGATGCTCGCCGCCTGCAAGCCGGGCGACACGATCATGGGGATGTCGCTGCCGGCCGGCGGCCACCTGTCGCACGGCACCAAGGTCAACGTCAGCGGCAAGCTGTACAACGCGGTCGGCTACGGCCTCGACCCGGCGACCGAGGAGATCGATTACGCGGCGATGGAGAGCCTGGCGCGCGAGCACCAGCCGAAGCTGATCGTCTGCGGCGCTTCGGCCTACGCGCTGCCGATCGACTGGCAGCGGGTCCGCGCCATCGCCGACGAGGTCGGCGCGCTGGTGCTGGCCGACATCGCCCACTACGCCGGCCTGGTCGCCGGCGGCGTCTACCCCAGCCCGGTCGGCTGCGCGCAGTTCGTCACGACCACCACCCACAAGAGCCTGCGCGGGCCGCGCGGCGGCCTGATCATGGCCGAGGAGAAGTACGCCAAGAAGCTCAACTCGGCGGTCTTCCCCGGCATGCAGGGCGGTCCGCTGATGCACATCGTCGCGGCCAAGGCGGTCGCCTTCGGCGAGGCGCTGCGGCCCGAGTTCAAGGACTACTGCCGCCAGGTGGTCGCGAACGCCCAGGCCTTCGCCGCCGAGCTTACCGAACAGGGCCTGCGCATCGTCTCGGGCCGGACCGAATCGCACGTCTTCCTGGTCGACCTCACGCCGCTCGACGTCACCGGCAAGGACGCCGAGGAAGCCCTCGACCGCGCCCACATAACCTTGAACAAGAACGCGATCCCGAACGACCCGCGGCCGCCGATGGAGGCCTCGGGGGTGCGGATCGGCACGCCGGCGGCGACCACCCGCGGCTTCGGCGAGGAAGAGTGCCGCCAGGTGGCGCGGCTGATGGTCGAAGTGCTGCGCGGCCTTGGCGACGCGGCGGTGGAACAAAAAGCGGCGCGCGCGATCGAAGAGCTCTGCGCGGCCCATCCGGTCTATGAAATGTCCTAAGTGCCACCACGAGCGCAGCCAGGTCATCGACTCGCGCTCGATGCACGACGGCAGCTCCAAGCGCCGCCGCCGCGAGTGCGAAAGCTGCGGCCACCGCTTCTCGACCTCGGAGGTCTACGGCCTGCACGCCAACGACCTGCCGTTGCTGTCGTCGCGGCTGCGCAAGCGCGGCGGCCACGAGGAGGACTTCGACTCGAACAAGCTGCGGGTGAGCATCGACCGCGCCTGCCGGCGCCGCAAGGTGGACGCGGCCCAGGCCGAGGAGGCCTTCGACCAGGTCCTGCAGGCGGTCCGCGACCGCCGCGGCAAGGCCATCGACGTCGACGACCTGGCGCGCTGGACCTTCAAGGCCCTGCTGCAGGTCGACCGGATGGCGGCGACGAGCTACGCGGCCAGCTACATGGAATGGGACACGCCCGAGGAGTTCTTCCGCTACACCAAGTAGGGCGGCGGGACGGCGGATGGACGACGAAGCCTGCATGCGGCGGGCGCTTGAGCTCGCGCGCCGCGGCCAGCGGACCTGCACGCCCAACCCGATGGTCGGCTGCGTCATCGCCAAGGACGGCGAAGTCGTCGCCGAGGGCTGGCACGCCAAAGCCGGCGGCCCGCACGCCGAGGCGGTCGCCTTGGAGCAGGCCGGCGCGGCGGCGGCGGGGGCGACGGTGTACGTGACGCTCGAGCCCTGCGCCCACCAGGGCCGGACGCCGCCCTGCACCGCGGCGCTGGCGGCGGCGCGGCCGGCGCGGCTGGTCGCCGCGGCGCGCGATCCCAACCCGCAGGTCGACGGCCAAGGCCTCGCCGCGCTGCAAGAGGCGGGCATCGCCTGCGAGGAAGGCCTGCTGGCGGACGATGCCCGGGCGCTGAACCGCGGTTTTTTCCAGCGCATGGAAAAAGGCCGGCCCTGGGTGACGCTCAAGACAGCGATGACGCTGGACGGCCGCAGCGCCTTGGCGGACGGCGCGAGCAAATGGCTGACCGGGCCGGCGGCGCGGCGCCGGGTCCATGAGATGCGGGCGGCGAGCTGCGCGGTGCTCACCGGCTGCGGGACCGCGCTCGCCGACGACCCGCTGCTGACCGCCCGCGACGTCGACGCGCCGCGGCAGCCGCGCCGGTTCCTGCTCGACGCCGAGCTGCGCAGCGCCGGCAAGGGCCTGCGGCTGCTCGAGGACGAGCTGGTGATCGCGACCGCGAAGCCGCGCCCGGCGGACCTGCCGGCGCACGTCGAGCTGCTGGACGTGGAGCTGGCCGACGGCAAGGCGGACCTCGCCGCGCTGCTGCGGGCGATGGCGGCGCGCTGGGAGATCAACGAGCTGCTGCTCGAATGCGGCGCGCGGCTCGCGGGCGCCTTCGTCAAGGCGGACCTGGTCGACGAAATCAAGTTGTTCGTCGCGCCCAAGTACCTCGGCGCCGGCCTCGCCTCCTGCGATTTCGCCGGCGTGGCGAAGATCGCGGACGCGCCGGGCTACCGCTTCGCCGGCGTCGAGCTCATCGAGGACGACGCGCTGCTGAGCATGGAGCGGGCGGCGTGAGGTCGCCGGCGGCGGTGACGGTGGACGCGGCGGCCTGCGCCGCCAACTGCCGCGTCTTGAAAAAGCATGCCGGCGGCCGCGGCCTGTTCGCGGTGGTCAAGGCCGACGGCTACGGGCATGGCATGGCGGCGGTCGCGGCGGCGGTCGCGCCCGCGGTGGACGGCCTGTGCGTCTTCGAGCTGCCCGACGGCGCCGAGCTGCGGCGGCAGGGCTGGGACGGGCCGGTGCTGGTGCTCGGCGGCTGCGGCGCGGACGAGGAGCTGCGCCTCGCCAAGAAGCACGGCCTGTGGCTCGCGATTGGCGGCGAGGACCAGCTCGCGCGGCTGCTCGAGTTCAATGCGGGCCTGCCGCGGATCTTCGTCAAGGTCCAGACCGGCATGCACCGGCTCGGCTTTGCGCCGGCCGCGGTCGACGGCGTCCTCGCGCGGCTGCAGCGCGCCGGCGCCAAGGAGCTCGCGCTGATGCATCATTACGCCAACGGCGAGCAGCCCGACGGCGTCGCCGCCCCCGACGCGGCCATGGCCGAGCTGCGCGGCCGGGCGCGACCCTTTTGCAGCCGGCGCAGGACGAGGAGTTCGTCCGCTGCGGCATCGCGGTCTACGGCGGGACGCCGGGCGACTGGCGGACGCAGCCGGCGGCGGGCTTCGGCCTGCGGCCGGCGATGGCGCTGCGCAGCCGGGTGCTCGCGGTCCAGGAGGTCGCGGCCGGCGCCTCGGTCGGCTACGGCTCGACCTGGACGGCGGCCAGGGACACGCGGGTCGCGGTGGTCGCCTGCGGCTACGCCGACGGCTACCCGCGCGCGGCCGCCGCGGGGACGCCGGTGCGCATAGCCGACGCCTCCTACCCGCTGGCCGGCCGGGTGTCGATGGAGATGCTGACGGCCGAGATCGGGGACGCGGAGGTCAGGCCCGGCGACGAGGCCGAGCTGTGGGGGCCGCGGGTCGCGGCCGACGAGGTCGCCCAGCGCGCCGGGACGATCAGCTACGAGCTGTTCGCCGGCCTGAGCCACAAACAGGCGCGCCGCATCGCCGCCGGCGACCTGGCGGGTTAAAATAAGGCAGTTCGCATCTATTAGCCCGCTCGATGCCCCTGCCGCTTTCTGTTCGCCTGCGCGCCTTGTCCGCCGCGGCCGCCGCGCTGCTGCTGGCGGGCTGCGCCGTCCCCGAGGAGACCATCGCGATCATCGACGGCTACGATCCCGAAGAGACGGTCATCGAGGATCCCTTCGAGAGCCAGAACCGCAGCATCTACGCGCTGAACGACTACGCCGACCGCCAGCTCTTCAAGCCGGTCGCGCGCGCCTACCGCCGGGCGGCGCCGGCGCCGGCGCGCAGCTGCATCGCCGGCATCTTCGACAACCTCAAAGAGCCGATCCGGACCGTCGCGCACCTCATCAGCCTCGACGAGGAAGGGGCGGCGAGCTCGTCCTCGCGCTTTTTGTTCAACACCATCGGCGGCGGGCTGGGCTGCGTCGACGTCGCGGGCAAGGCGATGGGCATCGAGGAAGAAGAAAGCGACCTCGGCCTCGCGGTGCGCTCGTGGACCGAGAACGACGAGTCGCTGTATTTGATGCTGCCGCTGTTCGGGCCGACGACGCTGATCGACGGCAGCATGGACTACGCCGCGACCACCCATCTCGACGCGGTGCAGATCGCGCGCTCGCGCCGCGGCGCGCCGAAGGAGGACCGCTCGTGGCTGCGGCGCAATCCCTACGACGTCCCCGACAAGTCCAAGCGCCAGGCGGTCTACGCGCTGCGCGCGGTCGACGCCCGCGAAGGGCTGCTCGACGCCACCGACGTTTTCGACGAGATCGCGTACGACCGCTATCTGCTCCTGCGGGACGTGTACCTCGACCAGCGCGAGCGCGACGCCCGCGCGATCACGGAGCGGCGCAAGGAGAAGCTGGACTGGCTTTTCTGACGAAGCCGGGGTGTAGCGCAGCCTGGTAGCGCATCTGGTTTGGGACCAGAAGGTCGTGAGTTCGAATCCCACCACCCCGACCAGGCGTCGCGGCGGAACGCAGTCGGCGCCCGTAGCTCAATGGATAGAGCGGCGGCCTTCTAAGCCGTTGATACAGGTTCGAATCCTGTCGGGCGCGCCATGGCGGGCGCGGCGGCTTAGAATCTTCGGCATGAAGACGCTGCTGCTGGCGGGCCTGGCCCTGGGGCTGGGCGCGGCCGCGGCCGCGCAGGACGCCGCGGCCCCGGCGGACGAAGCCGAGGCCGTCCTCAAGAACTGCCACTGGAAGGAGTGCTTCGGCGTCAACTGGCGCAAGCCCAAGCTCTCCGACCTGCGCCGCCTCGATCCGGACGCGCTGAGCGTCGAAGGGCGGACGCCGCTGCACTACGCGATCCTCAACTGCGCGCCGGGCGTCGCGGTCGAGACCCTCGGCGAGCGCGGCGCGGACTTCAACCTGCGCGACCCGGTCACCGGCCTGACGCCGCTGCAGACCGCGCTGACGCTGTGCGGCAAGGCGGCGGTCGACCAGGTGCTCGAGTTCGGCGGCGACGTCAACGTGGCCGAGGACAAGGTCGGCGGCAACACGCTGCACTACGCGATGGCCCGCAACCTGCCGGACTCGGTGCTCAAGGAGCTGATCGACTGGGGCGCGAATCCCGACGAGCGCAGCAAGGACGGCACGCTGCCGCTGATCTACTACCTGGCGCTCGAGGACATGGAGATGTTCAACTACCTGGTGGACGCGGGCGCCAATCCGAACGTCTTCGACGCCGCCGGCGTCGGCCCGGTGCACATCGCCGCCAAGCGCGACGACCTCGAGATGCTGCGGCGGCTGCGCGACGCCGGCGCCTACCTGGGCGCGCCGACCAACCAGGGCAAGACGCCGCTGCACATCCTCGCCGCCGCCGGCGCGCTGAGCGCCGACCACATCGCGCTGTTCCGCCTCGCGGCGGGCATCGACGCGAGCCACCGCGACGAGGACGGCCTCGCGCCGCTGCACTACGCCGCCGCGCACGCGAGCGCCGAAGGGGTGCTCGGCATGCTGCTGCTGGGGGTTTCGCCGAACCTGCAGGACGAGCGGGGCAACACGCCGCTGCACTACGCGCTGCGCTACAACGCCGACCCGATGGTCGCGCGCGAGCTGCTGAAGGTCAAGTCCGACCCGAACTTCCCCGACGCGCTCGGCGACAAGCCGCTGGAGATCGCGATCCTGCGCGAGGAGGGCTCCTGGGAGCTGGTCGGCCACCTGCTCGACTACGGCGCCACGCCGAACCTGGTCGACGAGGACGGCCGGACGCTGCTGCACCAGGCGATCCTGGCGGGCAACTCGGAGATCGGCCGCAAGCTGCTCGACGACGGCGCCAACCCGCGCATCAAGGACGCGGCCGGCTACGACGCCTTCGCGCTGGTCGAGCGGGTCAATCTGGGCGGGCCGCTGCGCCAGGCCCTGAACGAGATCATCGCGGCCGAGGAGCGGGCGCGCGAAGCCGAGCGCGAGCGCCGCGCCGCCGAGCGGGAGCGGATCATCGCCGAGAACGAGCGCCGCGAGGCCGAGCGCCTGCGCCGCATCGAAGAGAACGAGCGGGCGGCCAACCAGATTTCCAGCGTCCGCAACGGCGAGCTGCGCATCGGCCGCATCGACAAGCGCCTCGCGCACCTCGGCAAGGCGCTCGAAGGCTACCGCAAGGCCCGCAACGAGCGCAAGGCCCGCGAATACGAAATAGAGATCGCCAACCTCGAGTCCGAGCGGGCCTACATCGCCGAGCAGATCGCCAAGCTGGGCGGGTCCCAGTAGCCCCCGCCGGGCTTATAGTCTATAATAGCCGATTCCGTGGTGGCTGTAGCTCAATGGTAGAGTCCTTGGTTGTGGTCCAAGTTGTTGTGGGTTCGAATCCCATCAGCCACCCCAGCCGCGGGGCCGATGGCCGCTGAGCAGGCGCGGACCAAGCCGCCCAGCGCCCAAAGCGAGCTTGTGTACCTGGAGGCCGGCCGCCTGACGGCGGCGAAGGTCCTGGCCCTCGGGCCGAAGAACTGCCAGATCGAGGAGGCCGGCGGCGGCAGCCGCCGGATCGCGACGCGCAAGGTCATGGCCTACGCGGGGCCGGGCGAGGCCGCAGGGCTCGCGGCGGCGGCGGCGCGGCTTTCCGGCGAGCTCAGCGTCGAGGAACTGTGGCGGGCGGCGGCCGGCGCCGAGCTCGGCGTCGAGGAGCTGGCCAAGCTGCTGCCGGCGGGCGCGCCGCCGCCGGTGCAGAGCGCGGCGCTGCAGCTCGCGCTGCTGCGCCAGGGCGGCTTCTTCGAGCCGGCGGGCGAGAACTGGAAGCCGGTGGCGCCGGAGCGCTTCGAGCAGGTGCGGCGCTCGCACGCCAGGCGGATCGAACGGCAGCGGCGCGAGGAGCGCTACCATGCGGAACTGGCGGCCGGCCGGCTGCCGGCGGAGCTCGCCGAGGCGCTGCGGGGGCATTTCGCCGGCCGCGAGGAGCCCAACGACCCGGACGTGCGCTTCGTGTCGTCGTGGACCGCGAAGAACGGCAGCTCCTGGGCCGAGCTCGCCCACCGGCACGGCATCATCGCCGACTACGTCGAAAGCCACATGCTCGAGGTGCGGCGGCGGCAGCCGCCGGCGACCGCCGAGGACGAGGAGCCGCCGGCGCCGCCGGACCTGGCCGACGCGCCCTTGATTGCCAACGGCATCGCGATCGACGCGGGCGGGACCGTCGAGGTGGACGACGCCTTCGCCTGGGACCCCGCCGCCCGGCGGTTTTACGTCTGCATCGCCGCGCCGGCGCTGGGGCTGGGCGCGGCGGCGCGGCGGCAGGCCGCCGAGCGGATGCTGACGCTGTACCTGCCCGGCGAAAAGCACACCATGCTGCCGCGGCGCGCGATCGAGGCGTATTCGCTGGACGCCGGCGCCGCGCGGCCCTGCGTGGCGCTGGCGATCGACGTCGACGACAAGGGCGCGGTGCGCGGCCGGGAGTTCATGCTGGCGCGGATCAAGGTCGCGGCCAACCTGCCCCTGGAGGACTGCGCGGCGCCGGACGCTGCGGCCCTGCCGGTGGCCGCCGAGCTGAAAGAGCCGCTGGCCGCCTTGCTGCGGCTGGCCGAGCAGGTGGCGAACTTCCCGCGCCGGCAGCGGCAGCGCGGGCATCTGGTGATGCGCGCCGGCGGCCGGACGCGGATCTGCCCGCGCGCGGACTTGGCGCTGCTGGACGACCTGGTCGCGGATCTGATGATCTACTACAACACCGCGGCGGCGTCCTACCTGAACGAGCGCGGCCATCCCTTCATCTGCCGGCGCGAAGGCCGCTCGGCGCTCGGCGGCGGCCGCGCCGGCGGCAAGAAGGGCTTCGCCTACGGCTGGTTCAGCTCGCCGCTGCGGCGGCTGGTCGACCTGTGGAACCAAGAGCAGCTGCTCGCGGCGCTCAAAGGCGAGCGGCCGCCGCGCGGCCCCAAGGAGCTGCGCGGCCTCATCAGCGAGTTCGAGCGGCGCTTCCAGTGGACGCAGCGGCAGCAGCAGAAGCTCGAGAAGTACTGGACGATCAGATGGCTGCAGGAGCAGGCCGAGCGCAGCTGGGCCGCGGTCCCGCTGCCCGACGAGCCTTCGCGGGTCCTGCTCGAGGAGATCGGCCTGCACGCCGAGCTCGCCGGCGCGGCGCCGGCGGCGGACGAGAAGCTGCAGGTGGTGCCGACCGCCTGCGACCCGGTCGGCCTGCGGGTCGAGGTGCGGCGGGCGTGAGCGCGGCGCCGCAGCGCTTCGCGGTCGTCGGCCGGCCGGTGGCCCACAGCATGTCGCCGGCGATGCACGCGATGTTCGCGGCCGAGACCGGCTTTGCGATCGAGTACGGCAAGATCGAGCCAGCGGCGGATGAGTCTTTCGAATCCTGCGCGAAGCGTTTTTTCGCGGCCGGCGGGACTGGCCTGAACGTGACGCTGCCGTACAAGGCCGAAGCGCTGGCCTTCGCGGACTCGGCGAGCCGGCTTGCGCGGCTCGCGGGCGCCGCGAACACGCTCAAGGCGGAGGAGGACGGCGGCGTGAGCGCCTGCAACACCGACGGCGCGGGCCTCGTCACCGACCTGCGGACGCGGCATGGCATCGAGCTCGCCGGCCTGCGGCTGCTGCTGCTAGGGGCCGGCGGCGCCAGCGCCGGCGTGCTGCCGTCACTGCTGCAGGCCAAGCCCAAGGCCATCACCATCGCCAACCGCACCGCGGCGAAGGCGGCCGAGCTCGCCGGCCGCTTCGCTGCGTTCGCGAAGGAGCACGGCGTCGAGCTGGCGTCCTGCGGCCTGGAGGAGACGGCGGCCGGCGGCTGGGACCTCGTGGTCAACGCGACCGCGGCCGGGCGCGGCGCGGCGGGGCTGGCGCTGCCGGCGGCGGCCTTCGGCGGGGCGCGGCTGGCCTACGACATGAGCTATCGAAGCGCGGATGATTCATTCTTGATGCAGGCGGCCGAAGCCGGGGTGGAGCGCCGCTGCGACGGCCTCGGCATGCTGGTCGAGCAGGGCGCGCTGTCGTTCGCGTACTGGCTCGGCGCGATGCCAGCGACCGAACCGGCCTACGCCCGGCTGCGCGCGGAGATCGACGGTGAATAAGCGCGCGGTCCTCAGCGTCGCGGACAAGGCCGGCCTCGCCGAGCTGGCGCAGGGCCTCGCGGAGCGCGGCTTCGAGCTGGTCGCCTCGGGCGGGACCGCGGCGGCGCTGGCCGAAGCCGGCGTCCCGGCCACGCCGGTCGAGGAGGTCGCCGGCCACGGCACGCTGCTCGGCGGCCGCATCAAGACCCTGCATCCGGCGCTGCTGGGCGGGGTGCTCGCCGACCGCGACGACCCGGCGCAGCTGCGCGACCTCGAGACGCTGGGCGCGCGTCCGGTCGAGCTCGTGGTCGTCAACTTCTATCCCTTCGCCGCCGGCGTGGCGGCGGGCAAGAGCGCCGAACAGCTCACCGAGCTGATCGACATCGGCGGGCCGACGCTGGTCCGCAGCGCGGCGAAGAACCACCGCCACGTCGCGGTCGTGGTCGACCCGGCCGACTACGGCGAGCTGCTGCGCGCGCTCGACGGCGGCGGCTTCACGGCCGAACTGCGCGCGCGGCTCGCGGCGAAGGCCTTCGCCTACACGTCCGAGTACGAAGCGGCGATCAGCGCGAGCTTCGGCGGCGGCGAGGAATTGCGCTACGGCGAAAACCCGCACCAGAAGGCCGAGGTCGTTGGGCTGGACAGGCTGTTCCGCCAGGTCCACGGCAAGCCGGTCTCGTACAACAACATCAACGACGCCCTCGGGGCCTGGCGCTGCGTGAACGAGTTCGATGAACCGGCGGCGGCGGTGATCAAGCACGCGACGCCCTGCGGGGTGGGAGGAGGCGACGACGCGGCCGCGGCGATGGCGCGCGCGCAGCAGGCCGATCCGGTGGCGGCCTACGGTGGCGTCCTGGCGGTCAACCGGCAGGTGGACGCAGGCAGGCTCGCTTCTTTTCTCAAGGGCAAGTTCTTCGAGGTCGTCGTCCTGCCCGAGGGCGAGTTCGCCGCCGCCGAACTCAAGGGCGGGACGCGGATCCTGCTGGGCAAGGAGCCGGACCGCGGCGCGCGCGACCGCGTCACCCGCAGCGGCGTGACGCTTGTCCAGGACGTCGACGCCCGCGCGGTGACGGCGGCTGAATTGACGGTCGCGGGCAAGGTTGCGCCGAACGAAGAACAGATTGCCGAGCTGCTGTTCGCCTGGCGCATCGCCAAGCACGCGCAGTCGAACGCGGTGGTCCTGAGCCGGGGGCGCCAGAGCATCGGCATCGGCGCCGGCCAGACCAGCCGGGTCGGCAGCGCCGAGCTCGCGGTGAAGCTCGCCAAGGAGCTGGGCCACGATCCGGCCGGCTCCTGCGCGGCCTCCGACGGCTTTTTCCCGTTCGCCGATGGCCTCGAGCGCCTGGCGACGGCCGGGGTCGCGGCGGTGATCCAGCCCGGCGGCTCCAAGCGCGACGCCGAGGTCATCGCCGCCGCCGACGCCGCGGGGGTGGCGCTGGTCCACGCCGGCGTCCGGCACTTCCGCCATTGACGGCAGAGTTTTGAGAATCATGGTCGTCGGCCAGGGCGGCCGGGAGAACGCCCTGGCATGGAAGCTGGCGCGGGAAGAGCAGGTCGAGCGGGTCTGGGTGGCGCCGGGCAACGCGGGGACGGCAGCGGCCGGCGCGGCGCGGCTGGCGGCCAATGATATTGATTCCTGGCTCGCGCAGGCGCTGGAACAGGCGATTGGCCTGACCGTCGTCGGTCCCGAGCAGCCGCTGGCGGACGGCATCGCGGACGTTTTCGAAGAAGCCGGGCTCGCGATCGTCGGTCCGACCGCCGCCGCCGCGCGGATCGAGAGCTCGAAGATCCACGCCAAGGAGCTGCTCGACGAGCTTGGGATTGCGACCCCGGCGTGGGTCGCGGTGCGGCAGGCCGCCGACGCCGAGGATTTTTTGGCGCGGCATGAGGCCTCGCCGGCGGCAAGGGCGCGGCGAAGGCGGCGGACCGCGCCGCGGCGCGCAAGCTGGTCGCGGCCTGGCTGGCCGGCAGGTTCGGTGATGCGTCGCGCCAGCTGGTGCTCGAGGAGTTCATCGCCGGGGAGGAGCGGACGCTGGTCGCGCTGTGCGACGGCGAGCATGCCCTGGCGCTGCCGCTGGCGCGGGACTACAAGAGCCTGCATGACGACGGCGCCGGCCCGAACACCGGCGGCATGGGCGCGGTCTGTCCCGCTCCGGTCGCCGGCGGGCCGGACGCGGAGCAGCTGTGCGCGGCTGCGATCGCCCCGGTCCTCGCGAAGCTGCAAGAGCGGGGGACGCCGTACTGCGGCTTCATGTACGCCGGGCTGATGATGAAGCCCGGCGGCGGCTGGGCGGTGCTGGAGTACAACTGCCGGCTGGGCGATCCCGAGGCGCAGGCGACGCTGCCGCTGCTCGATTCCTCGCTCGCCGAGCTGCTGCGGGCGGCGGCGGCCGGGACGCTGGCGGACATGCGGCCGCGCTGGCGGGACGCGGCGGCGGTGTGCGTGACGCTCGCGGCCGCGGGCTATCCGGACGCGCCGCGGCTGGGCGACGAGTTCGCGCTCGCGCCGCCGCCGGCCGGCGACGGACTGCTGGTCTTCCACGCCGGGACCGCGCCGGCGCAAGGAAGAACGGACGGCTTTGCGGTCAGCGGCGGCCGCGTCCTGAACGTCGTCGGCGTCGCGGCGCAGCAGGCCGAAGCCCGCCAAAAAGCCTACCGGCACGCGGCCGCGATCGGGCTGCCGGGGGCGCAGATGCGCGGCGATATCGGCGCAGAGTCTTAAAATACGCGATTCCCCGCGCGGGACTAACGGCCCGGGCGGCGGAGCATTCGGAAATGATAGACATATTCAGGCGCTTTTTCGCGGTCGACATGGCGATCGACCTCGGGACGGCCAACACCATCATCTACGTCGAGGGCGAGGGCATCGTCCTCAACGAGCCCTCGGTGGTCGCGATCGAGCGCATCGGCAACCGCAAGGTCATCCGCGACATCGGCATCGGCGCCAAGGAGATGATCGGGCGTACGCCGGAGAACATCGTCGCGATCAAGCCGATGCTCGACGGCGTCATCGCCGACTACCAGGTCACCGAGCAGATGCTCAACGCCTTCATCAAGCGGGTGCACGGCTCCAAGCTGTTCACGCCGGGGCCGCGCATCATCATCTGCGTGCCGTACTCGTCGACGCCGGTCGAGCGCCGCGCCATCCGCGACTCGGGGATCGCCGCCGGCGCCACCCAGGTCTCGCTGATCGCCGAGCCGATGGCGGCCGCGATCGGCGCCGAGCTGCCGGTCGAGGAGGCGAGCGGTTCGCTGGTGGTCGACATCGGCGGCGGCACCACCGAGGTCGGCGTCGTCTCGCTCGGCGGCCTGGTCTACGCCAACTCCATCCGCGTCGGCGGCTACAAGATCGACGAGGCCATCCGCAAGTACATCCGCAAGAAGCGCGGCGTCGAGATCGGCGAGACCAGCGCCGAGGAGCTCAAGAAGAACCTGGCGGTCGCCCAGATCGACCCGGACGCCGAGCCCGAGGAGATGAAGGTCGCGGGCCACAACATCGCCGAGGGCATCCCGCAGACCCTCAACGTCACCTCGCAGGAGGTCCACGAGGCGATCGCCGACCCGCTGCGGCAGATCATCGCCGCGATCCGCGAGGCGCTGCAGCGCACGCCGCCCGAAATCGCCGCCGACATCGCCAAAAGCGGCGTGGTGCTCGCCGGCGGCGGCGCGCTGATCCGCAACCTGTCGGAGAAGGTGGCGACGGAGACCAAGCTGCCGGTGCGGATGGCCGACGACCCGCTGACCTGCGTCGCGCGCGGCTCGGGCGCCGCGCTGAAATACCTCAACAACGTCGAGAGCATCTTCTTTCCGGTCGACTGATCCCCGGGGCGCGGCGCGATGGACTTCAGCGACGACGGCAGAAAAAAGATGGTCTGGCTGCGGGCGGCGGCCGCGATGCTGCTGGCCTGGGGCCTGACCTACGCCGACCACCGCATCGGCGACGCGACCAGCAAGGTCCGCTCCTCGCTCGCCGCGGTGGTGCTGCGGCCGATCCGCTTCGCCGCCGAATTGCCGACCACCGCCTGGTCGACGACCTCGGGCTATTTCCAAAGCCGCGAAGAGCTGATCGAGTCGCGACAGAAGATCGCCGAGGAGCTGCTGCGCCAGCGCAGCCGCCAGCAGCTCGTCGACGCCGTCGAGCGCGAGAACGCCATCCTGCGCAGCCTGATCAACGCGCGCCTGCGCCACCAGCCCGACGCCGCGATCGCCGAGATCCTCAACACCGCGAGCCTGCCCTTTTTGAGCCGCATCGTCATCGGCAAGGGCAGCTCCGAGGGCCTGGCGGTCGGCCAGGGCCTGTTCACCGACGAGGGCGTCATCGGCCAGCTCACCCGGGTCGACGGCGACACCTCGCAGGCGCTGCTGTTGACCGACAAGCGGTTCTGGGTCGCGACCCGCCGCCGCAGCGACGGCCTGCTGGTCCTGCTGCAGGGCGACGGCGGCGGCCGCATGCGGCTGCGCTTCGTCCCGGCGGACGTCAGCCTCCTTCCCGGCGACCTGCTCGAGACCGCCGAGGGCCAGCAGGCCTTCCCGGCCGGCATCCCGGTCGCGGCGATCGCCGAGACCTGGCAGCCCGACGGCGTCCCCTTCCAGGAGGGCGTCGCCAAGCCGGTCGCCTCGGTGCGGCAGCAGACCGCGGTGCTGATCCACTCCGGCGGCGGCGACGAGGACGCCGTACCGCTGCCGGTCGAGCCGTCGGGGGCGGTGCCCTCGAGCCTGAAGGTGGACGTGTTGCCATGATGCGCTACCACTCCGACGACGCCCGCTCGATCGAGCGCGACCCCAGCCTGCGGCTGATCACGCTGTCGCTGGCGACCGGCCTGCTGCTCAACCTGCTGCCGTATCCGGACGCGTGGTTCGAGTACAAGCCGGACTTCGTCGCGCTGCTGCTGGCGTACTGGGCGCTGCGGATGCGGCGCTCGTTCCCCTTCGCGCTGGCCTTCGCCGCCGGCGTGCTGATGGACGTCGCCTACACCGCGGCGCTGGGGCAGCACGCCTTCGCCTACGCGGCGCTGCTGGTCGTCGCGCATGTGCTCAAGGGGCCGTACGTGATCGCGAACCGGGCGCAGCAGGCGGTCTTCGCCGGCCTCGCGCTGGCGGCCGCGATCGCCGCCTCGCTGCTGGTGAGCTGGGCCTACGAGAGCATCGCGGTCGGGGCCGCGGACTTCAAGCCGGCGCTGGTCGGGATGCTGCTGTGGCTGCTGCTGCCGCTGCTGCTGGCGCCGCGCTCGCCGGCGGGCGGCTAGCGGGGCGGCCATGCTGGCGGCGGGCGGCGAGCGGGACGAGCGGCGGGTCCGGCGCTCGTTCCTGGCGCGGCTGGCGCTGCTGGGCTTGGCGGTCACCGGCCTGGGCCTGGGCTTGGTCTGGCGCTGGCACTACCTGCAGGTCGAGCGCTACGAGCACTTCGAGGAGCTGGCGGTCGACAACCAGTTCGCGCTGGAGCGGGTGGGGCCGATCCGCGGCCTGATCCGCGACCGGCACGGCGTGGCGCTGGCCGAGAACAACACCCGCTACCTGGTGCGGGTCAACTCGGACAACGCGGCCAGGACGCTCGAGCGCCTCGACGAGCTCGGCGCCTACCTGCCGCTGGCGCCCAAGGCGGCGGCGAAGCTCGAGGAGGCCGCCCGCTCGCCGGTCTACGCCGGCGAGATCGTGATCAGCGACTACCTGCGGCTCGAGGACCTGCTGCGCTTCATCGACGTCCAGCACCTCCATCCCGAGGCGGTGCTCGACGCGCGGCTGCTGCGCAGCTATCCCCACGGCGACTTCGCGGCGCACGTCATCGGCCACGTCGGCCGCATCAACGCCGGGGACGTCGCGCGGCTGCGGGAGCGCCGCCGCTACCAGCAGTACGTCGGCTCGGACTTCATCGGCAAGCGCGGGGTCGAGGCGATGTACGAGACCCGCCTGCACGGCGCGCCGGGCCTGCGCGAGGTCCACATCGACGCCCATGGCCGGGTGCTGGACACGCTGCACCGGCTGTCGCCGACGACCGGCGCCGACCTGTGGCTGACCCTCGACGGCGGCCTGCAGCAAAAAGCCGAGGAGCTGCTCGAAGGCAAGGAGGGGGCGCTGGTCGCGCTCGAGCCCTACACCGGCGAGATCCTGGCGCTGGCCTCGGCGCCGCGCTTCGACGTCAACGACTTCATCGGCGGCGTGACCCAAAAGCAGTGGGAGGAGCTCAACTCGACCGAGCGCGGCGCGCCGATGGTGCACCGGGCGATCTACGGGCAGTACGCGCCGGGCTCGACGCTCAAGCCTTTTTTGGCGCTGGCGGCGCTGGACGAGGGCTGGCGGACGCCGGACTACATTTACCGCAGCACCGGGGTCTTCGCACTGACGCCGCGGCACCTGTTCCACGACTGGAAGCGCGGCGGCCACGGCGAGGTCGACATGCGCAAGTCGATCGTGCGCTCGGTCAACTCCTACTACTACGAGCTCGCCCACGAGGTCGGGGTCGACGCCATGCACGACGCGCTGGCGCGGTTTGGCTTCGGCCGGCCGACGCGGGTGGACCTCGACAACGAGCGCGGCGGCGTCCTGCCGACCGAGGCCTGGAAGCGCGAGGCGGTCGGCGAGCCGTGGTACCCGGGCGACACCATCCCGATCGGCGTCGGCCAGGGCTACATCGTGGCGACGCCGCTGCAGCTGGCGCGGGCGATGGCGGTGATCGCCAACGGCGGCGACCTGGTGCGGCCGCACGTCGTCGCCCAGGTCGGCGGCATCCGCCTGCGGCCCGGGCCCGAGGAGCGCGGCCTGTTCGATCCGGCGCATATCGCCCTGGTCCGCGACGCGCTGGCGCAGGTCACGCTGCCGGGCGGGACCGCCTACAGCCGGGTGGGCAAGGACAGCAGCTACCCGATCGCCGGCAAGACCGGCACGGCGCAGGTCGCGCGGCTGCGCTACGACGAGGACGGCCGGGTCGACAACGAGGACCTGCCGTACCGGCTGCGGGACCACGCCTGGTTCGTCGGCTTCGCGCCGGCCTACAACCCGCGCATCGTGGTCGCCGCCCTGGTCGAGCACGGCGGCAGCGGCGGCCGGGCGGCCGGCCCGCTGGTCCGCGCCCTGATGGACCATTACCTGCTCGAGCGCCGCGGCATGCGCTTCGGCCCGAGCCCCTACGACCTGCGGTGGCGGCCGCAGCAGCTGGCGGCGGACAACTGAGATGGTCCGGGCCTTCGTCCTGCACGCGCTGGCGCTGCCGCTGCGGCGCGTCGACTGGCTGCTGCTGCCGCTGCTGGCGGCGCTGGCCGGACTGGGGCTGGTCGCGCTGCATTCGGCGGCCGAGGACGTCCGGCTGGTCGAGCGGCAGGAGGCCTACCTGCTGCTGGGCCTGGGCCTGGCGGTGGCGGCCGCCTGCATCAGCTGGCGCTGGTGGCGGCTGCTGGCGGCGCCGTTCTACCTGCTGTGCCTGCTGCTGCTGGCGCTGGTGCCGTGGCTGGGCATCGAGGCGAACAACGCGCGGCGCTGGCTGGACCTGGGCTTCGTCACCCTGCAGCCCTCGGAGCTGGCGAAGGTCGCGGTGCCGCTGGCGCTCGCGGCGTTCTACGGCCTGTGGCCGCAGCGGCGGCGCTACTGGCAGCACGGCGTGGCGCTGCTGCTGGCGCTGCTGCCGGCGATGATGATCCTCGACCAGCCCGACCTCGGGACCGCGGTGATGGTGCTGCTGGCCGGGGTGCTGATGATCTTCTTCGCCGGCCTGCCGTGGCTGTTCATGCTGTCGGGCGCGGCGCTGGCGGCGCTCGCGGCGCCATTGATGTGGAGCTTCGTGCTCGCCGACTACCAAAAGCAGCGGATCCTGGCGGTCATCGATCCGCACAGCGACCCGCTGGGCGCCGGCTACCACACCATCCAGTCGAGCATCGCGGTCGGCTCGGGCGGCTACTGGGGCAAGGGCTGGAACCAGGGCAGCCAGGCGCAGCTGGGCTTCCTGCCCGAGCACCACACCGACTTCATCTTCGCGGTCTACGCCGAGGAGTTCGGCTTCGCCGGCTGCCTGGCGCTGCTGGGCGTGTTCATGCTGATCTTCATCCGCATGGCGACGCTGGCGGGCAAGGCGCGCGACGGCGCGGCCGGCTGCCTGGTCGCGGCCTTCGCGAGCGTCTTCGCGCTGCAGGCGCTGGTCAACCTCGCGATGGTCAGCGGCGTGCTGCCGGTGGTGGGCCTGCCGCTGCCGCTGGTGAGCTACGGCGGGACCTCGCTGCTGGCCTTCGCGCTGAGCTTCGGCATCGCGATGGCGGCGGCGCGGCACCGCCCGCCGCGGCGCCTCGGCTTCGGCGGCTAACCGGTTTTCATAGAATAGTTCAATGCTGCGCGGGCTTTCGCCGAGGCCGCGGCCGCGCCTGGCGGCCGCGCTGCTCGCTTCGCTGCTGGCCGCCGGCTGCGCGGTCAAGACGCCGCCCGATGAGGCCGGCGCGCCCGAGGCCGCCCCGCCGGCCGCGGCCGCCAAGCCCGCCGCGCCGCGCGACGGCAAGTACTACAAGGACGACGGCCCGCCGGAGGTCGACGCGGTCGACTGGCGGACGGTCGCGGACGCGACGCCCGAGTTCGAGCCCATCCCGGCCGGCTACAACCGGCCCTACGAGGTCTTCGGCGTCAAGTACATCCCCTTCACCGACTACACGCGCTACCTCAAGCGCGGGACCGCCTCGTGGTACGGCCGCCGCTACCACGGCCGCCAGACCTCGACCGGCGAGGTCTACGACATGTACGGCATGACCGCCGCGCACACCGTGCTGCCGATCCCGAGCTACGCGCGGGTGACGCGGGTCGACGACGGCCGCTCGATCGTCGTGCGCATCAACGACCGCGGCCCCTTCCTCAACGAGCGCCTGATCGACCTGTCCTACGTCGCGGCGCGCAAGCTCGGCGTGGTCGCCAGCGGCACCGCCGAGGTCATCGTCGAGGCCATCCTGCCGCCGGTGCCGGCGCCGGCGCCGGCGGCGCGCCAGGCCGAGGAGCCCGCCGCCGCGCCGCCGCAGGCCACCGACGAGCCGGGGCTGTACCTGCAGCTGGGCGCGTACTCCTCGGCGGCGAACGCCCGCGACCGGGCGGAAGGAATCGCCCTGCCCGCAGGGCTGGCGCACGAAGGCCTGAGGCTGCGCGCCGGCGCCGACGGCCTGCACCGGGTGCTGCTCGGGCCGTACGCGAACCGGGCGGTCGCGGCGCGCGACCGCGAGCTGCTGGCGCGCGGCGGCCTCGAATCCTTCCTCAAGGAGCTGCCGTGAGCGCCGCCGGCTGCGTGGGCGTCGCGACGCCCAGGTCCTTCGAGTCCAAGGAGCCCTTCCGCTTCGTCAGCGGCGAGGAGCTGCCCGGGCTCGCGATCGCCTACGAGACCTACGGCGAGCTCAGCGCGGCGAAGGACAACGCCATCCTGATCTGCCACGCCCTGTCCGGCAGCCAGCACGCCGCCGGCCTCGCCCCCGGCCAGGAAGGACAGGAGGTCAAGCAGCGCGACAAGGGCTGGTGGGACCTGCTGATCGGCCCGGGCAAGGCCATCGACACCAGCCGCTTCTTCGTGGTCTGCAGCAACAACATCGGCGGCTGCCACGGCTCGACCGGCCCCAAGACCGTCAACCCCGCGACCGGCCGCCCCTACGGCTCCGGCTTCCCGGAGGTGCGGGTCGAGGACTGGGTCGAGGCGCAGCTGCTGCTCGCGGCCCATCTGGGCATAGCGCGCTTCCACGCGGTGGTCGGCGGCAGCATCGGCGGCATGCAGGCGCTGTCGTGGGCGATCCGGCATCCGGCGATGGTGGCGCGCGCGGCGATCATCGCCGGGACGCCGAAGCTCACCACCCAGAACATCGCCTTCAACGAGATCGCGCGGCAGTCGATCAAGAGCGACCCGGCCTTCAGCCAAGGCGACTACTACGGCCAGGAGCAGGGGCCCCGCAGCGGGCTCGCGATCGCGCGCATGCTCGGCCACGTCACCTACCTGTCGGGCGGCGACCTCGAGCGCCGCTTCAGCCGGCGGCGGCGGGAGGACGGCGACACCTTCGAGATCGAATCCTACCTGCGCTACAACGGCGACAAGTTCGCCGACTACTTCGACGCGAACACCTACCTGATCATGACCGAGGCGCTCGACGAGTTCAACCCGGCGGCCGAGGCTGGCGGCGACCTGGCGGCGGCGCTGCGGCCGGCGGCGGCGCGCTTTTTGGTCGCTTCGTTCCGCAAGGACTGGCGCTTCCCGCCGCAGCGCTCGCGCGAGCTGGTCAAGGCCCTTTTGCAGGCCGACAAGCGGGTCAGCTACGCGGAACTGGGCGCCGACGGCGGCCACGACGCCTTCTTGCAGGACGACCCCGCCTACCACGAGGTGGTGCGTTCTTTCCTGGGCGCGGCGGAGGAGTGATGGAGAAGATCATCCACAACATCTTCACCGACTGGATCCCGGCCGGGGCCTCGGTGCTCGACCTGGGCTGCGGCGACGGCCGCCTGCTCGAAAGCCTCGCGGCGGACCGCGGCGTCAAGGGCGTCGGGGTCGAGATCGACGAGGCGCAGGTCGCGGTCTGCCTCGCCAAGGGCCTGCAGGTCGTCAGCGCCGACATCGAGAGCGCGGCGATGGAGGAGCTGTTCGCGCCGGGCTCCTTCGACTACGTCCTGCTCAAGAACACCCTGCAGGTCATCAGCGAGCCCGAGAAGGTGCTGCGCGAGATGCTGCGCATCGGCCGGCAGTCGATCTGCCTGTTCGAGAACGCCAGCTCCTTCGGCAACCGCCTTCGTTTCCTGCTGCGCGGCGACCTGCCGACGGCCGAGAACGGCGAGGGGCCGCTGGCGCACCTGATCACGGTGAAGGGTTTCAGCGGGACCTGCGCGCGGGCCGGCGGCCGCATCGTCAAGAGCCGCTATCTGACCAAGGACGGCCTGGGGGTCGCCAGCAGCGCCCTGAACTGCCACACGGCGGCCTACCTGCTCGGGCGCCGGGACGCCTAGGAGGCCGCAACCTCCCAGCCGGCCGCGGCGGCGTGGTCGACGAAGCCCGGGAAAGAAGTCGCCACGTTCGCGCAGTCGGCGACGCGCACCTTATCGGAGGCGGCCAGCGCCGCGACCGCGCCGGCCATCGCGATGCGGTGGTCGCCTTGCGAAGCCACCGCGCCGCCGCTTATCGGCCCGCCTTCGATGTCGATGCCGTCCTCATGCTCGGCGTGCTTGACGCCGAGGGCGGCCAGCAGCTGCGCCATCGCCGCGAGGCGGTCGGATTCCTTGGCGCGCAGCTCGGCGGCGCCGCGCACCCGGGTCGAGCCAGCGGCGGCGGCGGCCGCGACGAACAGCACCGGCAGCTCGTCGATCGCGGCAGGGACGTCGGCGGCCTCGATCGCCACGCCCTGCAGCGGCGAGTGCTTGACCACGAGGTCGGCGACCGGCTCCGCGCCGCAGCGCCGCGCGTTGACCTCGGCGATGTCCGCGCCCATCGCGCGCAGGATCTTCAAAACGCCGGTCCGGGTGGGGTTGACGCAGACGTCTTTGAGCAGCAGCTCGCTGCCGGGGACCAGCAGGGCGGCGACGAGGAAAAAGGCGGCCGAGGAGATGTCGGCGGGGGCCTCGACGTGCGCGGCGCGCAGGCTCTTGCAGGGTGCGACGTCGATGTGCGCGCCGTCCCGCTTGAGCTCGGCGCCGAAGACCGGCAGCATCAGCTCGGTGTGGTCGCGGCAGGGCAGGGGCTCGGTCACCCGCGCGCCGGCGTCGGCGCACAGGCCGGCGAGCAGCACCGCCGACTTGATCTGGGCGCTGGCCTTGGGCAGGACGTACTCGACGCGCCGCAGGCTCTCGACCGCCTCGATGCGCACTGGCGGCGTGCCGTCGGGCTGCGGCTCGATCCGCGCGCCCATCTCCTTGAGCGGTTCGCTGATGCGCCGCATCGGCCGCCGCCGCAGGGACTCGTCGCCGTCGAGCGTGCAGGCGACGCCGCGGCCGCAGACCAGCCCGGCGTACAGCCGCATCAAGGTGCCAGCGTTGCCGCAGTCGATGGTCCCGGGGGCGCGGTTGAGCTCGGCGCCGGCGCCGGTCACCCGCAGGACGTTGCCTTCGAGCGCGCCTTTCGCGCCGAGGGCCTCCATCGCCTTGAGGGTCGCGCGGGTGTCCTCGCCGAGCAGCGGCTGCTCGATGACGGTTTCGCCGTCGGCGAGGCCGCCGAGCATGATCGCGCGGTGGCTGATCGACTTGTCCGAGGGCAGCCGCAGCTCGCCGCGCAGCGGGCCGGCGGCCGGCGAGACGGTCCAGTCGCTCATTCGCCGCGGCTCTTGAGCCAGCCGTCGCGCAGCTCGCGGGCCTCTTCGAAAAAGTCGTGCAGGCGGGCGCCGTCCTGGGTGAGGATGGCGTCGCGCAGCTGCTCGAGGCGCTCGATGTAGGCGCCGATCTCGCCGACCAGGTTGGCGCCGTTCGCGAGGCAGACGTCGCGCCACATCCGCGGGTTGGAGCTCGCGATGCGGGTGAAGTCGGCGAAGCCGCTCGCCGCGTTCGCGAGCAGCTCGGCGCGGTCGTCGCGGTGGCCGAGGTCGTTGACCAGGGCGTAGGCCAGCATGTGCGGCAGGTGGCTGACCGCCGCGAACATCCGGTCGTGGTCCTCGGCGTCCATATGCTCGATGCGCGCGCCGCATTCCTCCCACAGGCCGGCGACCAGCCGCTCGGCCGCCTCGTCCTGCCTGGCCTTGCAGATGATCAGGCGGCGGCCGCGGAACAGGTCCTTGACGGCGGCGCGGATGCCGCTGTGCTCGGTGCCCGCGATCGGATGGCAGGGGACGAAGAGGCCGGCGCGGTCGCCGAGGGCCTCGGCCGCCGCGGCGCAGACGTCGGCCTTGGTGCTGCCCGCGTCGCAGACCGCGGCGAGGTTGGGCGCGTCGAGACCAGCGACGCCGCGCAGGACCTCGGCGGCCTGGCCGACCGGCACCGCGATTAGGATGGCCTTGCAGTCGTCGAGGACGGCGATGTCGTCCGAGGCGTGGGTGACGGCGCCGCGGCGCATCGCCTCGGCGCAGGATTCGGCGTCGCGGTCGTGGCCGATGACCGCGTGGCCGCGCGCGATCAGGTCCTCGGCGAAGGAGCCGCCGATCAGGCCGAGGCCGGCGACGCCGACCGCGATCGGACCCTCGCCGCTCACGTCCGCGCCGGCAGCGCGGCGAGCAGCTGCGCGTTGTTCTCCTCGGTGCCGACGGTCGCGCGCAGCCAGTTGGCGAGGCCGTACTCGTCGATGTTGCGGATCACCACGCCGCCGCGCAGCAGCGTCATGAACATCGCGGCGCCGTCGCCGCTGGCGAAGCAGATGAAGTTGCCGCAGGAAGGAATGGTCGGGTAGCCCTTGGCCGCGAGGCCTTCTTGCAGCTGGGTCATGCCGGCGCGGTTGGCATCCTTGGAGCGCGCGATGAAATCATCGTCCGCGAGCGCGGCGGCGGCGGCGGCCTGCGCGGCGCTGTTGGCGTTGAAGGGCTGCCGGACCCGGTTGAGCAGCGCGAGCAGTCCGGGCTGCGCGAGGCCGTAGCCGATGCGCAGGCCGGCGAGGCCGTGGATCTTGGAAAAGGTCCGGCTGATCAGCAGGTTGGGATGCTTGGCAAGCAGGGCTAGCGTCGGCCCCGGGCCGTCCTCGACGTACTCGTGGTAGGCCTCGTCGAGGACCACCAGCACGTCCTCGGGGATTTTCGCGACGAAGGCCGCGACCGCCTCGGGCTCATGCCAGCTGCCGGTCGGGTTGTTCGGATTGGCGACGTAGACGATGCGCACGCCGTCCTGCTGGCAGGCCTCGGCCATCGCGTCGAGGTCGTGGCCGAAGTTCGCCGCGGGGACCTCGATGGCCTCGGCGCCGCGGGCGAAGGTCGCGAGGCGGTAGACGACGAAGGAGTGCTGCGCGTAGACCGCCTTGGACCCCGGGCGCAGCGTCAGGGTCGCGGCCATCTCGAGGATGTCGTTCGAGCCGTTGCCGCAGATCACCTGCTCGGGCTCGAGATTGAGTTTTTTGGCGATCGCCGCCCGCAGCGCGACGGCGGCGGCGTCCGGGTACAGGTGCGGCGCGTAGTCCTGCGGCGCGGCGAGCGCCCGCAGCGCGGCCGGGCTGCTCCCGAGCGGGTTTTCGTTCGAGGACAGCTTGACCGTGACCTCGACGCCGATCTCGCGGCCGATCTGCTCGACGGTCTTGCCCGCCTGGTACGGCTGCAGCTTCAGGACGCTGGGCGGGACGTGGCGGTCGACGGCCATGGTCCTCAGGCGGCCAGCAGCTCGGCGATGCCGATGCGGTTCTCGTACAGGGCCTTGCCGACGATCGCGCCGCCGAGGCCGGCTTTGCGCGCCTCCTCGACGTCGGCGAGCGCGGCGACGCCGCCGCTGGCGATCACCGGGCAGGCCAGCAGCTGCTGCAGCTCGGCGCTGGCTTCGAGGTTCGGGCCCTGCAGGGTGCCGTCGCGGGCTATGTCGGTGTGCGCGACCGCCGCGAGCGGCAGCTCCTTGACGCGCGCGGCGAAGTCCAGGGTGCGGACCGCCGCGTCCTGTTCCCAGCCGTTCACCGCCAGGCTGCCATCGCGGGCGTCCAGCCCGAGGATGATCCGCCGCGGCCAGCGTTCGCAGGCCGCGGCCAGGAAGCCTTCGTCCGCGACCGCCGCGGTCCCGACGATGGCGTAGTCCGCCGCTTCGAGGCAGGCTTCGATCGCGGCCAGGTCGCGCAGGCCGCCGCCGACCTGGACCTCGATGGCCGGGTTTTCCTTCTTCGCGGCGTCGATGGCGGCGGCCACGCCGGCGCGGTTGGCGGGGGCGCCGCGGCGCGCGCCGTCGAGGTCGACGAGGTGCAGCCGCCGCGCGCCGTGGCGGGCGAAGGAAGCGGCCTGCTCGGCGGGGCTGGCGCCGTAGACGGTGGCGGCGCCGTAGTCGCCTTCGCGCAGCCGGACGACGTTGCCATCAAGCAGGTCGATGGCAGGAATCGGCAAAAAGTCCATTACTGGAGGCGGGCCAGCTCTTCTTTGATCGCCCGGACGTTGATGCCGTGGCTCTCCATCTTGAGGCTGTAATATTCGTAAAGTTCGGCGTCCTCCTGCCGGGTGAGCCGCGCGCGCTTGTCGCGGGCTTCCTGGAAGGCGAGCAGCTCGCGGTTGTGCTCGCGGATGAGGATGCGGGCGCGGACGCTGTCGGCGCGCGCCTGGGCCGGGCCCGAATCCTGCTTGCCGCTACCGTTGGCGCTGGACTGCTGCTGTTGCTGCTGCGGCTGGCTGCTGGAGCGGACCGGGTTGCCGGCGCTGTCGACCTCGCGGCAGGCGTGGCCCTGCATGAGGCGGTTGGTCTTGATCTCGATGGGCGAATCGTCCCGCTTGCAGATGTACCACTGGGCGGGGGCGGCGGCCGGCAGCAGCGCCGCCAGCAGCGCGAGCGCCAGCGCGGCGGTCGCGGTCCTGCTGCTAATAAAATACGGCATCGGCTGCGGCTGGCTGCCGGGCCTGCGGGCCCGCGGCGGCAGCCAAGCATTGATTCTATATGTTGAAGAAAGCCGCCGCGTCCAAGCGCCGCCCCCGGCCGGCCCGCAACCCGGGCATGCCCCTCGACGCGGGCCTGGTCGCCGGCGTCCGGGTCAATCATTTCGCCGCGCTGCGGCGCGCGGCCTCGGTGGTCCAGCGGCGCGCGGTCAAGAAGGAGGCGCAGAAGGCCTGGCTGCTGCAGGCGATTCGCTGCATGGACCTGACCACGCTCGCCGGCGACGACACCGCCGGCCGGCTCGCGCGGCTGTGCGGCAAGGCCCGCGCGCCGCTGGCGCCGGGGCTGCGGCGGGCGCTGGGCGCCCCCGCGTCCCTGCGCGCGGCGGCGGTCTGCGTCTACCCGCGGCTGCAGCGGCGGGCGCAGGAACTGCTCGAGGGCAGCGGGATCCCGGTGACGCCGGTGTCGACCGGCTTTCCGGCCGGCCAGATCGGCACGGCGGCGAAGCTGCGCGAGATCAAGGACGCGGTCCGGGCCGGCGCGCCGGAGATGGAGACGGTGATCACCCGCGAGCACGTCTTCACCGGCGCCTGGCGGAAGCTGTACGACGAGGTGAGTTCCTTCCGCGACGCCGCCGGCGAGGCGCACGTCAAGGTCATCCTCGCGGTCGGCGACCTGCGCTCGCTGCGGGCGGTCGCCCAGGCGGGCATGGTCGCGATGATGGCCGGCGCCGACTTCATCAAGACCTCGACCGGCAAGGAGGCGACCAACGCCAGCCTGCCGACCGCGCTGGTGATGCTGCGCATGATCCGCGACTACGAGGAGCTCAGCGGCAGCCGGGTCGGCTTCAAGCCCGCCGGCGGCATCTCGGCCGCGAAGGACGCGCTGCGCTACATGGTCCTGGTCCGCGAGGAGCTGGGCCCGGCCTGGCTGGAGCCCGGGCTGCTGCGGCTGGGCGCCTCCTCGCTGCTCGGCGACGTCGAGCGGCAGCTCGAGCACCACGCGACCGGCGCCTACAGCGCCACGCACCGCCACGCGCTGGCCTGATGGCGCCGCTCGCCTACGGCCCCGCGCCCGAAGACGACGCGCCGGCCCGCGCCTGGCTGGACGCGCGCAGGGCCAAGCTCGGCCATTTCATCAACGGCCGCTTCAGCCGCGCCGGCAAGGGGAGCTTCGCGGTCCGCGAGCCGGCGACCGGCCGCCTGCTGGCGAAGCTGCCGCAGGCCGGGGCCGCCGAGGTCAACAAGGCGGTCGCCGCGGCGCGGCGGGCGCAGCCGGCCTGGGCGCGGCGCGGCGGCCACGAGCGCGCCCGGCTGCTGTACGCCCTGGCGCGGCTTTTGCAAAAGCACGCGCGGCTGTTCGCGGTGCTCGAGAGCCTGGACAACGGCAAGCCGATCCGCGAGACCCGCGACATCGACATCCCGCTGGCGGCGCGGCACTTCCACCACCACGCCGGCTGGGCGCAGCTGCAGGACGAGCTTTTTCCCGGCCGGGCGCCGGTGGGGGTGGTCGGGCAGATCATCCCGTGGAACTTCCCGCTGCTGATGCTGGCGTGGAAGGTGGCGCCGGCGCTGGCTTTGGGCAACGCGGCGGTGCTCAAGCCGGCCGAGCAGTCGCCGCTGACGGCGCTGCTGTTCGCCGAGCTCGCCGCCGAGGCCGGCCTGCCGGCGGGCGTCCTCAACGTCGTCCTCGGCGACGGCCGCTGCGGCCGGCTGCTGGTCGAGGCCGACGGCGTCGACAAAATCGCCTTCACCGGCTCGACCGCGGTCGGCAAGGACATCCGCCGCCGGACCGCCGGGCGCGGGATCTCGCTGAGCCTGGAGCTCGGCGGCAAGTCGCCGTTCATCGTCTTCGGCGACGCCGACCTCGACGCCGCGGTCGAGGGCATCGTCGACGGCGTGTGGTTCAACCAAGGCGAGGTCTGCTGCGCGGGCTCGCGGCTGCTGGTCCAGGAAAGCGCCGCGCCGCGGCTGCTCGCGAAGCTGGCCCGCCGCCTGCGCGACATGCGGGTCGGCGACCCGCTGGACAAGAGCACCGACGTCGGCGCGGTGATCTCGGCGGCGCAGCGGGCGCGCATCGAGCGCATGGTCGCCGGCGGCGTCAAGGACGGCGGCAGGCTGCTGCAGGGCGAATTGCCGCGCGGCCTGCCCGCCGGCGGCTGCTACTACCCGCCGACGCTGCTGCTCGACGTCCCGCGCGACGCCGAGGTCGCGACCGAGGAGGTCTTCGGCCCGGTGCTGGTGGCGCACACCTTCCGGACCAGCGCCGAGGCGGTGGAGCTGGCGAACAACATCCGCTACGGGCTGGCCGCGAGCGTCTACGCCGAGGCCGGCGGCCTCGCGCTGGAGGTGGCCCGGCGGCTGCGGGCCGGCGTGGTCTGGATCAACTCGACCAATCTGTTCGACGCGGCGGTGGGCTTCGGCGGCTACCGCGAGTCGGGCTTCGGCCGCGAGGGCGGGATCGAAGGCGCCTATGAATACCTCAAGGCGCCGCTGCCGACGCGCCGCAAGCCGCCGCGCCGTTCCCGGGCCGGGGCTCCTCCCGAAGCGGCGGCCGGCGACGGCATCGACCAGACCGCCAAGCACTACATCGGCGGCAGGCAGAGCCGGCCCGACGGCGGCTACTCGTACGCGGTCGCCGACGCGCGCGGCGGCCTCGCCGGCTACGCGGCGCGCGGCAACCGCAAGGACGTCCGCGACGCGGTCGCCGCGGCGCGCGCGGCCGCAGGCAAGTGGGCGATGGCGGGGCCGCACCTGCGCTCGCAGCTGCTCTACCACCTGGCCGAGAAGCTGTCCAAGCGCCGGGCCGAGTTCGCCAGCCGCCTGCGGCAGCTGACCGGCGCGACGCCGGCGGCGGCGCGCAAAGAGACCGAGGGCGCCTGCGCGCGCCTGTTCCACTACGCGGCCTGGTGCGACCGGCACGAGGGGGTGGTGCACGAGCCGCCGCTGCGGGGCCTGGCGCTGGCGCTGCCCGAGCCGCTGGGCGTGGTGGGCGCGGCCTGCCCCGACGAGGCGCCGCTGCTGTCATTCGTCAGCCTGCTGGGGCCGCTGCTGGCGGCCGGCAACGCGGCGGTGATGCTGCCGAGCGCGCGGCACGCCCTGGTCGCGGCCGATTTCTACGAGGTGATCGAGGCCTCGGACATCCCGGCGGGGGCGGTCAACATCGTCACCGGGCACGGCGAGGACCTGCTCGGGACGCTGGCGGCGCACATGGACGTCGACGGCATGTGGTGCTTCCGCGGCCCGGCGGAGGCGAAGCTGGTCGAGGAGCTCGCGGCCGGCAACGTCAAGAGCAGCTTCGTTGGCGCCGGCGTCGACTGGGAGGCGGCCAGCGCGCAGGGAGCCGAGTGGATGCGGCGCGCGAGCCAGGTCAAGAACGTGTGGTTCCCGCACGGGGACTAGGGCCGGCCGCCGCAATAAAATAACGCTGCGCGCCCGGCGGGCGCCAAGGAGGGAGAACCATGCTCAAGAACATCGACCCGCTGCTCAACGCCGAGCTGCTGTACGTCCTGCGCGCGATGGGGCACGGCGACGTGATCGTGGTGTCCGACACCAACTTCCCCAGCGACTCGACCGCGCAGGAGACCGTCCACGAAGAGCTGCTGCGCGTCGACGCGCCGGCGGCCCGGGTGGTCAAGGCCATCCTGTCGGTGATGCCGCTGGACTTCGCCGTCGAGCACCCGGCGATGTGCATGGAGGTCCAGGACAAGCCCGAGGAGGTCCCCGAGGTCCGCACCGAGGTCCAGCAGGCGATCGTCGACGCCGGCGAGAAGTACAAGCTCCTGCCCATCGACCGCTTCAAGTTCTACGACATGGCCAAGGAGTCCTACGCCGTGGTGACCACCGCCGAGCGCCGCTTCTGGGGCTGCTTCATGCTCAAAAAAGGCGTCCTGCCGCCCGAGGAGGGCTAAGAAGCGATGCCGGCGGACATCGCCATCCTCGGGGTCTTCGTCGCCGACCTGTCCTTCGTCGCGGCGCGCCTGCCGCGCATGGGCGAGACCCTGATGGGCGAGAGCTTCGCGCTCGGCCCCGGCGGCAAGGGCTCCAACCAGGCGGTCGCCGCCAGCCGGGCGGGGGCGGGGGTCGCGATGATCGCCAAGCTCGGCGACGACGCCTTCGGCGCGATGGCCAAGAAAGCCTGGAGCGAGGCCGGCGTCGAGGACCAAAGCGTCACCGGGGAGGTGCCGACCGGCGCCGCGATGATCTTCGTCGAAAGCGCCAGCCGCGACAACGCGATCATCGTCGAGCCCGGCGCCGGCGCTTCGATCACGGCGGCCGAGGTCGACCAGCGCGCCGAGGCGATCCGCGCCGCGAAGGTCTTCATGACCCAGCTCGAGCAGCCGGAAAAAATAGCCCTGCACGGCCTGAAGATCGCCAAAGAGGCGGGCGCGGTGACGGTCTTCGATCCGGCGCCGGCGGCCGGGCCGCTGGATGCGGCGATCTACGGCTTCTGCGACTACGTCACCCCGAACGAGACCGAGGCCGGCAACCTCACCGGCGTCGCGGTCAAGACCCCCGACGACGCCCGCAAGGCCGGCGACTTCTTCTTGGAGCACGGCGCCGGCTGCGCGCTGGTGACGCTCGGCGAGCAGGGCGCGCTGATCCACTGCAAGGACTTCTCGGAGATGGTGCCGGCGCCCAAGGCCGGGGCGGTGGCGGACACCACCGGCGCGGGCGACGCCTTCAACGGCGCGCTGGCCTGCGCGCTGGCCGAGGGGCGGGACATCAAGGACGCGGCGCGCTTCGCCTGCGCGGGCGCGGGCATTTCGGTCACCCGGCCGGGGACGGCGCCGTCGATGCCCGAGCGCGCGGCGATCGACGCCCTGCTCGGGTCCTAGGCGCCGTGGCGCCCCGGCACCATGGCCTGATCGTGCTGGGATCGGGGCCGGCGGGCTGCACCGCCGCGCTGTACGCGGCGCGCGCCAACCTATCCCCGCTGCTGCTCAAGGGCATCGAGCCCGGCGGCCAGCTGACCACCACCACCGACGTCGACAACTGGCCCGCCGACGACGAGGGGGTGCAGGGCCCCGAGCTGATGGAGCGCTTCATCCGCCACGCGACCCGCTTCGGCGGCGAGGCGGCCGCCGACCACATCGCCGCGGTCGAGCTCGACGCGCGGCCGTTCCGGCTGCGCGGCGGCCAGGGCGAGTACAGCTGCGACGCCCTCGTGGTCGCGACCGGCGCGGCGGCCAAGTACCTGGGGCTGGAATCGGAGGAGGAGTACAAGGGCCGCGGGGTCTCGGCCTGCGCGACCTGCGACGGCTTTTTCTTCCGCGACCGCGAGGTCATCGTGGTCGGCGGCGGCAACACCGCGGTCGAAGAGGCGCTGTATCTCGCCGACATCTGTTCGAAGGTGACCCTGGTGCACCGGCGGGCCGGCTTCCGCGCCGAGGCGATCATGATGGACCGCCTGCGGCAGGCCGAGGAGGCCGGCAAGGTCGCCGTCAAGACGCCCTTCGTCCTCGACGAGGTCCTCGGCGACGGCAAGCTCGTCAACGGCGCGCGGCTGCGCAACGCTGAAAGCGGGGAGACGGAGGACCTCGCGGTCGCGGGGGTCTTCATCGCGATCGGCCACGCCCCGAACACCGGCCTGTTCGAGGGGCAGCTGGACATGGAGCAGGGCTACGTGACGACCGGCGCCAACGGCTTCGCGACCGCGACCTCGGTCCCGGGGGTGTTCGCGGCCGGCGACGTCCAGGACAGCATCTACCGCCAGGCGGTCACCAGCGCGGCCAGCGGCTGCATGGCGGCGCTGGACGCGACGCGCTGGCTGCGGGAGCAGGGCCATGCCTGAGAAGGACAGGGACGAGGAAAGCTTCGAGGAGCTGTTCAAAAAAGAGGAAGGAGGCCTCTCCTCGGGTGATTTCAAGGATGCCGGCGGCTTCGCGATCGAAGTCCCGCGACCGGTGCTTAATCGGCAGGCGATGAATGCGGAACTCTCGGATCAGTGCTGGCGCCGTCCCAGCTACGGGGAGAACAAGATGCGCAGCGACCTGGGCAAAAAGCGCCAAGCCAAGCTCGACTTGCATGGCGATTGCCTTGAGCGGGCCTTCGAGAGGGTGGATGAGTTCCTGGCGGGCTGCCTCGCGCGGGGCTGCACTTTGGTGGAAATCGTCCACGGCAAGGGCAAGAGAATTCTCGGGCCGCACGTGCGCGCCTGGCTGGCCAAGTGCGATCACGTTCTGTTTTACAGCGAGGTCAAGGGGAACACCGGCAGCGTGCTGGTGCGGCTGCGCCGCTTCGACAAGAACAAATGAAGCGGCGGCGATGAAGGTCAGGGTGCTGTACTTCGC
>MEIE01000030.1 GCA_001750625.1 Candidatus Amphirhobacter heronislandensis
GCCGCGAGCCGGGCGGCGGGCACCGGCGCGTCTTCGATGCCGATTTCTTTTTCGCGGCACAGGGCGGCGACGTCGCCGGTGATCCAGTTGGCGGCGGCCTGCGGGTCGCCGCAGCCGGCCGCGGCCTCCTCGAAGTAGGCGACCGTCGCGCGCTCGGCGGCGATGGTCCGCGCGGCGTCGGCCTCGAGGCCCATCGCCACCAGGCGGCGGCGGCAGGCGGCCGGCAGCTCGGGCAGCGCGGCGCGCTCGGCCTCGATCCAGTCCTCGGCGATGCGCAGCGGCAGCAGGTCCGGGCAGGGCATGTAGCGGTAGTCGGCGGCCTCCTCCTTCGAGCGCAGCGGCCGGGTGACGCCCTTGCCCGGATCGAAGAGCCGGGTCTCCTGGACCACCTGTTCGCCGGCCTCGAGCAGCTCCTGCTGGCGCTCGGCCTCGTGGACGATGGCCTGCTCGAGGAAGCGGAAGGAGTTGAGGTTCTTGGTCTCGGTGCGGGTCCCGAGCGGCGCGTCGGCGCCGCGCCGCAGCGAGACGTTGACGTCGAAGCGCATCGAGCCTTCCTGCATGTTGCCGTCGCAGATGCCCAGCCAGCGCACCAGCTCGTGCAGGGCCTTGGCGTAGTCGCGGGCGGCGGCCGGCGTGTGCATGCAGGGCTCCGAGACGATCTCGAGCAGCGGGACGCCGGCGCGGTTGAGGTCGACGGCGCTGGCGCCGGGGATGGCGTCGTGCAGCAGCTTGCCGGCGTCCTCTTCGAGATGGGCGCGCACCAGCTGGACCGCGACGCCTTCGGCGACCTCGACCGCGCCGCCGGCGATGACCGGATGCTCGAACTGGCTGGTCTGGTAGCCCTTCGGCAGGTCCGGATAGAAGTAGTGCTTGCGGGCGAACTCGGACTCGCGCGCGACGTCGCCGCCGACGGCGAGGCCGAAGCGGATCGCCTTGGCCACCGCCTCGCGGTTGACGGCGGGCAGGGTGCCGGGTAGGCCGAAGTCGACGGCGTTCGCCTGCCGGTTGGGCTCGGCGCAGTAGGCCGCCGGCGAGGACGAGAACAGCTTGGAGCGGGTGCTGAGCTGCACGTGGCTCTCGATGCCGACCACCAGCTGCCAGCCGCTCATGCCCAGTCCTCGCAGCCCGGCGGCAGCGCCTTGTGGTGCTCGGTCGCCTCCTGGTAGGCCTCGCCGGCGCTCAGCAAAAGGTTCTCGGCGAGCATCGGCCCGATCAGCTGCAGCCCGGCGGGCAGGCCGCCGACTGGCGCGCAGGGCAGGGCGATGGCGGGCAGGCCGGCGAGGTTGGCGGGCGCGGTGCACAGGTCCTGGCTGTACATCAGCACCGGATCGTCGACGAAGGAGCCCAGCGGCGGCGCGGCGGTCGGCGCCGCCGGCGCTGCGAGCAGGTCGCATGATTCAAATGCCGTCTCGAAGTCGCGGCGGACTAGCTGGCGGACCTTGAGCGCCTGGCGGTAGTAGGCGTCGACGTAGCCGTGCGAGAGCACGAAGGTCCCGAGCATGATGCGGCGCTGGACCTCGGCGCCGAAGCCCGCCGAGCGCGAGCGCGCCACGGTGGCGTCGAGGCCGTCGGCGGCCGCGCGGCTGCCGTACAGCAGGCCGTCGTAGCGCGCCAGGTTGCTGGAGGCCTCGGCGCAGGCGATGACGTAGTAGGCGGGGATGGCGTGGGCGAGCGAGGGCATCGCGACCTCGACCGCCCGCATGCCGAGCTGTTCGAGCGCGGCGACCGCCTCGCGGACGCTGGCGGCGACCCCGTCCTCGACGCCTGCGGCGAAGAACTCGGGCGCGACGCCGATCTTCAGGCCTTGCAGGCCGTCCTTGCCCAGCGGCGCGGCGGCGCAGGCCGCCTGCGGCAGCGAGGTCGAGTCCTGCGGGTCGTGGCCGGCGACCGCGCGCAGCAGCAGGCGCAGGTCGCGGGCGCTGGCGGCGAAGGCGCCGGCCTGGTCGAGGCTGGAGGCGTAGGCGACCATGCCGCGGCGCGAGACCAGGCCGTAGCTGGGCTTGATGCCGCTGACGCCGCAGTAGGCGGCCGGCATCCGCACCGAGCCGCCGGTGTCGGTGCCCAGCGCCGCCGGCACCAGCCGCGCCGCGACCGCCGCCGCCGAGCCGCTGGAGCTGCCGCCGGGGACGCGGCCGGGGTCCCAGGGGTTGAGGGTGGAGCCGAAGGCGGAGTTCTCGCCGGTGGTCCCCATCGCGAACTCGTCCATGTTGGTCTTGCCGAGGCAGGCCATGCCGGCGGCCTTGAGGGCGCGATTCGTAGGGCGCGGTGAAATTCTCGAGGATGCGCGAGGCGCAGGTGGTCCTGTCGCCGGCGGTCATGAAGATGTCCTTGACCGCGCAGGGCATGCCGGCCAGCGGCCCGGCGGCGTCGGCCTGTGGCCCGTCGCCGTCCGCCGTCGAGATGAAGGCGTTGAGGTCGGCGCGGCGCGCGATGCGCCCGCGGCACTCGGCCCGCAGCTCGGCCGCGGACATGCGTTTCGCGGCGACCGCCGCGGCCAGGTCGGTCAGGTCCAAGTCAGTCGATGACCGGCGGGACGACCACCATGCCGTCGCGGTGCGCGACGGCGCCGGCCGCGAGGTTTGCGCCGGCGTCGGCGGGCTCGTCGGCGCGCAGCGCGAGGCCGTGGCCATGGACGTGGCTGAGGCCGTCGAGGCCCGCGGTGGGCGCCTGTTGGATCTGCTCGGCCATCGCCATCATCCGGGCGAAATCGCCTTCGAGCGCCCGCAGCTGCCCGTCGTCGAGCTCGAGGCGGGCGAGGGCGGCGAGCTGCCGCAGCTGGGCGGTGCTGAGTTTCATGGGCAGGAACCGATTCTAAGAGCCGCCGCTGAGCTTGGCGAGTGCGAGCTTGATGATCTCGGCGACCTCCTTGCCCTTGGTCGGGACGCCGGCGAGGGCGCCGCGGGCCTTGGAGGCGGAGTAGCCCAGCGCGACCAGCGCCGCGATCGCCTGGGCGTGGGCGGGGATGGTGGCCGGCGCCGCCGCGAGGACGTCCTTGCCGCGCAGCTCGATGACGATGCGCTCGGCGCTGCGCAGGCCGATGCCCGGCGCCTTGGTGAGCGCCTTGGGGTCGTTGTCCTCGACCGCCGCCGCGAGCCCCGCCGGATCGAGCGCCGACAGCAGCGCCATCGCGCTCTTGGCGCCGACGCCGCTGATGCGCACCAGGGTCAGGAACAAAAGCCGCTCGGCGGCGGTGAAGAAGCCGTACAGGCTGTGGCTGTCCTCGCGGACCTGCAGCGAGACGTGCAGCGTCACCTCCTCGCCGGCCGCCGGCAGGCTCTCGAAGGCCGGCGCCGGGATCATGACCTCGTAGCCGACGCCGCCGCACTCGACGACGACGTGCGGCGGGGCCGCCGCCGCCAGCTTGCCGCGCAGCAGCGCGATCACCGCCGCCTCCGGCGCCGGCCGCGGGGCCGGCGCGCCGTCAGGGCCTGCCTGCCGCCCGAGGCGCTCAGGGCGATCGCCAGGGCGTCGGCCGCGTCGGCGGCGAGCTTTTCGGCCGCCGGCAGCTCCAGCAGGCTGCGGACCATGCGGGCGACCTCGGCCTTGGCCGCGGTCGCGCGCCCGCCGACCTGCTTCTTGACGGTGGACGGCGCGAGCTCCTGGACCGGGACGCCGGCGGCGCCGAGGGCGGCGAGCGCCGCGCCGCGGGCCTGGCTCAGCGCCAGCGACGAGCCGGGGTTGGTGTTGACGAAGGTGCGCTCGACGGCGGCGATCGCCGGCTGATGCTCGAGGCAGGCCGCGAGCACGGCGGCGTGGATGGCGGCGAGGCGCTGCTCGACGCCTTCGCTCGGAGCGCTGCGGACCACCTGGTGCGCGAGGCGGCCGCTGCGGGAGCCTTCGCGGCGGATCACGCCGATGCCGGTCCGGGCCAGGCCCGGATCGATGCCGATGATCGTGGCGGGCTCAGCCCAGAAGCTGTGCGTTGCTGTAGACCTGCTGGGTGTCATCGCAGTCCTCGAGGGCTTCGAGCAGGCGCTTCGCCTTGTCGCCGCGCTCGCCTTCGAGGCTGACGCTGCTTTGCGGGCGCAGGGTGATCTCGGCGGCGTCCGGCGGCTGCCGCTCGGCGAGATAGGCATGGATCTTCTCGAAGTCGGCCGGGTCGGCGAGCAGCTCGACGCTGCCGTCCTCCTCGATGGCGTAGTCGGCGGCGCCGGCGTCGACGCCCAGCTCCACGACCTGGTCCTGGTCGCAGCCGGGGGCGTAGAGGAACTGGCCGACCCGCTCGAACATGTAGGCCACCGAGCCGTCGGTGCCGAGGGCGCCGCCGTGCTTGGTGAAGGCGTGCCGCACCTCGGAGGTGGTGCGGTTGCGGTTGTCGGTGAGGCAGTCGACGATGACCGCGAAGCCGTCCGGGCCGTAGCCCTCGTAGCGGACCTCCTCGTAGCTGCTGCCCTCGAGCTTGCCGGTCCCGCGCTTGATCGCCTTGTCGATGTTGTCCTTGGGCAGGTTGACCTCGCGGGCTTTTTGCAGCGCGAGGCGCAGGCGCGGATTGGCGGCGGCGTCCTCGCCGCCGAGCTTGGCGGCGATGTAGATCTCCTTGACCGCCCGCGAGAAGGCCTTGCCGCGCTTGTTGTCGACGCGCTCCTTGCGGTGCTTGATGTTAGCCCACTTGCTGTGTCCGGCCATGCTCGGCGATGGATTCTATATGCGGCCGCGATGGCGACCTCGACAGGATTCGAACCTGTGACCCTATTCTTAGGAGGAATATGCTCTATCCAGCTGAGCTACGAGGTCGCGTCCCGCCGAGATTCTATACACTGGTCGCCCAGCGCGAGGGCGGCGCCGCGGCCGCGCAGCCAGGCCGCCATCGCCATCGCCTTGCCGCCGCTGGGCTGGACCTCGAGCGGGCGCAGGCTGCCTTGTTTGCAGGCGATCGCGGCGGTTTCCTTGCCCCGCTCGATGACGGTCCCCGGCGCGCCGCTGGCCGCCAGGGCCTCGGCGCGCAGGATCTTGAGGCGCTCGCCGGCGAGGAAGGCCCAGGCGCCGGGGCGCGGGTTGAAGGCCCGCACCCGCCGCTCGAGCTCGGCGGCCGAATGCTGCTCCCAGCGCAGCCGCGCCTCGTCCTTGTTGATCTTGCGGGCGTAGCAGGCCTGGGATGCATCCTGGTGCTGCGGCTCGATGGCGTCGTAGTCCCGCAGGGTCGCGACGATCAGCCCGGCGCCGATCTGGCTCAGGCGGTCGTGCAGCGTCCCGCCGGTGTCCGCGGGGCCGATGGGCGTCGCCTCCCGCCGCAGCATGAGGCCGGCGTCGATGCGCGAGGCCATCAGCATGGTGGTGACGCCGGTCTCGCTGTCGCCGGCGGCGATGGCGCGCTCGATCGGCGCCGCGCCCCGCCAGCGCGGCAGCAGGGAGGAGTGGATGTTGACGCAGCCGCGCTGCGGCAGGGCGAGGGCTTGTTCGCTGAGCTTGACGCCGTAGGCGCAGACGACGGCGAAGTCGGGCTGGGCTTCGGCGAGGGCGGCTTCGATCTCGTCATCCTGCGCCAGCTGGCGGCAGGGGATGCCCGCCTCCTTGCAGGCCTCCTCGACCGGGCCGGGCGGCGCCGCCAGCTTGCGGCCGCGCGGCTTCGGCGGCGGGCAGGCGGCCCACAGGATTTCGAAGCCGGGCTCGCGGGCGAGCCGCAGCAGCGGCGGGACGGCGAAGGCCGCGCCGCCGAAATAGGCTATGCGCAGCGCGCCGCTCAGGCCGTCGCGGCCGCGTCCCCGTCCCGCTGGGCGCGCTCGGCGCAGGCCTTGTCGTAGCGCTTGAGCAGGCGGTCGCGCTGCAGGCGCGACATGTGGTCGAAGAACAGCACGCCGTCGAGGTGGTCGATCTCGTGCTGCAGGCAGACCGCCTCGAGGTGGGTCTTCGAATCAAAGCGCACCGGCTCGCCGCTGGCGACGTCGATGGCCTCGATGGTGACCGCCTGCGGCCGCTTGACGGTCCCGCGCGCCTCGAGCAGCGACAGGCAGCCCTCCTCGTAGGGCAGTTTCTCGCTGTCGGCGGCGACGATGGCGGGGTTGGCGAGCATGGCGGGGCGGTTGCGCTCCTCGGACAGGTCGTAGACGAAGACGCGCCAGGCGGCGCCGACCTGGTTGGCGGCGAGGCCGATGCCGCTGTGGGCGTACATGGTCTCGAGCATGCGCGCCGCGAGCGCCCGGACGCCGTCGTCGATCTCCTTGACCGGCGCCGCCTGCGCCCGCAGGGCGGCGTGCGGGTAGGCCAAAAGGCGGTCCGCGGGGCTGCCTGGGTCGTGCTGCATGGATTTGGAGGCGCGCCGCGCCAAGCGGGCTGCGTATAAGATAATTTTACAATGAGGAACGCGACATCGTGAGCAAGGGATCGTACGAGGCCTGGCTGGAGCTGGCCCTGATCAAGGAGGTCTCGCTCGAGGCCAAGCTGATCTGGCTGCGGGCGTTCGGCTCGCCGGCGGCGGTGCTCGCCCAGCCGGTCGCCGAGCTGCGCAAGCACTCCGAAGAGGCCGGCCCGCTGCGCGGCCGGGTCGAGGACGGCGTCATCGAGGCGGTCGCGGCCTGGACCAAGCAGACCGGCGGGACCTGCGTCTTCTTGGGCGAGGCCGGCTACCCGCGGCGGGTGCTCGAGCGCTTCGCCAACGCGCCGCTGGCGCTGTTCGCGCGCGGCGACCTGGGCCTGCTCGAAGAGCGCGCGGTGGCCTTCGCCGGCGCCTCGGCGCCGACCCCGGACGCGGCGCTGCTGGCGCGGACCCTGGCGCTGGAGGCCGGCCGGGAAGGCCTGGCGGTCGCGGCGGGGGTATCGCCGGGGATCGCGCAGGCGGCGCTGCAGGGCGCCCTGACCGCGCCGGGGCCCTGCGTCGGGGTGGTCGGCGGGGCGGCCGCCTGGGACAGCGTGAGGCTCGGCGACGAGATCCTGGCCGGCGGCGGCCTGCTGCTGGGCGAGATCGCGCCGCGGGCGCCGGCGCCGCGGCAGGGCTATGCCCGCCGCCACCGCCTGCTGGCGGCGCTGGCGGACCTGCTGCTGGTGGTCGAGGCGCCGCTGGGCTGCGACACATTGAAGCTCGCCGCCGACGCCGCCGACGTGGGCTGCGAGGTCGCGGCGGTGCCGCACAGCCCGTCCAACCCCGCCGGCCGGGGCTGCAACCAGCTGCTGCGCGACGGCGCCTCGCTGGTCGAGAACGCCAAGGACATCCAGGTGCTGCTGCCATGAAAGACCGGGTTTAGAGCAAAAAACATGGAATTTCCAGGAGCAAATGAATGATGAAGAAACCGAATACTTGATAGAGACGATGTTATGATATAGAATACCGCCTTATGAGCAAGCCCCGACGGCAAGCCAACCCTTTCGGCCCGGACGGCGAGGCGGAGGCCGCGCGCCTGGCGGGCCGGGATGCGGAGCTGGCGGAGATTGGTTTTGCCCTGCGCTCGATTGCCCTTAGCGATGGAGAAGGCCGAGAACGCAAGCCGATCGCGCGCTGGCCTATCCGGCTGCACGGCCCGCCGGGATCGGGGAAGACGGCGCTGCTCGAAGCGGCCCGGCGCACGGCGGAAGAGCATGGCATCCACGTCGTTTCGGTGACGAGCATGCCGGACCTGGCGCTCGACGGCCAGCTGGTGTCCGGCATGATCGCTGGCATGGGAATGGCCGCGTTCCCGTGGAATCTGTTCATCAAGCTGGCGCGGTACCAGAAAAAGCGGCGCAGGCCTGGAGAAGGCGTCGGGGTCTACTATGCGCCGCTGGACCGGGTCATGGATGTGTGCCTGCAGAAGCGGCCGACAGCGCTGCTGCTGGACCACGTCCCGGGCTACGACGTCCAGTCGCTGCGGGCTTTTCTGCTCGATTACGACTGGAGGCTGCTCGACAACTTCCCGATGGCGCTGCTGCTGGCGGGCACCCCTGAGATATGGAGGACGCTGAACGACACCGATGTGGGCCTGATGGACAGGAGCAGGATTTTTGACCTTGCCACGCTGGCGCCGGCAGCGGCGCGGGAAGCGCTGAACAAGCCGTTCGAGGAGCAAGGCGTGAAGGTGCGGGACGAGGCGCTGGAGTTGATGGCGAGCATGGCGGACGGCTACCCGCAGTTCATCCAGATCGTGGGGCATGAAGTCTGGGAAGCCTGGGCTGCGGCGGGCCGCGACGAGGTAGACGTGGAGGACGTGAGCGGGGCGAAGGACGGCATTCGGCAGAAGCGGGAGCGGTTCTATCAGGACATCTGCGGCCGGATCAAGACCGGCGGCCTCGTCGAGCACGCGCGGCATGCCATGGAACTGCTGGACCGCAACGGCGGGCGAGTGTGGAAGCACACGATAGTAGAAAGCATTGCCGGCGGCTTTGCGGAGGATGGCGATCGCAAGGCCGTGGACATCTATTATGAGCTGCTGGACCTGGGTTTCATCTGGTCAAAGGACATGGATGTCGAGGCGGGCATTCCCGGGCTGTTCGATTACTGCGACAGGAACAATCGCAGACGCGCCGGCCTTTCGGCGGGTGAAGGGCGAAAGGAGAGGAGATGAGCATGAAAGATTCCTTGATGAAAAAACCGGGACGCAATCCGTTCAGGCTGGAATTGGCAGCGCCGCCGCATCTAGCTGGCCGGGATGAGGAGCTGAAGGCCATCGCAAGGGCCGTAGGCGCGATCGCCAAAGCTCCTGGCGAGAGGATTGAGAGCTGGAACGGCATGGCGTATCGGCCCATCCAGCTTCACGGCCCGGCAGGCGCGGGCAAGACGGCGCTGCTTGAGGCGGCCCGGCAGATAGCCGAAGGGCACGGCATCCACGTCGTCTCCCTCAGCAGCCTGCCGGATCTTCATCCAGACGGCGAGCTGAGCAAGGGAATCGTCTCGGTCACGGACGTGGAGGCGCTGCCGGCCTACTGCCGCGACCTGCTGGCGGAGATAGAGGAGCTGCGGAAAAGGCCCGAAGGGCTGGGTCCGATAAGCGCCAATCAGCAGTGGAACGTGGTGCGGCCAAGCATGGAAGCCTGCGCGCAGCGGCGGCCGCTGGCGTTTCTGATGGATCACGCCACCGATTACGACATCCAATCGCTGCGCAGATTCCTGCTTCATTACGATTGGCTGTTCATTGGCGGCTGTCCGCTGGCGCTGGTGCTGGCGGGGACGCCCGAAATGTTTCGGACCTTGGACAGAACCAAGGTGGGTTTGATGGACAGAACCAGGGATTTCAATCTTGCCGAGCTGACGCCGGCGGCGGCACGGGAGGCGCTGCGCAGGCCATTCGAGGAGCAAGGCGTGAAGGTGCGGGACAAGGCGCTGGACATGATGGCGGGTTTGACTGACGACTACCCGCAGTTCATCCAGATCGTGGGGCATGAGGTGTGGGAAGCCTGGGCTGCGGCGGGCCGCGACGAGGTGGACGTGGAGGACGTGAGCGGGGCGAAGGCCGGCATTCAGCAAAAGCGGGAGCGGTTCTATCAGGAGATCTGCGACAGGACCAAGACTGAAGGCCTCGTCGAGCACGCGCGGCATGTCATGGAACTGCTGGACCTCAATGACGGGCGCGTGACAAGAGGCACGATCATGAAAAGCATTGCGAGCGGCTTTGCGGAGGATGGCCATGGCAAGGCCGTGGACATCTGCTATGAGCTGCTGGACCTGGGTTTCATCTGGCCAAAGGATCACAAGGTGGAGGCGGGAATTCCCGGGCTGTTCGATTACTGCACAAAAAACAAGCCTGAAATCGCTTCCCCTTTCGCCAAGTGACGGGCAAGAGCGGATAGGGAGGGACGAGAAGATAGATGCGAATGAAGCCCTGACGAAAAAGACGGGGCGCAATCCTGTCAGGCCGGGGCCAGCGCCGCCGCCGCATCTAGCGGGCGGGGATGGAGAAATGCAGGTCCTTCGCGCTCTTGAAATATCGCGTTGGTCGCCTTATATAAACATATAGTAAAATAGCGGCAGGCCTGAAAGATGGACACTAGCTTCAAACATATCGAAAAGATTCCGGTCGAGAGGCATCGGATTCAGTTCAATACGCGAGAGGGCTTCGCGGAAGCCTGTAGGCGTTGTGGCGAGCAGGGTTTCCTCCGCTTCCGCAACGGCAAGGACTTCTTTCTGGTGGGGCGCCTGGTTCGCGCCAACCAAGAGGAGCTCATCATCGAGCTGGATGCTGCTAGGGACGTCGACACGTGACGTTGGAAGCAGACGGAACTTCTTTCAAGCACATTGCCGACACGAAACCCTCCTGGAAGGGTGAAGTCGCTGTATTCCAAATACAGATGCAGGCGATGGTCGAAAGGGAGAAAATAGCGAGCGCAGAGAAAATGCAGGCTCGCCGGCTGTGGCTGTCAGCCGTGTCCGGAGTCATCCTCCTTCTCGTCAGCGCCCTTTGGGGACTTCCGATAGCCAGCAATTATTGCTGGTGGAAAGAGAACGATGCGTGTGTGGAGACAAGGGAAGTCTCCCACTAGCAGTTCTCAAGCCCGAAGAACAATTCGCAGCTTGGCTGCGCAGTAGGAATAGCCGCAGAGCACGGAGGATCGGGGTGGCATGCTTGCTGTAGACGGCACGCCACATTACGATATATTTCTGGCCGCGGGTCGTCTTTTTAAATCGCTCCTGCTCCTAGAATCCCCCGCATGACAGGCGAGGATTCCCAAGCAAAAGATCCCGACGGCTTCGCCGGCCGGACCGTCGTGGTCAAGGCCGGCGGCGAGCTCATCGACGACGACGCCCTGCTGGACGGCCTGGCGGCCGACGTCGCGGCGGTGCTCGCAAAGCGGGTGCGGGTGGTCGTCGTCCATGGCGGCAAGCCGCAGATCGACCGCAGGCTGGCGGCGACCGGCGCCGAGCCCGAGCGCATCGACGGCCTGCGGGTGACCGACGAGGCGACGGTCGCGGCGATGCGGGAGGTCTACCAGGAGGTCGCCGAGCGCCTCGCCGGCGCGCTGGATCGGCACGGCGCCGCAGGCGCGGTGCTGCCGGGGCAGGACGGCCTGCTGCGGGCGCGGCCCATCGACGCCTCGCAGCCGGCGTTGCGGCTGGTGGGCGCGGTCGAGGATGTCGACGCCGCCCGGCTGGCAGAGGTCATCGAGCGGGGCGAGGCCGCGATCGTGTCGCCGCTGGGACGCGCGGCGGGAGAGGAGGGCCAGGCGCTCAACGTCAACGCCGACCATGCCGCGGCGGCGGTCGCCGGCGCAGTCAAAGCCGCCGCCTTGCTGCTGTTGACCAACGTCGACGGCGTCCGGGACGGCGCCGGCGAACTGCTCGCCGAGCTCGGCCAGGAGCGCTACCAGGAGCTGAAGAAGGCCGGCGTCGTCAGCGATGGCATGATTCCTAAAGTAGAATCAGGCTTGCGGGCCTTGGCTGACGGCGTCGAGTCGTGCCGGATCGCCAGCGGCGTGGCGGCCGCGCCGGTTTCGGCCGCGCTGGCGCCCGACGCGGCGGGCACTGGCATCGTCGCGTGACAAACAGGCCGGGAGCGAAGAAATGACCGAAGAAGAACGAAAGGAAGAAGGCCAGGCCGCGCCGGCGGACGCCGCCGCGCCATCTGCGCCGGCCGTGGCAAGCAGCGAGGCAGCGGGCGAAGAAACCCTCTCCCGGGTGGAGCTTCCCGCAGAAGTGCCCAGCGGGCCGCCGCCGGCGCCCAGCCTGCGGCAGTCGCTGCTGGTCTACAAGGACTGGCGGATGGCGAAGATCCTGCTCATCGGCTCGATGTCGGGCTTCCCGTGGATCCTGATCGCCTCGATGATGTCGCTGTGGCTCAAGTCCGAGGGCCTGTCGCGCAGCGGCATCGGCTTCTTCGGCATCGTCTTCACGGTCTACGCCTTCAACATGTGGTGGGCGCCGATCGTCGACTCGGTCAAGCTGCCGTTCCTGTCCCGCTTCGGCCAGCGCCGCTCGTGGATCCT
>MEIE01000031.1 GCA_001750625.1 Candidatus Amphirhobacter heronislandensis
CGAGGCCGCTGCCGTCAAGCAGCAGGGCCGTGGCTTCGGCGCGGACGGCTTCGGCGGATGCGGCGGCGGTCATGCGGGCGGAGATTCTACGCTTCGCCGGCGGCGGGCAGCAGCGCGCGGGCCTCGGCGAGCGCCGCCCGCGGCAGGCTGACGCGCAGCACGCCGGGGGCGCCGGCGAGTTCGCCGAGGACGCGGCCCCACGGATCGACCGCCAGCGAGTGCCCCCAGGTCGCGAGGCCGCCGGGGTGCCGGCCGCATTGGGCGGCGGCGAGGACGAAGCACTGGTTCTCGATCGCGCGCGCCCGCAGCAGCACCCGCCAGTGCGCGCGGCCGGTCGGCCGGGTGAAGGCCGAGGGCACCAGCGCGACGTCCAGTCTGCCGAGGCGGCGGTAGAGGGAGGGGAAGCGCAGGTCGTAGCAGACCGTCAGGCCGATGCGGCCCAGCGGCGTGTCGAGCGCCGTCGGCGTGCGGCCGGCCTCGTACTCCTTGGTTTCGTCGTAGGCGCGCCGCGCCGAGCGGAAGCGGAACAGGTTGATCTTGTCGTAGTGGCCCAGCGCCTTGCCGTCGGGGCCGTAGAGGATGGAGCGGTTGCGCGGCAGCTTTTGGCCCTTGACCAGCAGCGAGCCGGCCGCGACGTGGATGCGGTGGCGCCGCGCCTGCGCCGCGACGAAGTCCTGCACCGGGCCGGCGCCGGGCTCCTCGGCCAGCGCCCGCTTGGCCGCCGGCGCCGCGCCCATGCTCGCGAAGGTCTCCGGCAGGCAGGCCAGCTCGGCGCCGCCGGCCGCGGCCTCGGCGATGAGCGCCGCGGCCTGCTCGAGGTTGGGGCCGGGCTCGGCGCCCGAGTTCATCTGGCACAGCGCGGCCTCGATCGTCGCGCCGCTCATTCGTCCGCCTCGGCCTGGGTGATGACCTCGGGCTCGTCCCAGGTCCCGGCCACCTTGTAGTTGAGCTCGATGCGGCCGAGCAGCGGCGCGTCGAGGACGTTGCCGAAGACCAGCAGCAGCGCGCCGGCGAGCGGATTGACGAAGGAGACCGCGCCGGCGGTCAGGGTGTCCGAGGAGGCCAGCTCGACGCTGTAGTCGATGTCGTTGACCTCGGTGATCAGGCTGGTCGAGCCCGAGGCGCTGATGTTGACCTCGTCGCCGTCCATTTCTAGCGAGTTGATTATCAGGTCGCCGTCGGCGAAGGCGAATTCGCCGGCCGCGGTCGCGAAGCGGGTGCCTTCGAGGCCGAGGTCCGGCAGGGTGTTGAGCAGCGTGAACGGCGACAGCAGGTTGAGCAGGCGCGCGCCGCCCGAGTCGCGGGTGACGACGATCTCCTCGGCGGCGAAGGCCAGCGTCCCCGCCAGCGTGTGGTAGTCCGGGCTGAACAGGCTGCCGTCCCAGCGCAGCGCGCCGCTGAGGCGTCCCGTGCCGCCGGCCACGCCGTCGCTGCCGGCGTAGCCGGCGACGAACTCGTCCAGCCGCGGCGACTCGACCCGCACCAGCAGCTCGGTCGCGGGCGCTGCGGTCCCGGTGCTGCCCGCGATGCTGAACTCGGTCGCGCCGAAGCGGGCGCCGCCGGCCGCGATGGTCCAGACGCCGCCGGCCGGCGCGCCGCGCAGGTGGACGTCCATGTAGGACTTGTCCTTGTAGGTCAGCAGGTCGATGCGGGCGTCCAGCGGCGGCAGCGCCGGCGTCGGTGCGGGGGACGGCCTGGCGCCGTCCTCGTCCTCGTCCGCCGGCGCCGGGACCCGCAGCTCGGCGAGGCTCAGCCGCACCGTCCCCTGCGGTCCGACCGCCACCGCGCCGCGCAGCCGCTCCGAAGCCAGCGCCGCGACCGTCGCGGTCGCCGCCACCGTCGCGCGCAGCGTCAGCACAGGATGCTCCATGCCCAGCAGCCGCGCCTGCGGCAGCGCCAGCTCGAGCTCCAGCGGCTGGGCGTCCGCCATGCCGCCGGCCGCGCCGCCGGCCAGCAGCGCGTCAAGGTCGACGCCGGCGATTTCGCCGCGTCCCCGCGTCCCCGCCGCCGGCGCCGCCGGCATATCCGCGGCCGGCCCGAAGGCCAGCGCCGTCCCGCCGCCGCCGTGCGGCAGCAGCGCCCGCGCGAGGCCATCGCCGTAGGCCAGCCGCGTCGCGTCCCTGTCGATGCGCAGGCGCAGCTCCCGCGCCGCCGCGGCCTCCTTGCCGAACGGCGCCGGCAGCTCGATCGCCGTCCCCCGCAGATCGGAAGCGACGCTCAGCTCGCCAGCGGCAAGGCGCGCCGTCAGCGCGCTCGCGCCTTGCAGCGGCACCGGCGCCGGCCGGCCGAGGCGCGCGAGGGTCCGGTCCAGGTCGAATTCCCCGCTGATCTCGACCTCGGTCGCGGCGGCGTCCAGCGCCAGCGACAGCTGCGCGGGGGTGTCGAAGACCCGGCCGCCGAGGACGCCGGCGACCGCGCCGTCGCGGAACGCCAGGCGGCCGCGCAGGGCGGTGGCCGTGACGGTCGCCGCCCGGTACAGCAGGGCGCTGCCGGCGCCGAGCTCCAGCGCGCCGCTGGCGCTCGCCTCGCCGCCGTCGACCGGCACCGCGACCGTCAGCAGAAGGCGCTGCGAGCCGAGCGGCTCGACCGCCTCGAGCAGCTCGGCGGCCTTGGCGCGGGTCGGCGGCAGCTGCAGCAGGACCTCGTCGAGGCCGTCCGGCGGCAGCTGCGCGTCGACGGCGGCGTAGATGGTCTTCGCCGCCGCCTGCAGGTCGTCGATGCCGACGCGCGCGACCCGCAGCGAGGCGCCCGCTACCTCGCCGCCGGCGACCGTCACCGCCAGGCGGCTGCCGGCGATGCCGAAGCTGCCGGCGGCGTCCCGCAGCAGGGGGTAGCCGGTGGCGTAGTCGACCTCGGCGTCGTAGAGATGGGCCTCGAGGGTGAAGCGGCCGCCCGCGCCGTCGGCCCAGGGGAAGCCGCGGACGTCGGGGGCGGCGACCGCGATGGTGCGCAGCTGCGCCTTCCCGGCCCGCAGCCGCTCGCGCATGTAGGCGACGCCGCGCGGACTCAGCGCGGACGGCAGCAGCGCGGTGACCGCCGCGAGGTCGGCCTGCGGGGCGCTGCCGGCGAAGTCGACCGCCACCACCCCGGCGGCGTCGCGCGCCAGATTCAGGCGCAGGCCGCCGGTCCCCGGCGGCCCGGTGAAGCGGACGTCGCGGGCCCGCAGCCGCCAGCCGGCCGCGTCCCAGGCGAAGCCGCCGCCGCCCTCGAGGGCCGCGAGCGCCACCTCGCCGTCGAGGAAGGCCGGCGGCAGCCGCAGCCGGACGGCGCTGGCGTTCACGGCCCAGTCGGCGCGCAGCCGCCGCGCCGGCCCGAAGGCGTCGGTCGCGGCCGCGCGCAGCTGCAGGCGCGCCGGGCCGGTGACGGCGGCGTAGCCCTGCCCTTCGGTTCCGCCGGCGTGGGTGGCGGCGGCCGCCGCCGCCTCGACGTAGACGCTGAGCCTGCTGCCGGCCTCGATCTCGCCCCAGGCCTCGAAGCTGAGCCGCTCGGCGTCGTTCGGCAGGCCCAGGCGCCGCAGCAGGCTGCCGGCCTCGCGGGCGCTGACGTAAAAGCCGGCGCGGCCGGCGGCGAGGTCGCGGGGCAGGTTGAGGCGGCCGAAATAGCTCCACGAGGCGTCCTGCAGGGAATGGAAGGAGACCTGCAGGACGTCGTCGGCCGCCGGCCGCAGCGCGAAGGTCGTCACCGGCAGCCGCAGCGGCTTTGCATCGTCCGCCTGGGCGTAGCTGAGGTGGGCGTCGGTGGCGATCAGCAGCGACGGCAGCGGCGGCAGCATGGCGCCGCCGGCCGGCCGGCTCAGCAGCTGCGGCGCGATGTCGCGGAAGGCGGCCTGCAGCAGGGCGGGGTCGACGCCGCCGATGACGTGGGCGCCGCCGGGGTAGCGGACGATGGCGGCGTTGGCCTGGTCGAGCACCAGCACCGGCGGCTGCTGGTAACCGTAGACCCACAGGGCGCGCCGCGCCCGGGTGGTCTGCGCGCCGACGCGGAAATAGGGCTCGGTCACCGCGATGAAGACCGCCCGCGTCCCGAGGCTGACGGCGATCTCGTCGAAGCCGATCTCGACCTCTTCGCCGAGGCGCGCGGCGAGGGCGGCGCTGTACAGGCCGAGGCTCTGGCGGGCGACCGGCTCGAAGACGTAGGGGAAGACCGCGGTCTTGATCGCGATCACCAGCACGAAGAAGGCGACCAGGACCCAGATCTTGATCCGCCAGATCCACGCCAGAGCCCTGCCCATCGTCCGCCTGCCCCTACCGGTTCCGCCGCCGGCTATATCTTATAAAATCAAGGCAGGGACTGCGGACATGACCAGGATTTTGCGGGTGCTGGCGCTGCGCGCGGCGGTGATCGCCGTGACGAGCGTCGCGGTGTTTTTCGTGCTCGGCCGCGTCCACGACTACCCGCAGACCGCGCAGTCGGCCGCCGAGTACCGCCGGGGCGACGCGGTCTTCTTCCCCATCGTCTTCAACTTCGTCAACGAGGCCAGCAGCGGCATCAAGCACGCCCTCACCGGCGAGGAGAGTCACCTGTACTACTTTCCCAAGGGCAGGCAGCTGGTCGGCGCCGAAGGCGACCGGCACCGGCTCGACTTCGAGATCGCGATGCTCGGCGCCGAGCAGGGCAGCTGGCGCGAGCAGCTGCGGCTGAGCCACATGTACGCCGTCGGCTGGGGCACCAAGGTGCTGTGGGGCGACGCGGCCGCATGGTACCGCCGCTCTGAACAAAGCGCCGGCGCCGCCGCCCAGGGCGAGGACTGGCGCAACCACAGCCGCCGCCGCCTCGTGCGGTCCCTCATCGAGGCGCAGACCGGCCTGCCGCTTCTTTAAAAGGGCAGCTCGACCGCCGGGTCGGCCGCGGCGATGAGGCGGGCGAAGTCGGCGCGGATGCGGTCGCGCGCCGCGGGGTCCTTGCCCTCGAAGCGCAGCACGATGCTCGGCGTGGTGTTCGAGGCCCGCACCAGGCCGAAACCGTCGTCCCAGTCGGCGCGCAGGCCGTCGATGGTCAGCACCCGCGGCGCGCCGGCGAGGTCCTGCTCGGCGACCAGCCGCGCGACGAAGGCGTGGGGGTCGGCGCCGGCCGGCATCGGCACCGTGTACTCGGGGGTCGCGCACGAGTCGGGCACCGAGGCGAACAGCTCCCGCGCCGACGGCGCCGCCGCGACCAGCCGCAGCAGCCGCACCGCCGCCAGCAGCGGGTCGTCGAAGCTCCAGCCGTCCTCGTTGAAGTACAGGTGGCCGGAGAGCTCGCCGCCCAGCGGCGCGCCGAGCCGCGCGATCTCCTTTTTCATGAACGAATGGCCGTTGAGCCAGATGCGCGGCTTGCCGCCGTGCTCCTTGATGAAGGGGTCGAGGTTCGCGGTGCACTTGACGTCGTAGACGATGTCGCTGCCCGGCCGCCGCGCCAGCAGCTCGCGGACCAGCAGCATGAGGACGCGGTCCGGGAACATGATGCCGTCGTCCGGCAGCCACACGCCCAGCCGGTCGCCGTCGCCGTCGAAGGCGAGGACCAGCTCGGCGCCCTCGGCCTCCATGCGCGCTACCGCCGCCGCGAAGTTCTTCGGCACCGCCGGGTCCGGATGGTGGTTCGGGAAGCTGCCGTCGACCTCGCAGAACATCTCGATGACCTCGCAGCCGAGCCGCCGCAGGATCGCCGGATAGAAGGGCCCGGCCGCGCCGTTGCCGCAGTCGACCACCGCCTTGACCGGCCGCGCCAGCTTGGGCCCCTGCAGGGCCGCCTCGGCGTAGCGTTCCGCCACTCCCTCGAGCGGTTTCACCGCCGCCGCTTCGGCCGCTGGCTTGGGCCCGCGGACGATGGCGGCGCGGATCTCCTTGACCTCGTCGCCCGCCAGCGGCAGGCCGTTGAGGGTCATCTTGATGCCGTTGTAGTCCTTGGGGTTGTGGCTGCCGGTGACCACCGCGCTGCAGCCGCCGGCGTGCTGCTTGGCGGCCCAGTAGGCGATCGGCGTCGCCAGCATGCCGGCGTCGAGGACCTCGACGCCCATCGCGGCGATGCCGGCGGCGAGCGCGCCCGCCAGCCCCGGGCTGCTGAGGCGGCCGTCGCGCGCGACCAGGATTTGCGGCATGCCGGCGGCCGCGGCCTGGCCGCCGAGGGCCTCGCCGACCTGGCGGGCGGCCTGTTCGTTGAGCTGGCCGGGGACGACGCCGCGGATGTCGTAGGCGCGGAAGATCGCGGCGTCGGGCGCGGCGGTCACAGCGTGCGGCTGAAAAAGGCGTGCAGCGCCTGCGCCAGCCAGTCGGAGCGGCCGGGGAAGGGCGCCGAGACGAAGCCGGCGTGGCCGCCGCCGCGGGTCCGCAGGGTCTCGATCGCCGGGTTGGACGGGACGTTGGCCGGCGGGATCAGGGCGTCGTTGCCGCTTTCGACCAGCAGCAGCGGCGTGGTGATCTCGGCGAGCAGCGGCTGGGCCGAGGCCTTGGCGTAGTAGTCGTCGGCGCTTTCAAAGCCGTGCAGCGGCGCGGTGAAGCGCGCGTCGAAGTCGCGGATGCTGCGCAGGCGGCGGATCTCGCGCGCCTTGGCCAAGAAGGGGTAGATCTCGATCTTGGCGAGCATCTTGGCGCGCAGGCGGCGCATGAAGTAGCCGCCGTACAGCATGCGGTTGAAGCGCCGGTCGAGGCGGCGGGCGCAGCTGGCGAGGTCGACCGGCGGGCAGACCGCGGCGGCGGCGCGGACCGCGTCCTGGCCGGGGTTTTCGCCGAGGAACTTGGCGAGGACGTTGCCGCCGAGGGAGACGCCGGCGGCGTAGGTCGGGCCCTCCTCGAGGCGGGCGTAGTTGAGCATCCAGCGGCAGTCGGCGGTGTCGCCGGCGTGGTAGGCGCGCGGCAGCCGGTTCATCACCCCGCAGCTGCGGAAATGGGGGACCGCGACGCTCCAGCCGCGGGCGTTGAACCATGCGGCGCACTGCCGGACCGTGTGGCTGCGCGAGCAGCCCTCGAGGCCGTGGAACATGACCAGCCGCGGCTGGCCGGGCTCGCCATCGAGGAAGTCGAAGGCGACCACGTCGCCGTCGGGGGTGGAGGCGAGCTCGCGCCGCCAGGTAGGGTGCGGGCCCAGCCGGCGGGCCCAGACCGTCTCAAGGTGGGTGCTGCACAGCCACCAGGGCCGGGCGAATTCGGGGAAGGTGGCCGCGTCCATCGGCGCGTATTTTAACGGACGGCCGCCGGGAACAGGTTATATAATAAGCCTGCGTGGCGAAATACATCTTCTTCACCGGCGGCGTCGCCTCCTCGATAGGCAAGGGCGTGGCCGCCGCCGCCCTCGGCGCGGTGCTCGAGGCGCGCGGGCTGACGACCACCATCATCAAGCTCGACCCCTACATCAACGTCGACCCCGGGACGATGAACCCGGCGCAGCACGGCGAGGTCTTCGTCACCCACGACGGCGCCGAGACCGACCTCGACCTGGGCCACTACGAGCGCTTCTTGAACCGCCGGATGTCGCGGCGCAACAACTGCACCGCCGGCCAGATCTACGAGCGGGTCATCCGCCGCGAGCGCTCCGGCGAGTTCCTCGGCGAGACCGTCCAGGTGATCCCGCACATCACCAACGAGATCATCGCCTTCGTCGAGCAGCACGACGAGGGGCACGACGTCGTCATCGTCGAGGTCGGCGGCACCGTCGGCGACATCGAGTCCCAGCCCTTCCTCGAGGCCATCCGGCAGATGCGGCTGCGGCGCGGCCCCGGCGCGACCCTGTTCGCCCACATGACGCTGGTGCCGCAGGTCGCCTCCGCCGGCGAGCTCAAGACCAAGCCCACCCAGCACTCGGTCCGCGACCTGCGCGAGATCGGCATCCAGCCCGACCTGCTTTTATGCCGCGCCGCCGACGAGGTCCCCGCTTCCCACCGCCGCAAGATCGCGCTGTTCGCCAACCTGAGCGAGGAGCGGGTCTTCGGCATCCCGGACGTCGACATGATCTACCGGCTGCCGCTGGACTTCGCCGCGCGCGGCATCGACGCCGCGGTCTGCGCCCAGCTCGGCATCGAGACCGCCGCGCCCGACCTCTCGGCCTGGCGGCGCTTCCGGGACGACGCCGGCCGCCGCGCCGCGGAGGTGGTGGTCGGCTTCGTCGGCAAGTATCCCAACCCCAACCAGTCCTACCGCTCCTTGGTCGAGGCCCTCGACCACGCCGGCATCCACACCGGCCGCAAGGTCGTCATCGAGCACATCGACACCGAGGAGACCGCCGACATCGCCGCCCGGGTCGCGGCCTGCGACGCCATCCTGGTCCCCGGCGCCTTCGGCGCGCGCGGCGTGGCCGGCAAGCTCGAGGCGATCCGCGCCGCCCGCGAGCAGGGCAAGCCCTTCTTGGGAATCTGCCTAGGGATGCAGCTGGCGATCGTCGAGTACGCGGTCAACCAGCTCAAGCTCGCCGGCGCCAACTCGGTGGAGTTCGACGCGGCGACCCCGCATCCGGTGATCCGCCTCGAGCAGGAGCAGGAGGACGGCGGCGCCCTCGGCGGCACCATGCGCCTCGGCGCCTCCAAGTGCCGGCTCGCGCCGCGCAGCAAGCTGCACGAGATCTACGGCCAGGACGTGATCGCCGAGCGCCACCGCCACCGCTACGAGTTCAACAACGAGTTCAAGGAGGGCTTCGCGGCCTCGGACATGAAGATGAGCGCCTGGTCGGACGACGAGCGCTACTGCGAGGCCATCGAGCTCAGCGGCCATCCGTGGTTCATCGCGACCCAGTTCCACCCCGAGTACGAGTCCAACCCGCACAGCAGCCACCCGCTGTTCAAGAGCTTCATCAAGGCGGCGGCCGAGGACTGAGGGTGGCCGGCCCGGTCGCGGTGGGCGGCGTCCGCATCGGCGCGGGGGAACCGCTGGCGGTGATCGGCGGGCCCTGCGCGGCCGAGTCGCCGCAGCTGTGCCTCGAAGCCGGCGCCGCGCTGAGGGACGCCTGCAAGGCCGCCGGCGTCGGCTACGTCTTCAAGGCCTCCTTCGACAAGGCCAACCGCACCTCGGGGAGCTCCGGCCGCGGCCCCGGCATGGACGAAGGCCTCGCGGCGATCGCGCGGGCCAAGGAGGAGCTTGGGGTGCCGGCGATCACCGACATCCACCTGCCCGGGCAGGCGGCGGCCGCGGCGGCGGTCTGCGACGCGCTGCAGATCCCGGCTTTTTTATGCCGCCAGACCGACCTGCTGGCCGCGGCGGCCGCGACCGGGCTGCCGGTGCTGGTCAAGAAGGGGCAGTTCCTCGCGCCGTGGGACATGAGCGAGGTCGCCGCCAAGCTCGAGGCGGCCGGCGCCGCCGGCGTGCTGCTGTGCGAGCGGGGGACGATGTTCGGCTACCGCAACCTCGTGGTCGACATGCGGGCGCTGGCGATCATGCGGGAGACGGGCTGGCCGGTGGTCTTCGACGCCACCCACAGCACCCAGCTGCCGGGCGCGGCCGAGGGCGCCAGCGGCGGCGAGCGGGAGATGGCGCCGGTGCTCGCGCGGGCGGCGGCGGCGGTCGGCATCGACGCGCTGTTCCTCGAGGCCCATCCGCGGCCGGCGGAGGCGGTGTCGGACGCGGCGGTGCAGCTGCCGCTGCCGCAGGCGGCGGCGGCGATCGCCTCGGTCGCGCGCATCGC
>MEIE01000032.1 GCA_001750625.1 Candidatus Amphirhobacter heronislandensis
AGGCGCTCGCGCAGCGCCTCCAGGGCGTCGGCGTCGCGGGCCGACAGCAGCAGCTTGGCGCCCGCCGCCGCGAGCAGCTCGGCGGTGGCCGCGCCGATGCCGGCGCTCGCGCCGATCAGCCAGTAGCGCTTGTTTGCGAGCTCAGGCATCCTTGGTGAACGTCGCTTCGATGGTCGCGACCTTGCAGCCGAACTTGCGCATGACCGCCGCGTTCATCACCCGGCCGCCCGGCAGCAGGAACATCCGGTCGTCCATCGCGACCTTGATTTTCGAGTTGTCCAGCTCGAGCTGCTGGACGTAGCGCATGCGGACCGTGTCCCCGGCCTGGCTGCCGCGCGCCGGGCCGACGACGTCGGGCGCGGTCGCGGTGAACAGGCCCTGTTCGCCGTACTCGATGCGCCAGCTGCGCTCGATGCGGCGGCCGCCGGCGAAGTCCAGGACCTCGTCGAGGATCAGGACCGGGCCTTCCATGCGGCCGGCGAAGGTGCAGACGAAGCTGGTCTGCGGCCGGCCGCGCCAGTCGCGGATCACGCCCCAGCCGGCGGCTTCGCCGCTGAAAAACTCGCGCAGGTCGAACTTCGGCGTCTCCATGCCCTATTCTCCGACAAGGACGTCGCGCAGCTGCGGGACGCTGGTCTCTTCTCCCAGCCAGATGTCGAGGACGCGGCGGCCGAGCCCGGGGTCGGCCAGCTCGCTGTACGGCTCGCCGTTGTGGCGGAAAACGACGCCATTTTCAGGACGCCAGACCGCGGTGATCGCGTCGCCGGCGGCGACCGCCGGCCACAGCTGCGCGAAGCGGTCGTACATCCCCTCCTCCTCGACGAAGCCCTGCTGGCGGCTCAGCTCGCGCAGCGTCGCCGTGGCGAGCTGCTCGGTGCTGAAATCACGGAGGTACTCGAGCCGCAGCGCGAACGGCGCCGCGTAGAGGTCGGCCCCGGCGTCCGCCTCGCGCCACAGATAGGCGTCGTAGCCCTCGATCCACAGGAAGCTGAGCCGGCAGGCGCCGCTGAGCTCGGGCTCGGCCAAGGCGGCCCGGACGCCGGGCGGCGGCTCGAAGGACGCGACCGCCAGCGCCACGCAGGCGAACAGGGCGTTCACGGGCCCTCCCGCCGCATCGGCGACACCAGCTCCTCGGGCGGGGCGGGCTTGCGGAAAAAGCGCTTGCGCCGCAGCCACAGTCGCAGCGCCTGCCAGTGGATCCGCAGCGGAATCGCCGCGGCGTTCGCCGGCGCCGCCAGCAGCCAGCGCGCCAGCGTCCAGCGCCGCAAGGGCCGCAGCGGCCCGCTCAGGCGGGTGTTGAGCTCGAGGCCGCTGGCGTCGTCCCGCCACCTGATCCAGGCGCTGAACCTGCCCTGCCCGTCCTGCGGCCAGGCGAAGCGCATCCGGTACTCCCCGGCGACCGGCAAAAACGGCGAGACGTGGAAGACCTTCGCGCAGCGCAGGCCATCGCTGCTCGCCAGCGGCGCCTGGTCGGGACGGTGGACCCAGTAGCAGTGGCGCTCGCCGAAGGTGTTGTGCACCTCGCACAGCACCGCCCGCAGCCGCCGCTCGCGGTCGAGGCACAGCCAGAACGACACCGGGTTGAAGGCGTAGCCCAGCATCCGCGGCACCGTCAGCAGCATCGTCGGCCCGTCCGCCGCCGCGAGGCCGGCGGCCTCCTTCTGCGCCGCGATCCATTCCGCCAGCCGCATGTCCGGGGACTGGTCGCCGTAGTCGCGCTGGCGGATGGCGAAGGGCCGGCGGCGGTCGATTCCGAGCAAAGGCTGCGCGAGCTCCTCGATCCCCTCCACCGGCAGGCACAGATAGCGCACCGGGTAGCAAAAGCCAGCCTCGCCGCCGCGGGCGTGCATGACCTCGCCGGCCAGCCAGGCGGCGGTCACCATGGCGGCTTTATCCCCATGCCCTCGGCGACCTGGACCGCGCTCCACAGGCCGTCCTCGTGGAAGCCGTTGCGCAGCCAGGCGCCGCAGAACCAGGTGCCGCGGCGGCCCTGGATCTCGGCGAAGCGCTGCTGCGCCTGCAGCGCCGGGCCGTCGAACTGCGGGTGCCAGTACTCGTGGCGGTCGAGGACCTTGTCCGCCGCCGGCGGCTGCGGCGGGTTGAGCGAGACGATCAGAGGCGTCTTCACCGGCAGCTGCTGCAGGCTGTTCATCCAATAGTTGATCGAGACCGGGTCGTGGGCGGCGCAGATCACGCTCACCCAGCTCGCCCAGCAGCCGCGCTGCTTGGGCATCAGGCTGGCGTCGGTGTGCAGGATCGCCTCGTTGCGCTCGAAGCCGACCGCGCCGAGCAGCTCGCGCTCGGTCGCGTCGGCGTCCTCGAGCAGCCGCAGGGCCTGGTCGGCGTGGCAGGCGAGGACGACGGCGTCGTATTCCCGCCGGCCGCCGGCAGCGGTCGCGACGCTCGCGCCCTGTTCGCCGCGGCTGACGCTGGCGGCCGCTTCGTGGATGACCGGACCGGTGAGCCGCTGAGCGAGCTTGGCGACGTAGGCCTGCGAGCCGCCGACCACGCTCAGCCAGCGGTGCTGGCCGGTGAACTGCAACAGCTGGTGGTTGTCAAAGAAGCTCAGCAGCGCGTAGGCCGGCATCTGCAGCATCCGTTCCTGCGAATTGCTCCAGATCGAAGCGCACATCGGCAGCAGGAAGTTGTCGGCGACCGCGGCGGGCAGGCGCTGGGCCGCGATCCAGGCGCCGAGGCTCATCTCGCGGCGGGCGTCGTAGCCAGCCTCGGCCATTTCCGCGAGCCAGGCCTTCGCCGCCTTGAAGAAGCCGCCGATCTGGCCCAGCAGGCGCCAGTGGCTGGGGCGGACGAGGTTGCGGCGCTGGCCGAAAAAGCTCAGCGGCCGGTCGTTGCTCCACGAGTAGCTGCCGTCGCGGGCGTGGACGCCGAAGCTCATCGGCGCCGGCTGGGTGGCGACCTCGAGGTTGTCGAACATCCTTGCGAGCAGCGGGTAGGTCTTGCGGTTGTGGATGATGAAGCCGGTGTCCACCGCGACGCTGCGGCCCTCGACCTCGACCTCGACCGTCCGGCTGTGGCCGCCGAGGCGCGGCGCGGCCTCGTACAGCGTCACCTCGTGGCGCTGCTGCAGGAGCAGCGCTGCGCCCATGCCGGCGATGCCGCCGCCGACGACCGCTATCCGCATGCGTGGCGGTCCGCGGTCCTTTCTCCGGTCGATGAGCTTGAATTCACGTCGGCTAGAATTATAAGTTGCACATGGATTCCAAAGAGTTTCAGCGCCATTCCGCGCCCGCTTCCCGCGGCCGCGCGCCGCTGCTTGCGGGCGCCTACGAGCGCCTGCTGCTCGGCTGGCTCGACCGCGCCCGCCACGGCCTGCTTGCGGTCAGGGGCCCCGACGGCCGCGAGCACGAGTTCGGCGGCTCGCTGCCGGGCCCCCGCGCCGAGTGGATCATCCACGACTGGCGGGTCGCCGCCCTGGTCGCGCGCCGCGGCGACGTCGGCCTCGCCGAGGGCTACATGGAGGACATGTGGGACAGTCCCGGCGTCGAGGACTTCTACCGCTGGCTCATCGCCAACCTGGCCGAGCTGCGGGCCGGCGACGGCAGCGGCCTGCACCGCCTGCTCGGCATGCTCCGCGACCGGCTGCTGCGCCGCAACTCGCCGCGCGTGAGCCAAAAGAACATCATCGCCCACTACGACCTCGGCAACGAGTTCTTCGCGCTGTTCCTCGATCCCGGCATGACCTATTCGAGCGCGCTGTTCGCCGGCAAGGATATCAGCCTCGAACAGGCGCAGCGGGCCAAGTACGACCGCCTGCTCGACATGCTCGACGGCCATGAGAGCCTGCTGGAGATCGGCTGCGGCTGGGGCGCCTGCGCCGAGCGCGCCGTCGAGCGCGGCCACCGCCTCGCCGGCATCACCCTGTCGCCGGCGCAGCTCGAGTACGCCCGCCGCCGGCTGGACGGGCGCGCCGACCTCAAGCTGCTCGACTACCGCAAGGCCGAGGGCCAGCACGACGGCGTCGTCTCGATCGAGATGTTCGAGGCGGTGGGCGAGCGCTACTGGCCGGCCTGGATGCGGGCCGTCCACGGCGCGCTGCGCCCCGGAGGCCGCGCGGCCGTGCAGATCATCACCATCGCCGAGGACGCCTTCGCCGCCTACCGGCGCGGCACCGACTTCATCCGCGCCTACGTCTTCCCGGGCGGCATGCTGTCCACCGAGAGCGCCTTCACCGCCTGCGCCGAGGCCGCCGGCCTCGCCGTCGAGGACCGGCTGGCGTTCGCGGACGACTACGCCAGGACCCTGCGGCTGTGGCTGCGCGGCTTCGAGCACGAGCGCGCCGCCGTCCAGCGGCTGGGCTTCAGCCGGCGCTTCATCCGCACCTGGCGGCTGTACCTGGCGGTCTGCGCCGCGGGCTTCGCCTCGGGCCGGACCGACGTCCTGCAGCTCGCGCTGCGGCGCGCCGCCTAAGGCGCCGGCTCGAGGAACTTCAGGCCCGTCTCGCCGTAAAAGCGGGTCCCCTGCGGGGTCGCCGCCACCAGGCGCAGGCGCAGGCCATCAAGCTCGTTGAGCCTGTAAGGCAGCGGCGCCCGCCAGTTCCCTGCTTCCGTCAGCTCCATCGGCTCCGGATCCGCCTGGACGTCTTCCCGATCGAGGCTGTACAGCACGCCCTGCAGCTCGATGCTGGCGGTCAGGACGAGGCCCGCATCGGCCGCCGCGACCACCAGCTCGACGTCTTCGTTCTTAAGCGTGCAGCGCCCGCTGGCCCAGCGGCAGTCCGGCCGGTTGGCGAGCGGATAGGTCGCGCCTGGCTCGGCCGCCTGCGGCGGTTCGCTGACGACCGCGTCGACCGCGAAATAGGCAATCAGCGCCAGGATCGGCGCGACCAGCAGCGCGACGATGACATGGCGGTTGCCAAGAACGCCGCGCAGTCCTGAAGGCCGGCCCGGGGCCGGCCCCATCAATCAGTGGCCGCCGGGGTGGTTTGGCCTTTTGGCATCCGCATGTTCGCGATCACCTTCTCGATTTCAGGCGAAATCGGCGCGGTCATCTTGGACACTGCGAAAGCAACGATGAAGTTGAAGATCGCCCCAATCGAGCCAAAGGCGTTCGGCTCGATGCCGAGGAACCAGTTCGCCGGCATGCCGCCCATGAAGGACGTGCCCGGAATGAACATGATTCCACGGTGCTGGAAGACGTACAGCAGCGTGATGATGATGCCCGCCAGCATGCCCGCGATGACGCCCTGCTTGTTCATCTTGGTGAAGACGCCAAGCATGATCGCCGGGAAGATAGACGAGGCCGCCAGCCCGAATGCCAGGGCCACCGTGCCGGCTGCGAAGTCCGGTGGATTGAAGCCCAGGTACCCCGCGAGCCCGACCGCGCCGGCCATGGCCAGCCGGCTTGCCAGCAGCTCGCCCTTCTCCGTGATGTCCGGACGGAACACCCCCTTGAGCAGGTCGTGCGAAACCGAGCTTGCGATCGCGATCAGCAGGCCCGCCGCGGTCGACAGCGCCGCCGCGAGGCCACCTGCCGCCACGAGGGCGATCACCCAGTTCGGCAGGCCAGCGATTTCCGGGTTGGCCAGGACCATGATGTCCCGGTCGACCGTCAGCTCATTGGTCTCCTTGTCCGCCACGTACTGGATGCGACCGTCTTCGTTCTTGTCCTCGAACTTCAGCAGGCCGGTGGTCTCCCAGTTCTTGAACCAGTCGGGCCGCTCCTCGTAGACGAGGTGCTCGCCCTTGACGGGCTCGATGGTCTGCATCAGGTTGAGGCGCGCCATCGCCGCGACGCCAGGGGCGGTCGTGTAGAGGATGGCGATGAACACCAGCGCCCAGCCCGCCGAACTGCGGGCCGCCTTCACCGAAGGCACGGTGAAGAAGCGCATGATGACGTGCGGCAGGCCGGCTGTCCCGATCATCAGCGACAGCGTGTAGAAGAACATGTTCAGCGTGCTGAGCCGCTTCGATGTCGTGTAGTCGCTGAAGCCGACGTCGTTGACCACCTGGTCGAGCTTGTCGAGCAGCGAGGTGCCGCCATCGACCATCGCGCCCAGGCCTATCTGCGGGAGCGCGTGGCCCGTGATGGTCAAGGAGATGAAGATCGCCGGCACGGTGTAGGCGATGATCATGATCACGTACTGCGCGATCTGCGTGTAGGTGATTCCCTTCATGCCGCCCAAGACCGCGTAGAAGAACACGATGCCGATGCCGGTCGCCAGCCCTACTTCGTAGCTTACTTCCAAGAAGCGGGAGAAGGCGACGCCGATGCCCTTCATCTGCCCGATTACGTAGGTGATCGAGGCGATGATCAGGCACAGGACGGCCACCACCCGCGCGCCCTTGGACGCGTAGCGGTCGTCGATGAACTCGGGGACCGTGTAGCTGCCGTGCTTGCGCAGGTAGGGAGCGAGGAGCAGCGCCAGCAGCACGTAGCCGCCGGTCCAGCCCATCAGGAAGACGGAGCCGCCGTAGCCGAGGAAGGCGATGAGGCCCGCCATCGAGATGAACGAGGCCGCCGACATCCAGTCGGCCGCCGTCGCCATGCCGTTGGCGACCGGGTGGACGCCGGTCCCCGCGACGTAGAATTCCTTGGTCGAGCTCGCCCGGGCCCAGATCGCGATGCCGATGTACAGCGCGAAGGTCAGCCCGACGATGACGAAGGTCAGGGTCTGGACGTCGCTCATGACGCGTCCTCCTCGACGCCGTGCTTCCTCTCGATGTTGGCGATCGCCCGGTTGTAGAAGAAGATCAGCGCGACGAAGGCGTAGATCGAGCCCTGCTGGGCGAACCAAAAGCCCAGCTTGTAGCCGTACAGGTTGATGGTGTTGAGCTGGTCGACCAGCAGGATGCCGAACAGGTAGGAAACTGCGAACCAGATTCCCAGGCAGATGTAGATTAGCCGGAGGTTGTCCCGCCAGTAGGCGGCCAGCGCTCCGTTTTCTTGATTGTCCATATGCTCCCTCCTAATATGAGCGCCTTCATTTTAACACACATTGCGCCCTCAGTGGCAAGCCTTGCCCAGCGCCTGCAGCCGCCAGTAGTTGTAGGGCAGCGGCGTGAGGAAGCCGGCCAGCAGCATCCAGGGCAGCGCCCACCAGGTCAGGCGCGCCTCGCCGACCAGCAGGTAGTCGACCGCGTTCATCGCCAGCTCCATGCTGATCATCGAGATCAGCGACATGCCGGCGGCCGTCCGCAGCGCGTCCCAAGGGCGCATCTGCCGCATCAGGATGAGGGTCTCGAGGATGATCGAGGTGAGGATGCCGTTGAACATCGCCAGGGCCATGATCCACAGCGTCGGCCACGGGATGCCGGTCAGCTGGAAGAACAGGATGGTCCCCAGGTCGCCGATCGCGCAGCCCAGCAGGCACCAGGCGGTGTTGACGCCGGCGCGGCGCCAGGTCGGCAAGGCCCGCCAGGTGAAGGCGCCGCTTGCGGGCGCGGCCATTGCTCGGGCCGGAGGGCTAGCGGCCGCCGCCGAAAGAGCGCAGGATCGCCGCGCCGGCTTCGCCGGTGCTCGCGAGCCATTCTTCGCGCATCACCGCGGTCGCGTCCTTGAGCTCGTCCTTGAAGCCCTGGCCGGGCTCGCGGACCTCGACGCCGTTGATCGCGAGGGTCTTGAGCATCGCCTCCTCGCTCAGCTGCGCGATGAGCAGCCCGTGCTCCTCGGCCGCGCGGCCCGCCGCCGCCAGGGCGGCGCGCTGGTCGCGCCGCAGGCGCCGCCAGAAGCTCCTGCGGTTGGCGAAGGCGTAGGCCCGCGGCATCCAGGCGTTGAGCGCGTGGAAGTAGCGGTAGTGGTTCCAGAGCTTGAGGGAGACGCCCGAGACCGCCGAGGTCAGGACCGCGTCCACCCGGCCTTCCTCGATCGCGGCGAGGACGTTGGCGTTCTCGACGTAGACGGGCACCATCCCCAGCAGCTCGGCCACCCGTTCGCTGTTGGCGCTGTAGACCCGCAGGCGCAGGCCGCGCAGGTCCGCGAGGCTGTCGAAGCGGCGGTTGGAGTAGATGCCCTGCGGCAGGAAGGGCACCGAGTACAGCAGCTCGAGGCCTTCGGCCGCCAGCGCCTCGCGCAGCGCCGGGCGGGCGATGCGGGCGAGCCGGGCGTTGTCCTCCAGCCCGGCGGCGAGGAACGGAATCGAATCGTAGCTGTACAGCGGGTTGCTGGCTGCCTCCGCCGACAGCAGGCGCTCGCCGATCGGCGCCCTGCCCGCGGCCACCGCGTCCTTGATATCGTTCGCGGGGACGAGGGAGCCGCGGTAATGCAGGTTTATGCCGAGGTTGAGGGGATCGCCGCTGGCCGTCTGGGCGAAGCCCGCCGCGACCTGGGAGACGTAGGAGGACTTCGGGTAGCCCAGCGGCATGTCCAACTCCTGGCTGGCATGATGGCCGTGGCGGGCATTAAGCCGTCCGCAGCTGGAAAGAAGAAGTGTCAGGGCCGCTAGCGATGCGATCCTAGTTGTTATTTTAGATGCAGCCATGACAGATTGAATTGTGAAAGGAAATTTATGTTGGAGAGGCGAGAGAAAGGAGCCTTTGCTTGGCTGCGGCGCAGGCACCCGCTGCCGGCAAGCTAACTAGGGCAGTAAGCCCGCCGGACGTAATGAGGCAAAGCGCCATCGGTATCGATGCACTCTTTGATGAGACGGCCTTCTTCCTTCATCGCGGCTTTTTGACTGGCGAAGGTTCTGTCAAGGACTTCGTGCGACGCGAACTCCATGCCGTAGAAATGGTGCTGCCCAAGCCTTTCCTCGATTGAGAGGGGGGTGGATCCGACCCAGACGACCTTGCCGTTCTTGTCGAAAAGTTTGTAGACGATGTAGTTTTTCATGGCTGTCCCCATTTTACAATCATCTGCAAAATGTTGATCTTTCCTGCTTTTGAAACAGAAAAGCGTCGATGCTCTAGGCGGCGAGCGGCTGGCCGAGGACTTTCCGTACGTAAGGCGGAAGGTCGCCATGCTCAGCGACATACTGCTCAAGCAGTCTGCTTTCGCGATTTAAGGCGCCTCGTTGGGTCTTATACCTCCCAACAATTTTGTAGTCTTCGAACTCGTCGAGGAAGATTCTGTGAGCTTCAACGAGCCGCTTGATGGGGTGGCTGGTAGAGCCAATCCAAAGAACCTCCCCGTCTTTGCTCAAGAGTTTGTAAACAGTGTAGGTGGTTTTCATGAATTTCTCCAGTGCCTATCTTAGCATATTTTGTTTTAGTCTCTAGCGGAATCTTTTTCAAGCTTCTCCTTGTATGAGAGGCACTGGTTCCTCCTGCGCCGGCAGTCCTCCACCTCATGCTTGAGTCTTATCGACTCGCTGAAATCTTGAATCGCTTGATCGAGATCGCTGCGATATTGATGTATCTGCCCCCTTTCATAATACGCTGGCGCGTAATCGGGATGAGTGTTCAGCAGTTCATTCAATTCTTCAAGGAACCGTTGCGTCTTCCGATTCTTTTCAAACCTTGCATGTGCTTTTTCAAAAGCAACCGCCGCGGTCTCAAAGTTTTTTTCGTTGGCAATGAAGCCCGGCAAATCTCTGAAAATGCTATTTCTCGATATGCCGAATGTGTCCCGCAGCAACGCGAGAATATTCCTCTTGGCAGAAGCGCGAATCCTTATACTTTTATAGTAACCTTTTGGAACGCAGCCGTGTCGCGGCCTCAAAAAAACGCTGTTTTGGCTGATGATCCGGATTTTGCTTTCCTGCGATGGCGCAGGATCGATTAAAGCCACTTCGTTCTTTTTGATGGTTTCTGGATAGGTTATTTCCTTAAGAGGCCTCAGCTTCTTTGCATCAAGGCAAAAGACAGCGCCGTCCCTGTCGAGATCTTGGTAGCAGGCGAAAAACAGCGCCACCAGCATGCTGCGGGTGAAGTCGATGCAGTTCGTTTTGCCGTGGTGATGCTGCAGGTCCGTCAGAATCTCCAGGGTGGAGGCGTGGGGAAGATACAGCATCTCCCTTGCCCGGTTGACGATGTCTTCCTCGACCTCCTCCACTAATTTTTTGTTTCCCCCCGAAAGCTCGCGGTACAGAGAGGAGGAAATCAGCCTGATGTTCCCGTTGTCGGTGTAGGCATCGCTGAGACCGCGATAGAGAAACTCTCCGGCTGGAAATTTGATGGACAGCCGCTGAAAGCTCCCTATGAAGTTGCGGAACGTCTCTTTCCTATCCATTGCTGAGATGTTTCTAGGAAACTGCTCGTTCGTCCTTGTCGAAGAAGTGCGTACGCTTCGGGTCAAAGTGCAGGCCAATTTCCTCTGCGCCCTCCAGATATTCGTCTGTGCGGACCGTGACGCGCCCTAGCCCCGGACAGCCGACATAGACGTATGTTTCGGCGCCCAGGTACTCCACCAGCTCGACCTTGCCCCGGCAGGAGGCCGTGCCGTCGCCGGCCGCGACCAGCTCGATGTGCTCGGGCCGGATGCCCAGCCAGGCCGCCTCGCTGTCTTCGGGCAGGCGGTGCTCGCCGGCGAGGACGTCCTTGTGGACGTAACGCCCGCCTTGCAGCTCGCAGGGCAGGATGTTCATGCGGGGACTGCCGATGAAGCGCGCCGCGAAGAGGTTCGCGGGCCGCTCGTAGAGATCGCGGGGCGTGCCGGCCTGGACGATCTCGCCTTTGTCCATAAGGACTATTTTATCAGCAAGGGTCATGGCCTCGACCTGGTCGTGGGTGACGTAGATCATCGTCTTGCCCAGCTGGCGGTGCAGCCGGCCGATCTCAAAGCGCATCTCGACCCGCAGGGCGGCGTCGAGGTTCGAGAGGGGCTCGTCGAACAAAAAGGCCTTGGGCTCGCGGACGATGGCGCGGCCGATGGCGACGCGCTGCCGCTGGCCGCCGGACAGCGCCTTGGGCCGGCGCTCGAGCAGCTGGTCGAGGCGCAGGATGGCAGCGGCCTCGGCGACCTTGGCCTGGATGGCGTCGGCGGGCGCGCCGAGGTTCTTGAGCCCGAAGCCCATGTTCTCGGCCACCGTCATGTGCGGATACAGCGCGTAGGACTGGAAGACCATCGACAGGCCGCGCTCCGAGGGCGCGAGGCCGGTTACGTCCTGGCCCTCGATCAGGATGCGGCCGCCGCTGACGTCCTCGAGGCCGGCGATCATCCGCATGGTCGTGGTCTTGCCGCAGCCCGACGGCCCGACGAGGACCAGGAAGTCGCCGGCGGCGATCTCGAGGTCCAGCTCCGGGATGACCTTGACGTCCCCGAACCATTTTTGGACCTTTTCGAGCTTGATCGCGGCCATGCTCAGAAAAGCTCCTCGCTGTCCCACAGCAGGAAGACCGCCGCCGTCCAGCTGAAGGCGCCGCCGCCGAGGCCGGCGCCGCTGCGCGGCTCGTAGTACTCGCGGAAGCCGGCGGCGTACAGCCGCCCCTGCGCCTGCGCCAGCCGCCTGGCCAGCTCCTCCTCGCCCTGCTCCCGCATTCCCTGCGCGATCATGTGGTTCATTATCGCCCATGCGGGCCCGCGCCAGTAGCGCTTGGCGTCGTAGCCGGCCGCGCGCGGGTCCCAGCTCGGCATGCCGCAGGGCGCCTCGTCCAGCAGCGCCGCGGCGGTCGCCGCCAGCCGCGCCATCTTCTCCTCGTCCCGGATGCCGGCGTACCAGGCCAGCATGCTGGCGTTGCTGCAGGCGGCGGCGGTCAGCTCGCCGCGCTTGAGGTCGCGGGCGCAGTAGCCGCCCGCCTCCTCGCTCCACAGGCGCGCGCAGGCTGCCTCGCCGCGCTCGATCCAGCCTTCGACCTCGGCCGCCTCGGCGCCGCCGCCGCCTTCGCGCAGCGCCAGGATCTCAAGCAGGTCGCGGTCGGCGCGCAGCAGGATGAACTGCACTCCCGGGTCGCAGACCAGAAACGGCGCCGAGGCGACGATCTCCTCCTGGCGCCAGCCGCAGGCGCGGCCATGGGCGACCAGCGCCATGAAGCGGTCGTACTGCCCGCGGGTCGGCCGCGCGTCGGCGTCGACGTGGTCGAGGTCGCGGCGCTGGTAGGCCGGCAGGTCCGCCGGCACCTCCACCGCCGCCAGCGGCCGGTCCCAGTCGGGGCTGTTGTCGCGGCCGCTCTCCCAGGGATGGGTGAGCGCGACCAGGCCGTCGCCGGCGGGCTCGCGCAGGGTGTGGAACCAGCGGTGCCAGGCCAGCAGCGGCTTCGCCAGCGCGGCGGCGCGGCGGCGGCCCTCCGCCCCGCCCCGCTGAGCGAGCGCGAGCACCACCGAGGCGAGCACCGGCGGCTGGGTGATCCCCGAGGCCGGCGGGTCGCCGGCGGTCCCCCAGGCGGCGTGGCTCGGGAAATAGCCGGGGTCCTCCTGCCAGAAGACGATGTGCGGGACCATGCCGTCGGGGCGCTGCGCCGCGGCCAGGGTCTCGACCTCCCGCCAGGCGCGCGGCAGGTCGTAGGTGGCCATGCCCAGCGCCGTCAGCGCCGAGTCCCAGTTCCACTGGAACGGGTACAGCCCCGCCGTCGGGATGCTGTAGTCGCCGCGGTCGTTGCCGCGGATGACCGCCAGCGCCTCGGCCCGCAGGCGTGCCCGGTCCATCAGCCCTTGACCCCGCCGGCGGTGAGGCCGGTCACCAAGAAGCGCTCGCAGGCCAGGAACAGCAGCAGCACCGGGACGGTCGCGACCACCGCCGCCGCCATCAGGTGCTGCCGCGGCACCTCGGAGGAGTTGAGCGAGACCACCCCGCGCGACAGGGTGAAGATCTCGATGTCGTCGAGGAACATGAAGGCGAACAGGAACTCGTTCCAGGCGATCATGAACACGTACAGGCCCACCGCCGCGAGCGCCGGCAGCGACAGCGGCAATGTGATCTTGGCGATCACCCCGGGGCGGCGCAGGCCGTCCAGCAGGCCGGCCTCCTCCAGCTCGGCGGGCAGGCCGCGGAAATAGCCCTGCAGCATGTACAGCGCCACCGGGATGGTCGTCGCCGGATAGACCACCAGCAGGCCGTACAGCGAGTTGCGCAGCCCCAGCTGCGAGAAGACCGCGTACAGCGGGATCACCAGCACGATCGCCGGGATCATGTAGATCAGCAGGATGGACTGGGTCAGGACCTGCTGGCCGCGGAAGCGCAGGCGGGCGGCCGCGTAGGCGCCGGGAATCGCGAAGGCCAGCGTCAGCGCGACGGTCGCCACCGAGACCAGCAGCGAGTTCCATAAGAAGGTGCCGAAGTGGTACTCGGTGAACAGCTCGATGTAGGAGACGAACAGCTTCGCCGGCGCCTGCCCCAGGTCGATCGAGTAGTCCAGCGGGTCGGCCAGCAGCGCCTGCTGGCTCTTGAGGCTGGTCATCACCATCACGTAGAACGGCAGCGCCACCAGCAGGGTGAGGACCGCCAGGCCGCCGCCCTTGCCGAAGGCCAGCAGCGTCTTTTCGGTCTGGTAGCGGGTCGCGGCGTCCAGCCGCAGCCGGCTGAGGGTCGCCACCGCCGACCAGGCCACGAGCGCCACGACCGCGGCCCGCAGCAGCGGCGTGTCGCGCCAGGGCGCGTCGATGAAGACGCCGCCGTTGAGCGCCAGCAGCGTGAAGGCGAAGATTCCCGCCGCCAGCGCCAGCCGGGCCCGCCGGCTCCAGCGCCAGCGCCAGGCGCAGGCCAGGCTCGCCGCGGCCCCCGCCACGGCCGCCGGGCCCAGCGGCGGCGCGACCGCCACCCCGGCCGCCATCGAGTACAGCAGGCACAGCGCCAGCGTCCATAAAAAGCCCCAGCCGGCGCCGGCCAGCGCCGCGGTCCCCGCCGCCAGCGCCGTCCTCACCCCTCGTCCTTGGGCGCGTACTTGATGAAGACCAGCGAAAAGCCGAGCAGCAGGACGAAGATCAGCACCGCGACCGCCGCGCCGGCGCCGAGGTTCGACAGCGCGAAGGCCTGCTCGTAGACGTTGACCGTCAGGGTCCGGGTGCCGGCCGCGCCGCCGGTGAGCAGAAAGATGTCGTCGAACTTGTTGAAGGTCCAGATGAAGCGCAGCAGAAACAGCACCGCGAGGATGCCGGCGAGCTGCGGCATGCCGATGCGCCAGAACTGCTGCAGCGGCGTCGCCGCGTCCATCTCGGCGGCCTCGTACAGGCTCGCCGGCAGCGCCTGCATGCGGGCGAGGATGAACAAGAAGGACAGCGGGAAGTAGCGCCAGGCCTCGAAGGCGATCACGGTCGCGAGCGCGAGCGGAAAGTCGAAGGCGAGGCCGAAGAAGCCCAGCTCGACGTAGCGCGCGCCGAGGAAGTTGACCGGCTCGGCGACGGCGCCCATGCGCTGCAGCATGGCGTTGACGGTGCCGGAGAACGGGTCGAGCAGGACCACCCAGGCGAAGGCGACCGCGATCACCGGCGCGACGTAGGGAAACAGGAACAGGCCGCGCAGGAAGCCGCGGCCGGCGAAGTCCTTGAACAGCATCTGCGCCGCGCACAGGCCGAGCAGCAGCGCGCCGGCGGTCCCGAACACCGTGTAGTAGAACGAGACCTTCAGCACCTCCCAGAAGTCGTGCGCCGAGAACAGCAGCTGGAAGTTGGCGAAGCTGAACTCGAGGCTGGTGAGGACGCTGTCGGCCTCGGCCGCGGCGGCCGGCGCGCTGGCGCGGACGTCCGGCCGCCCCGCCGCCAGCGCCCGGAACAGCACCGTCAGCCTGAAACTGGCGCCGGGCGCGAGCGTGCCGAGGTCGCAGGCCAGCCGCCGCCCGTCGAGGCCGCAGCGGCCGTCGACCTCGACCGCCTCGACCTCCTCGGGCAGGACGTCGGTGAAGCGGGCGGCGCGCAGCTCGTCCTTGCGGGAGGAGTTGCGCAGGCGGTACTCGATCGCGGCGACGTCGCCGGCCGCCTCGATGTCGCCGCGGAGCCGCTCGTTGACGAACAGCTGCGGCGGCCGCAGATCCTCGAGCCGGACCGGCTTGGCGGAGATCCAGAAGTTGGCGAGCAGCGGCGCGAGGACGACCAGCAGGACGACGCCGACGGTCGGCGCCAGCAGCGCGTAGGCCAGGCGCTGTTCGCGCCGCGCCAGCGGCCCGAGGGCGCGGGGCGCGGCCGCCGCCATGCCGCCGCGCGCGCGGTGCTAGGCCCCTAGTTGATCCGGGCCAGCTGCTGGTTGATCGAGCTGATCGCTTCCTGGGCGTTCACTTCGCCGTCGATGTACTGGCGGACCACCCGGTTGAGCACCTGGCTGTTGATGATCTTCGAAGCCAGCGACAGCTGCCCTTCCTTGACGCCCCAGCGGTTGGCGGTCTCGAGGCCGGCGACGATGGTGTCGATGGTCTCCTGCGGGTAGATGTCGCCCAGCGGCGCCTTGCGGTCGACGCCGACCGGCAGCTGGGACCAGGCCTTGACGAAGCGGGTCGGGTCGGAGCCGTCGCCGCGGCGGACCGGGAACTTGCCCTCGGGCGCGATCGCCAGGGTCCGGACGTAGCCCTCGTCCATCGCGTAGCGGACGAAGTCGGCCGCGACGTCGGTGTTCGCCGAGCTGGTCACGCCGAAGAAGCGGATGTCCGCCCAGGCCGCTCCGCCCTCGTTCGAGGGGCCGCCGAAGGTGGTCACCACGCTGGTGCGTCCCGCCAGGTCGCGGGAGGTCGGGTCGTCGTTGATGGTCGGCGGCGCCGAGTCGCGCAGGCCGGCGAGCTCGTCGAGGATGAACGGCGACCAGATGATCATGGCCGCGCGGCCGGCGAAGTACAGTTCGCGCGACTGCTTCCAGTACAGCTCCCCGGGCGGCGAGGCGTCGGCGAGGGCCTTGTAGAACTCAAGGACCTCGGCGGTGCGGTCGTAGTCCAGCGCGCGGAAGCCGTTGCCGTCGACCGGCGACAGGCCGTTGGCCAGGAAAACGTGCTCGAGGACCTGGCTCATGAAGTTCTCGTCCACCTTGGTCGCGGCGACGAAGCCGTAGCGCTGCGGCGGGCTGTGCAGCGCGTCGATCGCGGCGCGGATGTTGGCGTAGGAATCGGGCGGCGCGAGGCCGTAGCTGTCGAACCAGTCCTTGCGGTAGACCACCATCTGGGTCCAGCCGTCGACCGGCACCGCCGGGGTCAGGCCGTCGAACTCGGCCATGTCCAGCGCGCCCTGCGCGAAGGTCTGGCGGCCGAGGTCGGAGACGATGTCGTTGTTCGTGTCGACGTCGAGGATGCCGGCTTCCGCCCACGGCAGGACGTACTGCAGCGTGTGGTAGATGACGTCCGGCAGGTCGTTGGCGGCGTAGGCCGCGGTCGTGCGCTGGCCGAGGTCCTTCTCGGAGACCGGGATGACCTCGACGTCGTGGCCGGTCGCGGCGCGGAACTCGGCGGCCATGTCCTGCTGCCGCTGCAGCCGCGCCGGCTGCTCCTCGGTGGTCCAGAAGCGGATGGTGTCGGCCTGGACCCCGGTCGCGGCCAGCAGGCCGGCGACGAGGGCCGCGGCGGCCCGGCGTTGATTGCTATTCATGTTTCCTTCTCCCGTGGAAATTCAGCAGGCTTATTCTAGCAGGTTTTCTACGCTTCGGCCGGCGGCCCGGCGGCGCGCAGCTCCCGCAGGCGGGCGTCGACCTCCTGCATGGTGCGCTCGGGGTCGCGGAAGTAGTCGGTCGACCAGATGCGGACGAAGCGCCAGCCGAGGCCCTCGAGCACCTGCTGGCGGATGCGGTCGCGGTCGCGGGCCGCCGGCGAGCCGTGGTAGGTGGCGCCGTCGCACTCGACGCCGGCGAGGTAGACGCCGGGGCGGTCGGGGTCGACGACGCCCAGGTCCACCCGGAAGCGGCTGACGCCGACCTGGGACTGGACCTGCCAGCCGCGGTCCCGCAGCCAGAAGGCGACGTCGCGCTCGAAGTCGCTGTCGAAGCTGTCGACGCCGTAGCGCGCCTCGGTCTGGCCGGCGAGGACGCTGACGCCGCGCTCGGCGTACTCGAGGTAGTCGCGCAGGTCGGCGACCGCCCGCGCCTGCGTCCGCGACAGGTCGATCAGCCGGTAGTCCATGCTCGCGAACACCAGCACCTCGTGCCTGGCGCGGGTGATCGCGACGTTCAGGCGGCGCTCGCCGCCGGCGCGGTTGAGCGGGCCGAAGTTCATGCTCATCGAGGCGGCGCCCGGCTCGGTGGGGCCGTAGCCCAGGCTGAGGATGATCACGTCGCGCTCGTCGCCCTGGACGGTCTCGAGGTTCTTGACGAACAGCGGCAGGCGGCCGTCCTCGTCGCTGAAGAAGGGCTCGATCTCGGGGCGGGCGCGGCGCAGGTCGTCGAGCTGGTTCTCGATGGTGCGCTGCTGCGACTGGTTGAGCGCGACCACGCCGATGCTGAGCTTGGACAGCGCCGGGTCGGTCAGGCGGCGCAGGACCTCGGCGGCGACGTGCTGCGCTTCCTTGGGGTTGTTGGCCTCCTTGCCCTTGCTGTACAGGCCGTCGACCCGGTGGAACTCGACGGCGCTCTCCTTGGTGACCGCCGCCGGGTAGGTCGCGAGCGAGTTCTCGTAGTACTTGCTGTTGGAAAAGGCGATCAGCGACTCGTGCCGGCTGCGGTAGTGGCCGGTGAGGCGGTGCTTCTTGAGCCCGGCGTCGAGGGCGCGGTCGAGGATGCTCTCGTAGTCCTGCTCGTCGTCCTCGGCGTCGGTGGCGCTGCGGCTGAAGAAATTGGTCGGCGGCATCTGCTTGGGATCGCCGACCACGATGACGTTGCGGCCGCGGGCGATGGTGCCGACCGCGTCCCACACCGTGATCTGCGAGGCCTCGTCGAAGACCACCAGGTCGAAGTGGTTGAAGTCCCGCGGCAGGAACTGCGCGATCGAGATCGGCGACATCATCATGCAGGGCGTCAGGTCGAGGACCTCGGCGCCGAGCGCCTCCATCAGCTTCCGGATCGGGACGTGGCGCTGCTTCTTGTTGAGCTCGCGGTTCAGCAGCTTGAGGCCCTCGGACAGCCGGCCCTCGCGCGGCGGCACCCGGGCGGCGGCGAGCGCCGCGACCTGCTGCCCCGTCGCGTCCGCGAGCATGCGGTCGCGGTCGGCGAACTGCGCCCGCAGGCGCTCGTGGTCGCGGACCCGGAAGCGCCGCAGCGCCGGGCTCGCGTCGATCAAAAGCGGCGCCAGCCAGCGGTGGAAGGCGCGGCTGAGCGCTTCTTTGAAGCCCTCGCGCCGCAGCTGGCCGGCGGCGACGGCGTCGGCGACCGGCGCTAGGGGATAGTCCCCGCAGCTCGCGGCCCGCAGGCGGTTCCAGTCCAGGCAGTACTCGAGGCGGCCGATGCGCCCCAAGGCCGGCAGCAGTGCGGCGAGCTCGGCGCGGTCCGCCGGGATGGCGGCGCCGAGATCCCGCCAGGCGCGTTCGTCCGTCTCGCAGGATGCAAGCGCCTGTTCGAGCTCGGCCAGCCGCGCCGGATCAGGGGCGAGGCCGCTGAACGCCGCGGCGACGTCGCCGGCTGCCGCATCGGCGGCCAGCGCCTCGCAGCGTTGCAGGAGCCCGCGCAGCTCGCCGACATTGGCCTGGTGCCAGCCAGGCCAGATTCCGCTGTCAATGAAGGGGGTTAGCAGCTTTTCAAGAGTCTCGGTCTCAGCTTTGGATTCGCTGAGTGCGGCGAGCTCGGCGTCGGTAGCGGCCAGCCGCAGCCCCCGCTTGGCCAGGAACCGCCTGATCAGCAGGCGTCTTAAGAAGCGGCCGACGGGTCCGGCCTGCTTCAGCCCAGCCTGCCAGGTGAGCACCGGCAGGTCCCGGACCACATCGAAATCCGGGTCCGCGCCGAGCTCCTC
>MEIE01000033.1 GCA_001750625.1 Candidatus Amphirhobacter heronislandensis
GAGGCCCGCGCCGAGGCCTCGCGCTCGGTCGACATCATCCGCCTCAGCGCCTTCGAGGGCGCCCACCTGCGCGGCGACCAGCTGCCGCTCGAGGCGGCGCCCAACGGCGCCGGCAAGATGGGCATGACCGTCCGCATCCCCTCGGGGGTGGTGGTCGCGATCACGCCGTTTAACTTCCCGCTGATGCTGGCGCTGCACAAGGTCGCGCCGGGCCTGACGACCGGCAACGCGGTCATCCTCAAGCCGGCCTCGGTGACGCCGGTGTCGGGCATCATGCTGACCGAGCTGTTCCACGAGGCGGGCTACGGCGGCGATGCTGCAGGTCATCACTGGCCCCGGCGGCGCGGTGGGCCAGGCGCTCGCCGCCGACCCGCGGCCGCGCAAGATCAGCTTCACCGGCAGCATGGACGTCGGCCTGCGCATCGCGCAGGCGGCCGGCCTCAAGCGCCTGTCGCTGGAGCTGGGCTCGAACAGCCCGATGGTGGTGCTGCCGGACGCCGACATCGAGGAGGTCGCCAAGCTGGTGGCCTACGGCGGCTACGCCAACGCCGGCCAGGTCTGCATCTCGCTGCAGCGCGCGATCGTCGCCCGCGAAATCTACGGCGACTTCCTCGACGCGGCCAAGGCCGAGGTCGAGAAGATCAAGGTGGGCTCGCCGCGCGAGGAGGGCGTCGGCATGGCGGCGATGATCGAGGAAAAGGAGGCCGAGCGGGTCGAGGCCTGGGTCGGCGAGGCGACCGCGGCCGGCGCGAAGGTGGTCACCGGCGGCAGCCGCGACGGCGGGGTCTACGCCCCGACCCTCGTCGCCGACGCCAAGCCCGACATGAAGGTGATGTGCGGCGAGCTGTTCGGCCCGGTGGTCGCGGCGACGCCGGCGGCCGACATCGACGAGGCGCTCGCGCTCGCGAACGACTCGGACTACGGCCTGAGCGCCTCGGTCTACACCAAGGACTACGCCAGCGCGATGCGCTTCGCCCGCGACTGCGAGGCGGGCAACGTCCACATCAACTGGTCGACGCAGTGGCGGGCGGACTTCATGCCCTACGGCGGCCTCAAGGGCAGCGGCATCGGCAAGGAGGGCATGCGCTCGGCCTGCCTGGAGATGACCGAAGAAAAGACCGTGGTCTTCCACGGCCTGCCGCCCGCCGCCTAGGGATCCGGGCGCGGTGGCGGCGAAGCGGCGCCTCGGCGTCGGCGTGGTCGGCATGGGCTGGATGGGCGACGTCCACGCCCGCAGCTACCGCGCCGCCTGCCACCGCTATGCTGACCTCGGCGCCGAGGTCGAGCTGGTCGCCTGCGCCGACAGCAGCGCCGAGCTGGCCGAAGCGGCGGCGGCCAAGCACGGCTTCGGCCGCGCCGAGACCGACTACCGCCGGCTGCTTGAAGACGACGCGGTCGACGTGGTCTCGGTGACGGCGCCGAACTTCCTGCACGAGGAGGTCTGCGTCGCGGCGGCGGCGGCCGGCAAGCACATCTGGTGCGAGAAGCCGGTGGGCCGCGACGCGGCCGAGGCGGCGCGGGTGGCCAAGGCGGCGGCTGAAGCCAAGGTCGTGGGCATGGCGGGCTTCAACTACCGCTGGGCGCCGATGGTCAGGCACGTCGCCGAGCTGCTCGCGGCCGGCGAGCTCGGCGAGGTCGAGATGTTCCGCGGCCGCTTCTACTCGATGTACGCCTTCGACCGCCTGGGCCTGTTCAGCTGGCGCTTCGAAAAAGCCAAGGCCGGCGCCGGCGCGGTCGGCGACCTGCTGTCGCACGTCGCGGACATGGCGCTGGAGCTCGCCGGGCCGATCGAGGCGGTCTGCGCGCAGCAGGCGACCTTCATCAAGGAGCGGCCGCGGCCACGGCCGGGGCAGGTGTCGCACTACGGCCGCGGCGCGCCAGACGATCCGACCGCGCCGGTCGAGAACGAGGACTTCATCGGGGTGCTGGTGCGCTTTGCGAACGGCGCGCGCGGCGTGCTCGAGGGCTGGCGCGGCGCCTGCGGGCCGAAGTCGGACATGGGCTTCGAGCTGTACGGCACCAAGGGCTCGGCGAAGTGGACGCTGGAGGACCTGAACGCCCTGCAGCTGTTTTTGCGCGGCCGCAAACACCACGGCCGCTTCATCCCCGGCGACGGCAACGCGATCGGCTACGAGGACACCAAGGCGATCGAGGCCGCGCAGTTTTTGCGCAAGGTGCTCGCGGGGGACTGGCAGGATTCGGAGCTGCGGCGCGCGAGCGCGGTGGCCGAGGTGGGCGCGGCGGCGCTGCGCTCGTGCGAAAGCGGCGCCTGGGAACAGGTGAAGGAGGCGAATGATGGCTGACAGCAAACAAGAACAGAAACTGCGGCGGCTGCGGCTGGGCATGGTGGGCGGCGGCATCACCGGCCACATCGGCGCGGCGCACCGCATCGCGGCGGCGATGCACGGGCTGTACGACCTCGCGGCGGGGGCCTTCAGCTCGGACCCGGCGGTGTGCCGGGCCTCGGGGGAAGCCTTCGGCCTCGACCCGCAGCGCTGCTACGACGACTACGAGCAGATGTTCGCAAAGGAGGCGCAGCGCGAGGACGGCATCGAGGCGGTCGCGATCGTGACCCCGAACGACCTGCACGCCGGCCCGGCGATCGCGGCGGCCGAGGCGGGCGTCGACGTGCTGTGCGACAAGCCGCTGGCCGAGAGCCTGGCGCGGACCATCGAGGTCGAGCAGGCGGTCGCCAAGGCCGGCGTGGTCTTCGTGCTCACCCACAACTACAGCGGCTACCCGCTGGTGCGGCAGGCGCGGCAGATGGTCGCCGAGGGCCTGCTCGGCGAGCTGCGCCAGACCCGCATCGAGTACCTGCAGGACGGCGCGCTGCGGCCGCTGCCGCCGCCGGGGCCCAAGACCTGGAAGGGCCGGCCCGAGCGCTGCGGCCCGGCCGGCTGCATCGCCGACATCGGCAGCCACGCCTACCACATGCTGCGCTTCGTCACCGGCGCGGACGCCGTGTCCCTGTCCTGCGCGACGCGCTCGCACAGCCCGAGCCGGGTGCTGGACGACCACTGCGAGACGCTGCTGCGCCACGAGGGCGAGGCGCTCGGCAGCATGACCTGCGCGCAGGTCAGCGTGGGCAAGAAGTGCGACCTGAACTTCCACGTCTACGGCGACAAGGGCAGCCTGCACTGGGGCCAGGAGGAGCCGAACGAGATGCTCTACTGCCCCTACGGCGAGCCCAAGCAGGTGCTGCAGCGCGGCATGCCCTACCTGGGGCCGGCGGCGACGCCGCGCTCGAACATCGCGCCCGGCCACACCGAGGGCTACTACGAGGCCTTCGCGCAGCTGTACGTCGACGGCTGGGAGCTGATCCGGGCGCGCCGCGAGGGCCGCGAGCCGCCGGCAACCGCCAAGCTCGCGCCGAACGCCCGCGACGGCGTCGCGGTGGCGCGCTACATCGGCGCCTCGGTGGAATCGGCCGCGCAGGACGGCGCCTGGGTGGAGCTGGCCAGCGTCGCGCCGTGAGCGAAGCCCCGCCGCCGGGGCGGCGGGCGGCCAAGGGCTGGTGGCGGGACGCGGCCGGCAACGTCCTGTACCACGGCGACAACCTGCCGATCCTGCGGCAGCTGCCGCGGGAGTCCTTCGACCTGATCTACATCGACCCGCCCTTCAACACCGGCCGCGAGCAGGTGCGGCTGACCACCGCGGCGGTGCCGGCGCCGCGCGGCGCCAAGGGCAGCTACGCCGGCTTCGGCGGCCGCTACGCGCGCCGCGAGGTGAGGGGCCGGGCCTCCTACGCCGACAGCTTCGCGGACTACCTGGGTTTCCTGCGGCCGCGGCTGCAGTGGGCGCGCCGGCTGCTGAGCCCGCGCGGCAGCCTGTTCTTCCACATCGACTGGCGCGAGGCCGCCGCGTGCCGGCTGCTGCTCGAGAAGGTCTTCGGCGGCCGCGAGCACCTGCTCAACGAGATCATCTGGGCCTACGACTTCGGCGCGCGGCCGAAGCGGGCGTGGCCGCGCAAGCACGACACGATCTACTGGTTCGCGAAGGACCCGAAGGACTACATCTGCCACCTCGAGCGCTCGGACCGGCTGCCGTACCTCGCGCCGAAGCTCGCCGGCGAAGCGAAGGCGCGCCGCGGCAAGACGCCGACCGACGTGTGGTGGAACACCATCGTCCCGACCGCCGGCCGCGAGAAGACCGGCTACCCGACCCAAAAGCCGCTGGCGGTGCTCGAGCGCATCGTCAAGGTCCACAGCGAGCCGGACAGTACGGTGCTGGACTTTTTCGCCGGCAGCGGCACGGCGGGGGAGGCGGCGGCGAAGCACGGGCGCCGCTACGTGCTGATCGACAGCAGCGCGCGGGCGGTGCAGGTGATGCGGCGGCGGCTGGGGCTTTGAGAAGCGATGGTTAAAATAAGCGATTCGATTCCAATGACCAAGCAGACGCAGCGCAGCCAGCCCGGACGGACCGGCCTGTACCGTCCTGAGTTCGAGCACGACGCCTGCGGCGTCGGCTTCATCTGCGACGTCGGCAACCGGGTCCGCCACGACGTCATCATCGACGCCGCCGAGATCCTCAGCAACCTCGAGCACCGCGGCGCCTCGGGCGCCGACCCGACCACCGGCGACGGCGCCGGCATGCTGCTGCAGCTGCCGCACGACCTGTTCGCGAAGGCCATGGGCGACCGGCTGCCGCCGGCGGGCGAGTACGGCGTCGGCATGTGCTTCCTGCCGCAGCAAGCCAAGGCGCGCGACGCGGTCAAGAAGATGCTCGAGGCCAAGGGCGCCGAGCTCGGGCTGGAGGCCATCGGCTGGCGCGAGGTGCCGGTCCGCAGCGAGCTGCTCAACGACTACGTGCGCTCCTTCGAGCCGGTGGTCGAGCAGCTGTTCGTGCGGCGGCCGGCGGACCTGTCCCCCGACGCCTTCGAGCTCAGGCTGTACCTGCTGCGGCGCTGGTGCTCGCAGGAGGCGCGGCGGACCGAGGCCTGCGCGGACGACCCGGCGGGCTTTTACGTCTGCTCGATGTCGGGCCGGACCATCGTCTACAAGGGCATGTTCCTGGCCAACCAGCTGGTGCCCTACTATCCGGACCTCGGCGACCGCGACGCCAAGTCGGCGCTGGCGATCGTCCACCAGCGCTTTTCGACCAACACCTTCCCGTCCTGGCAGCTGGCGCACCCGTTCCGGACCATCGCCCACAACGGCGAGATCAACACCGTCCGCGGCAACATCAACAACATGCTCGCGCGCCAGCGCAGCGTGGCCAGCGAAGCCTTCGGCGAGGAGCTGTCCAGCATCTTCCCGCTGGTGTCCGAATCCTCGTCGGACTCGGGGACCTTCGACAACTGCCTGGAGCTGCTGCTGGTCAGCGGCTACACGCCGGCGCAGGCGGCGGCGATGATGATCCCCGAGGCCTGGCAGAACCACGACGCGATGCCGGCGGCGCGGCGCGCTTTTTACGAGCACCATGCCACCATGATGGAGCCCTGGGACGGCCCGGCGCTGATCACCTTCACCGACGGCCGCCAGATCGGCGCGCTGCTGGACCGCAACGGCCTGCGGCCGGCGCGCTACATCGAGACCGCCGACAACCGGGTGGTGATGGCCTCGGAGGTCGGGGTGCTGCACGTCCCCGAAAAGGACATCACCCACAAGTGGCGGCTGGAGCCGGGCAAGATGCTGCTGGTCGACCTCGAGGCCAAGCGCATCGTCAGCGACGCCGAGCTCAAAGAGCAGCTCGCGGCCGCGCGGGACTTCTCCTCCTGGGTCGCCAAGTACCAGCTGCCGCTGGCCAAGCTGCCCGCGGTGCCCGAGGCCGAGCTGCCGGCGGCGCCGGATTCCGAACAGCTGCTGCGCCTGCAGCTGGCGCACCGCTACACCAAGGAGGACCTCAAGTTCATCCTCGCGCCGATGGCCGCCAGCGGCCAGGAGCCGGTGGGCTCGATGGGCGACGACGCGCCGCAGGCGGTGCTGTCGGCCAAGGTCCGCAAGCTCACCGACTACTTCCGGCAGGAGTTCGCCCAGGTCACCAACCCGGCGATCGACCCGATCCGCGAGGAGCTGGTGATGGGCACCAACACCTACCTGGGCTACCGGCCGAACCTGCTGGAGCCGAACGCCGAGCCGGCCCAGCCGCTGCTGCGGCTCGAGACGCCGGTGCTCGACGAGCAGGAGCTCGCGCGGATCCTGCGCGTCGAGCAAAGCTCCGCCGGCCGCATCGGCGCCGCGACGCTGGACCTGACCTATCCGGCCGCCGATGGGGCCGCGGGCATGGGCGCCGCGATCGAGGCGCTGCGGGACGAGGCCGAGCGGCTGGCGCAGCGCGACAGCATGGTGCTGGTGCTGTCGGACCGGGCGGCGGGGCCCGAGCGGGTGGCGGTGCCGGCGCTGCTGGCGCTGTCGGCGGTGCACCACCGCCTGATCGACGCCGGCCTGCGGACCCGGGTGGGCCTGGTGGTGGACACCGCGACCGCCTGCGAGGTCCACGACTTCGCGGTGCTGATCGGCTTTGGCGCCGAGGCGGTCTGCCCCTACCTGGCCTACTGGACCTTGGGGGCGCTGCGGCTCGAGGACGGCGCCGACGGCGGCCAGGCCGCGCGGGTCGCGAACTACCGCGCCGCGGTGCGCAAGGGCCTGCTCAAGGTGATGTCGAAGATGGGCGTCTCGACCATCCAGTCCTTCTGCGGCGCGCAGCTGTTCGAGGCGGTCGGCCTGGGCTCGGCGCTCATCGACGAGTACTTCGCGCGGGCGGTCTCGCAGATCGAGGGCATCGGCCTCGCGGAGATCGCGGCCGACGCGCTGCGGCTGCACGCGGCGGCCTACGGCGAGCGGGCCGCCGACCGGCTCGGGCACGGCGGCGAGTACGCTTACCGCGAGGACGCCGAGGAGCACCTGTGGACGCCGCGCTCGGTCGCGAAGCTGCAGCACGCGGTCCGCGGCGAGAGCTATTCGACCTACAAGGAGTACGCCGACCTCATCAACGCGCAGGGCCGGCGGCTGCTGACGCTGCGCGGGCTGCTGGACTTCCGCAAGCAGGAGCCGGTGCCGCTTGCGGAGGTCGAGGAGGCCAAGGAGATCGTCCGGCGCTTCGCGACCGGCGCGATGTCCTTCGGCTCGATCTCGGCCGAGGCGCACACGACGCTGGCGATCGCGATGAACCGCATCGGCGGCAAGTCGAACACCGGCGAGGGCGGCGAGGAGGCGAAACGCTTCAAGCCGCTGCCGAACGGCGACTCGATGCGCTCGGCGATCAAGCAGGTCGCCTCGGGGCGCTTCGGGGTCACGGCGGAGTACCTCGCGAACTCCGACATGATGCAGATCAAGATCGCGCAGGGCGCCAAGCCCGGCGAGGGCGGCCAGCTGCCGGGCCACAAGGTCGACGAGAACATCGCGCGGGTGCGGCACTCGGTGCCGGGGGTCGGGCTGATCTCGCCGCCGCCGCACCACGACATCTACTCGATCGAGGACATCGCGCAGCTGATCCACGACCTCAAGAACGTCAACCCCGCCGGCGCGGTGAGCGTCAAGCTGGTGTCGCGCTTCGGCGTCGGCACGGTGGCGGCCGGCGTCGCCAAGGCGAAGTCGGACCACATCACCATCGCCGGCCACGACGGCGGCACCGGCGCGAGCCCGCTGTCGTCGATCAAGCACGCCGGGACGCCGTGGGAGCTGGGCCTGTCCGAGACCCATCAGACCCTGCTGCTCAACAACCTGCGCGGCCGGGTCGAGCTGCAGGTCGACGGCCAGATCAAGACCGGCCGCGACGTGGTGATCGGCGCGCTGCTGGGCGCGGACGGCTTCGGCTTCGCGACCGCGCCGCTGGTCGCCGAGGGCTGCGTGATGATGCGCAAATGCCATCTGAACACCTGCCCGGTCGGCATCGCGACCCAGGACCCGCGGCTGCGGCGCCGCTTCGCCGGCAAGCCCGAGCACGTGGTCAACTACTTCTTCTACGTCGCCGAGGAGGTCCGGGAGATCATGGCGCAGCTGGGCATCCGCAAGTTCGACGACCTGATCGGCCGCGCCGACCTCTTGGTCCAGCGCGACGACGCCCAGGGCAAGGCGGCGAAGCTCGACCTGGCCCCGGTGCTCGCCAAGCCCGAGGTCCCGGCGTCCTTCGCGCGCCACCACTGCGAGGAACAGGACCACGGCCTCGACAAGGCGCTGGACCGCAAGCTGCTGCCGCAGGCCTTGGCCGCGTTCGACAAAGGCGAGAAGGTGACGATAACGACCGAGGTCAGCAACGCCAACCGGACGATGGGGGCGATCCTGTCGGGCGAGCTGGCGAAGCGGCGCGGCCACGAGGGCCTGCCCGACGACACCCTGACTATCGAGGCGACCGGCTCGATCGGCCAGAGCTTCGGCTGCTTCTTGGCCAAGGGCATCACCCTGGCGCTCACCGGCGACGCGAACGACTACTGCGGCAAGGGCCTGTCGGGCGGGATCATCGCGATCCGGCCAGGCAACCCCAAGCGGCCGGACGGCGGCAACATCATCACCGGCAACGTCAACCTCTACGGCGCGATCGCCGGCAGGGCTTACTTCCGCGGCGTGGCCGGCGAGCGCTTCGCGGTGCGCAACTCGGGCGCCGACGCGGTGGTCGAGGGCGCCGGCGACCACTGCTGCGAGTACATGACCGGCGGCACGGTGCTGGTGCTCGGCCCGGTGGGCCGCAACTTCGCGGCCGGCATGTCCGGCGGCGTCGCCTACGTGCTGGACGAGGACGAAAGCTTCGCCGCGCTGTGCAACCAGGCGATGGTGGCGCTGGAGCGGCCGACCGCCGAGGTCACCGCCGAATCCCACCGCGGGACCTGCGACCACGACCTGATCCGGGCGCTGCTCGAGGGCCACGCGACGCGGACCGAAAGCCCGAAGGCCCGCGCCCTGCTCGACGACTGGGAGGGGACGTTGGGCAAGATCGTCAAGGTGATGCCGCACGAGTACCGCCGCGCGCTGCGCGAGCTGGCGGCCGACGGACGCAAGGCGGCTTAGGGCGATGGGCAAGGCCACCGGCTTTTTGGAAATCGAGCGCGCCGCGGCGGCGCAAGAGGAGCCGGGCAAGCGCCTGCGCGGCTACCGGGAGTTCGTGCTGGCGCCGGCGGACGCCGCGCTGCGGGAGCAGGGCGCCCGCTGCATGGACTGCGGCATCCCCTACTGCCAGGAGGGCTGCCCGGTCAGCAACGTCATCCCCGACTGGAACGACCTGGTCTACCGCGACGACTGGCACGAGGCCTACCGGGCGCTGGCCGCGACCAACAACTTCCCCGAGTTCACCGGCCGGATCTGCCCGGCGCCCTGCGAGGCGTCCTGCACCCTGAACTTCAACGACGAGCCGGTGACGATCAAGTCGATCGAGCTGGCGGTGATCGAGCGGGCCTTCAAGGAGGGCTGGGCGCGGCCGCAGCCGGCGGCGCGGCCGTCCGGCAAGAGCGTGGCGGTGGTGGGCTCGGGCCCGGCGGGCCTGGCCTGCGCGCAGCAGCTGGCGCGGGCGGGCCACAAGGTGACGGTCTACGAAAAGAACGACCGCATCGGCGGGCTGCTGCGCTACGGCATCCCGGATTTCAAGATGGAGAAGCGCTGGATCGACCGGCGGCTGGAGCAGATGGAGGCCGAGGGCGTCGAGTTCCGGCCGAACAGCCACGTCGGCGAGGAGCTGCCGGTGGCCGAGCTGCGCCAGCGGCACGACGCGGTGGCGCTGTGCGGCGGCTGCGAGCATCCGCGCGACCTCGAGGTCGAGGGCCGCGGGCTGCAGGGGACCTATTTCGCGATGGAGTTCCTGCCGCTGCAGAACCGCCGGGTGGCCGGCGACAGCGACGTCCCCGAGCTGACGGCGGCGGGCAAGCACGTGATCGTGATCGGCGGCGGCGACACCGGCTCGGACTGCATCGGCACCTCGAACCGGCACGGCGCGAAGTCGATCACGCAGTTCGAGCTGCTGCCGAAGCCGCCGGACGCCGAGGACAAGATGATGACCTGGCCCGACTGGCCGCTGAAGCTGCGGACCTCGTCCTCGCACGAGGAGGGCTGCGACCGCGACTGGAGCATCGCGACGACGCGGCTCGAGGGCGACGATGATGGCAGGCTCAAGGCGCTGTACGCCCAGCGGGTCGAGTGGCGCAAGGGCGACGACGGCCGCATGCGGATGGAAAAGACCGGCGACGAGATCCGCTTCGAGGCGGACCTGGTGCTGCTGGCGATGGGCTACGTGCACCCGCGGCACGACGGGCCGGTGGCCGAGCTCGGCCTGGCGCTCGACGGCCGCGGCAACGTCCAGGCGACGACCGACGACTTCCGGACCTCGGCCGACGGGGTCTACGCCGCCGGCGACATGCGCCGGGGCCAGTCTTTGGTGGTGTGGGCGATCCGCGAGGGGCGGATGTGCGCGCGCGCCATCGACCTCGACCTGATGGGCGCGACCGCGCTGCCGCGCTGAGCCACCGCCCGGGCCGCCGCCGCCGCGGCCGCGAATTAAAATCAGCCCCCTTGCTGCAGTAGCTCAGCCGGTAGAGCAGCTGTTTCGTAAACAGCAGGCCGGGGGTTCGAGTCCCTCCTGCAGCACCCGCACCCGACCGAAGAGAATGGAGGAGCAACGATGAACGCGCGGCGCGGCCTGCTCAAGGCGCTGGCGGCGGGCGCGGCGCTGTGGCTGCTGGGGACCTTCGCCAAGCTGCTGCCGCGGCAAACGGCGCGGGCGCAGGACGCGGCGGCGACGAACGGCCAGGGCGCCCGGCTGCTGCCGAACGGCCGCTTCGCGAACAACTACATCCCTCCGGTGGACCGCTCCATCTTCGACGTGCGCAAGGCCTTCGCCGAGGGCTTCCCGCCGGAGCTCGGCTTCGAGCTCGCGGCCAAGGATCCGGCGGCGCTGGCGGCGAACCGGACGCGGCCGAGCGCGACCTGGATCGGCCACTGCACGCTGCTGGTCCAGGCCGGCGGCCTCAACATCCTCACCGACCCGCACTTCACCGAGCGCGCCTCGCCGCTGCCCTTCGCCGGGCCCAAGCGCACGACGCCGCCGGGCCTGGCGCTGGCCGAGCTGCCGCCAATCGACGTGGTGCTGGTCTCGCACAACCACTACGACCACCTCGACTACCGCAGCATCCAGGAGCTGAAGGAGCATTCGCCGGCGGCGCGCTACTACGTCCCGCTGGGGCTGAAAAAATGGTTTGAGAAGGCCGGGGTGGCGAACTGCGTCGAGCGCGACTGGTGGCAGGAGGACGAGGTGGCCGGAGCGAAGGTGACGGCGGTGCCCTGCCAGCACTGGAGCAACCGCTCGGGCTTCGACCGCAACCGGACGCTGTGGTGCGCCTGGACGCTGGAGACCGGCGGTTT
>MEIE01000034.1 GCA_001750625.1 Candidatus Amphirhobacter heronislandensis
ATCTTGATTTTTCTTGATTTCCTCAAGCTTTTTTATTCTGTTGTTCTTGTCCATTATTTACCCCCGAATGACTTTATAAGCTCAGTAAACGAATATATGAAGAACAGACTGCTTCCTAAAATTGACAGGAAATACGAAGGAGATACAGTTGCCAAGAGGCTTGTCAAGGCCAGACTTGTTCGATTGATGCAAAGCGCCACAAATGTTCATCTACTGCTAAAGCCATTGCAAGAACACATGTATTATGAAGGCAGCGTTATTTCAGAAGCTGAAGATGACGATCAGCTGTTGGCTAACATGGTGAAGGAATATGCTAGCAGCGACACTATACCGCCAAAGTTTGTAGCATGCAAGGAGCTGCTAAACAGCTTCTTAAAGCTACCGGGGCCAGAAGGCAAGGTGATTGTTTGGTCCAATTTCATTCATAATATCGATTCCCTCAGCAATTATCTGAAGACTCAGGGGATTCACAATGAAGTGCTGTATGGCGCGACGCCTGTGGAAACAGAGCGGGACCAAGATGGCATGAAAACGCGGGAACAAATAATCACAGGATTTCACGACGCGCAGTCCCCGCACAAAGTAATAATAGCGAACCCTTATGCGGTGGGAGAGTCTATATCTCTACATCATGCCTGTCGGAACGCCATCTATCTTGACAGAAACTATAACGCAACTCCCTTCATTCAGTCGAAGGACAGGATTCATAGGTACGGCCTTGGCAAAGATGCCAAGGTCAACTATCATTATCTTGTTTCCAAGGATAGCATCGATTTAGCTATACATGAGGCTCTTGCATACAAAGAAGAGCGGATGCAGATGCTTATTGAGAGTGAGGAGATTCTCCTGTTCAAGGTCTACAAAAACGAAGAGGAGGAGTTCAACGCGGACATTGCAGAACTGATCAGGATTTATCATGCCGAGCAACATTCTTAGACACGAAAAGATAGGCAGCACTCTAATAATAAAGATAGTGCTGGAACGCCTGCAGCAAGGCGCGGCGGCTATGGATGATATCAGGGAGCACGCTGCCAGCAGGGAACATGGGGCCTATGAGGCGATGCTCGGCTGTTTAAGCCTGCTTCTAGACCTAGGGTACATCAAGGAGGTCAAGGGCCGGTATTCCTCTGTTCAGGGATTTCACGGGCATCGCTTCTTAGAAGATTTCACCAAGATGCTGAATGACGAAGGCATTCTAAGAAAACTCTTCAACCAGAAAGCCGTTGTCAGAGATGGGGGCAGGATTTATATAAACAATAAAGGAATCCCGCTGGAATGCTCGCAGATTAGAAACTTTTTCTTCGATTCCAAGATCATATTGAAAGAAGAAGAGTATTTGTACCGGTATTATGTAAGTGACAGCTACGTTGATTTGTTTTTAAGCAAGGTGCTTCCTTTTGTCGACAAGGGCCTCAGGCATCGCATAACCTTGAAAGAACTGGAAAAATCCTTGGAAGACAAAGCGGAAAGAGGAAAGGAGGCTGAAAAATTTGTGCTGAAGTACGAGCAGGAAGCGAGGCAAAAGCACCCCGGCTGGGAAAACATCCGCATCATCTCGGAAGAAGATGTCGGCGCAGGCTATGACATTCAGTCTTACCAGAGCGATGCTTCGACGGAGCTGGACAAATTCATCGAGGTTAAGTCCTATTTCAGCTCCAGGCGCTTTTATTGGAGCCGCAATGAGCTCGAGAGGGCGGAGGAGCTAGGTAGCCAGTACTGCCTGTATATCGTGGACAGCAGCCGAATAGGCGAGCAAGGATACGAGCCGGAAATCATTGAAAATCCTTGCAAACGGCTCGAAGGCTGGACTGAAACCTGCGAAACCCTGCGCTATGATCCGGAGCCCCGGGGCCCGGAGAAGGCCGAATAGCCGCCCAGGCCCCGCAAGGCCCGCATCTGTTATAAAATAGGCGGCAAGGAGATGAGCCCCGCCTTTGCGGCTGCCGCTCCGGCGAGGAAAGTGACCATGTCTAGCAAAAATCTCAACCTGACGGCCCTTGCGGCCTTCGTCTGCCTGCTGCTTGCCGCCCTGGCCGCCCCGGTCCGGGCGCAGGACGACCTCACCGCGGACGAAACGAGCGTCGAGGCCAACAAAAGGACCATCGCGCAGCTGAACAAGGTGCTCGACGAGCGGCCGAACTACGCCTGGGGCTACTACACCCGGGCCCTCGCCCACTACAACCTCGGCGACGACCAGGCGGCCAAGGTCGACTTCCTGCTCGCCAACCAGCTTGACTCCAACCTCAAGATCCCCGAGAAGTATCTCGAGGAGATTGGCCAGGAAAGCGAGGGCGATGGCGTCGTTGGCCGCCTGATGAGCCTGTTTGAGCGTCTTGGCGGCAGCAACTAGTTGAAGCTAGGGGTAATCTGCGACGGCATCAGCCGGGACCTGGACCATGCCCTGAGGGTCATGGACGAGTGCGGCTTGGAGCACGCCGAGCTGCAGTACGTCTGGGGCGCCGAGGTCGGAGACCACGACGCCGGCCAGATAGCCAAGATCAAGGAGCTGCTGCGCCAGCGCGGCAAGCCGGTCTCCTGCCTGTCCCGGCACATCTTCGCCGGCCTGACCGCCAAGACCCGCCCCGGCGATGCCGAGCACGAGCGCCACATGGAGGCCCTCAGGCGGGTCATAGCCATGGCGCAGGAGCTGGGCTCGCCGCTGGTGCGGATCATGACCTCGAAAAAAGAGCAGATCCTGTGGGGGCGCAACGGCGCCGAGCACTGGAACGTCGCCAAGGGCGCCTGGGATTCGCTGCCGCCGCTGATCGCGCCGGCGGTCGAGCTGGCGCGCCAGGAGGGGGTGAAGCTGGTGGTCGAGACCGGCAACGGCACCATGGTCAACTCCTGCTGGACGGCCCGCCGGCTCATCGACGACCTTGACGCCAAGGACGTGCTGCAGGTCCTGTGGGACCCGGCGAACAACTGCTGGTGCCACGAGCTGGCCTACCCGGACGGCTACGAGGAGGTCAAGGACGGCTACCTGGGCCACGTCCACATCAAGGACGTCCAGGTGGACACGCCGCGCGCGACCCTGGAGGTCCGCCAGATGGGCACCGGGCAGCTCGCGGAGCTGTTCGCGCCGATGGCCGAGGCGCTGCGGCGCGACGGCTACGACGGCGTGGTCTCCTTCGAAAGCGTCTACCACGCCGGCGACGGCGATTTCGAGGCCGGCTTCCGCGGCGGGGTCGGCAGGTTCAACGGGCTCTGGACGGCTCGGGCGACGCAGCCTTGAGCCCCGCGGAATTCCTCGCCGCCATCAAGCCTGTTTGGCTGCTGCCGTTCCTGTTCGTGGTGCTGGCCGCCGTCGTTTGGATCCCGTACCTGCTGCGGAAGAGGGAGCCGAATCCGGACGAAGGCGCTGCCGAAGCCTCGGAGATTGATTTCGAGCCGGAGGCGTACGAGGTCGCGCCGCCGCTGAACTACGCGCCTTGCAAGGTTTACGGAGTCAGATGCGACAACGACTGCGAACGGGATTTCGTGCGCTGCGCCTTTGAGCTCGCCGGCGACTTCGCGGCCGTGCGCCGCTACGACCAGGGCCCGATCGAATACTTGCACCAGGGCAAGGAGAGGCTGTACTGGCCCGCCTTCACGGTCACCCACGCCGACGGCAGGGTCGAGCACTTCGAGTTCAAGGCCGCGGACCGGCCCAAGGAAGAGGCGCAGCGGCGCCGAGTGCACTGGTGCGGGGTCAAGGAGCGGGAGGCGTTCACAAGCCGGGCGGCAGAACAGTGCCTGCCGCTCGCGCAGCTGCAGGCGGCGGGCCATTACCAGCCCGGCTTCCACAGGGCGCACGAACAGGGTTGAGGGCACTGGATGTCTGGCGTTTTCATCGCGTTTCTTGCGCTGTTGTTCCTTGTCGCAGTCCTCAACCAGGCCGCGAAGGCCGAGGCCCGCGGGAACAGGGCGTCGCGGGGAAAGAGGAGCAGGTACGCGACCGGCCGCGTCTACGGCATCTGGTACGACTCGAGCTTCGAGCGCGACTACATCCGCTACGCGGTCGAGCTCGACCGCAGCATCGAATCAATCCGGCGCTACGACGAGGTCCAAGGGCCGATAGCTTACAGCTACCGAGGGAGGCAGCGGCGCTATTATCCGGATTTCATCGTGAAATACGCCAGCGGCGAGGAGCGGATCATCGAGCTCAAGGGCTATGTTTCCCAAAAGAGCCGCGCCAAGCACGAGCGCTCCCGCGACGCCGTCAAGTGGTATTTCGAGGCCGCCTGCTGGGACATCAAGAGCAAGGTGGATCGCGAAGCCCTGCCGCTGGCGGAGCTCAGGCGCCGTGGCATCGACAAGCCGGGTGTGTCGCGCAAATGACATCGGCTAGCTGGTTGCGCAGAACCGTGATACAATAGGACAAGTGATTCTCTGAGGAGATTATTAAATATGAAAATTGCAAATGTTTCGAAAGAATTAAGGCTTCACTGGAAGGCGAATGTGTTCAAGCATGGCCCCGGCTTTTCTGCAAAAAGCGGGAAGTCCGAAATAGATGTCTTTCCTAGTGGCCCGGCAGGTGTCAACGGTCCGTACGATTGGGTGAGGAGCTGGGATGGAGAAAAGGTTGCAAAAGGAAGTTCTAAGGATGTTTGGCAAGCGAGGTCGCATGCGATGGCTAGCCTCTGGCATGCGCGGAACGATTGGTGGTACGACTAAGCTTCCTTACTAGGCCTGAAGGCAGCCGCAACGTCTTCCAATGATGCTTCGCGCCCAACTGTCGGGATGCCAAGAGCACCGCCTTTACGAGCCGGGCGTCGAGCGCCGGGCGAGGAGAAGCTGAATCCTCATAAAATGAAGACTGCCATGGCCGCAGCCAGTCCGCCGGACCGCGCCTTCTACCTCAACCGGGAGGACGCGCCGCGGTCGATTGACGCCGAGCCGCCGTGGACCGCGGCCTCGTCGGCACCAAGGAAGGCTGCGCCACCGGCGACTGCGGCGCCTGCACCACCGCCGTTTACTCCCTCGAGGGCGGCAGGCTGGCCTGCAGCTCGCTGAACGCCTGCATCACGCCGCTCGCGTCGCTCGCCGGCAAGCTGCTGGTCACCGCCGAGGGCCTGGCCGAGCCGGACGGCACTCTGCATCCGGTCCAGCAGGCGATGGTCGAGGAGCACGGCTCGCAATGCGGCTTCTGCACGCCGGGCTTCGTCATGTCGCTGTATTCCCATCTCAAGAACGGCGCCGCCGCCGAGCGCGAGGCGGTGATCACCAGCATCAGCGGCAACCTGTGCCGCTGCACCGGCTACGTCCCGATCATCCGCGCCGGCATGCGGCTGCGGCCGGCGGACGCGGAGGACTGGTACGCCAACAACGCCGCGGCGATCAAAAAACGGCTCGCGGCGCTGCAGCGGGAGAACCGCCCCCGCCGGCTGGCGGAGCTCGAGGCCGCCTGGCGCAAGAAGCCCAAGGCGCGGCCGGTCGCCGGCAGCACCGACCTGGGGCTGGAGCTCACCCAGCAGCTGGCCGAGCACGAGCTGCTGCCGCTGGCCGAAATCCCCGAGCTGCGCGGGATCAAGAAGGCCAAGACGCGCTGGAGCATCGGCGCCGCGGCGACCTGGGCCGAGGTCGAGGAGCTGATCGCGCCCGAACTGCCCGGCATGAGCGAGCTGCTGCACCGCTTCGGCTCGCCGCCGATCCGCGCCCAGGCGACCGTCGGCGGCAACATCGCCAACGCCTCCCCGGTCGCGGACGGCCCGCCGGTCTTCCTGGCCCTGGGCTGCACGCTGGTCCTGCAGCGCGACGGCAAGAAGCGGGAGGTGGCGCTCGAGGACTTCTACCAGGGCTACAAGAAGACCGTCCTGCGGCCGCGCGAGCTCATCCGCGAGGTCAGGCTGCGGCGGCCGGCGAAGGGCGAGGTCTTCGACGTCGGCAAGATCAGCAAGAGGTTCGAGGACGACATCTCGGCGGTCTGCGGCGCCTGGCAGCTGCGCCTCGGCGCCCGCAACCGCATCCTGGCCGCCCGGGTCGCCTACGGCGGCATGGCGGCGGTCCCGCTGCGGGCGAAGCGCTGCGAGGCGGCGCTGACGGGGCAGCCCTTCACCCTGGCGACGGTGGCCGCCGCCGCCGCCGCGCTCAGCAAAGACTACAAGCCGCTGGACGACATGCGCGCGAGCGCTGCCTACCGCATGACCGTCGCCCGCAACCTGCTGCGGCGCTTTTACCTGCGCGCCAGCGGCCAGGACGCCGGCCTGGAGCAGCTGTCGGCATGAGCCTCAAAAGCCGCGCCGCCCTCGCGCACGACGCCGCGCGCCTGCACGTCCAGGGCCGGGCGCCCTACGCCGACGATCTGCCCGAAATCGATGGCACCCTGCACGCCGCGGTCGGCCTGAGCGAGGTCGCCCACGGCCGCCTGCGCGGCCTCGACCTCGCCGCGGTCGCCGCCGCGCCGGGGGTGGCCGCCGTAATCGACGCCAAGGCGGTCCCGGGCGACCCGAACATCGGCCCGGTCTTCCACGACGAGCAGGTCTTCGCCGCCGACCGCATCGAGTACGCCGGCCAGGCGCTGTTCGCGGTCGCGGCCGCCACCCAGGCGCAGGCGCGCCGGGCGGCGCTGCTGGGCAAGGCGAAGGTCACCAAGCTCAAGCCGGTGCTCGACGTCGAAGAGGCGCTGGCGAAGAAAAGCTACGTGGTCGCGGACGAGCTGCTGCCGGTGATCGAGAACGGCTGGAGCGAGGAGACGCTGCGGGCCGCGCCGCACGTCCTCAGCGGCCGGCAGCTGTGCGGCGCCCAGGAGCACTTCTACCTCGAGGGCCAGGTCGCGGTCGCGCAGCCGCAGGAGGACGGCCGCATGCTCATCCACTCCTCGACCCAGAACCCCAGCGAGATCCAGCACACCCTCGCCGCGGTCCTCGGCCGGCCGATCAGCGCCATCGAGGTCCGGGTCCGGCGCATAGGCGGCGGCTTCGGCGGCAAGGAGACCCAGGGCTGCCAGACCGCGGCGATCGCGGCGATCCTGGCCCAGCGCACCGGCCGGCCGGTCAAGCTGCGGCTGCCGCGCGCCGTCGACTTCGTCCTGACCGGCAAGCGCCATCCCTTTTTGCTCGACTACCGGGTCGGCTGCGACGACGAGGGCCGCATCCTCGCCGCCGACTTCATGGTCGCGGCCGACTGCGGCTTCTCGGCGGACCTGTCGCTGTCGATCCTCGACCGCGCCGTCTACCACGTCGACAACGCCTACCATCTGCCCTGCATGCGGGTGCGCGGCTTCCCCTGCAAGACCAACAAGGCCTCGAACACCGCCTTCCGCGGCTTCGGCGGGCCGCAGGGGACGCTGCTGGTCGAGCGGGCGATCGAGGACGTCGCCCGGCGCCTCGGCCTCGACCCCCTCGACGTCCGCCGCCGCAACCTGTACCAGGGCCGGCAGCAGCGGGCCCACTACCGCCAGAAGGTCCGCGACAACATCCTGCCCGAGCTGGTCGAGCGCCTCGAGCGCGACTCGCGCTACCGCAAGAGGAAAGAGGCGGTCGCCGCCTTCAACGCCGGCAGCGAGCTCGTGAAAAAGGGCATCGCGCTGACGCCGGTGAAGTTCGGCATCTGCTTCATGGTGACCTTCCTCAACCAAGGCGGCGCGCTGCTGAACGTCTACCGCGACGGCACCGTCGCCTGCAACCACGGCGGCACCGAGATGGGGCAGGGGCTGTTCATCAAGGTCGCCCAGGTCGTCGCCAAGACCCTCGGCCTCAGCGTCGACCGCGTCAGCTGCGAGGCGACCAGCACCGCGAAGATCCCGAACACCTCGGCGACCGCGGCCTCCTCGGGCACCGACCTCAACGGCAAGGCGGCCGAGGACGCCGCCCTGCGCCTCCGCGAGCGCCTCGCCGGCCTCGCCGCCGAGCTCAGCGGCGACCGCGCCGAGGACATCGTCTTCCGCGACAACCGGGTGCGGGCGCCGTCGCGCTCGTGGTCCTTCGCCGAGCTGGTCGAACGCGCCTACCTCGCGCGGCTGCCGCTGGCGGCGGCGGGCTTCTACCGCACGCCGAAGATCGGCTCGGACCCGCTCACCCGCATCGGCCGCCCCTACCTGTACTACGCCTACGGCGCCGCGGTCTCGGAGGTCGCAGTCGACGTTTTGACCGGCGAGCACCGCCTGCTGCAGGTCGACATCCTGCACGACGTCGGCGACTCGATCAACCCGGCGGTCGACATCGGCCAGATCGAGGGCGGCTACGTCCAGGGCCTGGGCTGGCTGACCACCGAGGAGATGGGCTGGGACGCCGAGGGCCGCATGCTGGCGACCGGCCCGGCGGTGTACAAGATCCCGGCCGCCGGCGACGTGCCGGCGAAGTTCACGGTGCGGCTGTGGCCCGAGGCGAACCGCGAGGACACCATCGGCCGCTCGAAAGCGGTGGGCGAACCGCCGCTGCTGCTGGCGATCTCGGCCTGGGCGGCGCTGGCGGACGCGGTGGCGAGCGCGCGCGGCGACGGCGGTATGGTGCGGCTGGACGCGCCGGCGACCCCCGAGCGGGTGCTGACGGCGATCAACGCGTCGGCGGCCGAGGCGCCGGTGCAAAAGGTCAGGGCTAAGCGGGGCAGGGAGAGGCAGATGACGAAATAAAGGATCATTAATCGCTTGGTATTCGGCCCATGCTAGAATGAGGTGCTATGAAAAAAGAAAGACATAAAGTAAGAGGGCTTGTAGATGACATAAAGCGGGGAGAGATTGCTTTGCCCGCCTTACAGCGAGGATACGTCTGGAAAGCCACACAGGTCAGGGATCTTTTCGATTCTCTCTACCGGGATTATCCAACCGGATCATTCCTGCTGTGGCAGCCTGATAAAAAAGAGATGCCTACTAAGAAGGCAGCGATTCGTCAAGAAGGCCGGGGTGACTGGCAAAGACTGCTGCTTGATGGCCAGCAAAGGCTGATGTCGCTAAGTGCGGTCCTCGAGGGGGAGCCCATCCAGGTAAGGGACAGCAAGAAACCCATCGAGATCATGTTCAACATGAATCATCCTGAGGATGACGAAAGCGAGAGTTCAGACGTCAACCAGGAAGGGGACGAGGAAAGCGGAGGTTCGGCAACCAGCTCGGGCGCGCCTTTGGAAAATCTAGACAAAATGACTTTTATCGTCAGATCTAAGGTGCTAGAAAAAGACCAGAACTGGGTGCTTGTGACTGATGCAATAAGGAAGAATAGTCTTGCGCTTCTTAAAGAAAAGGGAATTGGCGCTGATGATGAGAGGTTTGAGAAGTTTTTCAGCAGAATAGAAAGGCTGAAGGGGATAGAGAAGTACGAATACGATGTCGTTTTGCTACAAGGCATGAAGTATGAAACTGTCACCAATATATTCGTACGAGTTAATTCGGCCGGAACAACGCTTAAATCTTGGGATCTGGCTCTTTCGCAAATCACTGTTACATGGAAAGAAGCGCTGGAAGTTTTTGAAGAATACCTGGAAGAAAAGAAGAGTGCCGGCATCATTGATTTCAAGCTTGCCGTCCGGGCTTTGGCAGCGTTTGCTACAAATCAGGCGACGTTCAAGACCCTGCACAGATTGCCGTCTAGCAAGCTCAAGGAAAGCTGGGAGGATGCGGCCAAGCATCTTGATCTCGCACTTGATTTTATTAAGGACCTGGGTTTTGAAAAGCCCACCCTTCTTCCCTCGCCCTATTTTCTTGTCACGATGGCTAAGTATATGAAGGAGGGAAATCGTGACAAAAAAGAGCTTGAAGAAATCAAATTTTGGTTGTTCATGGCCTGCATGAAAGGGAGATATTCTTCTTCCATTGAAACTGCATTGGGTCAAGACATAGCTGCTGCGTCTTCTGCGCAGGAGCTGCGAAGAATTCTTAGAGCGAAGTTCGGAAGATTCCGTTTGGAACCACAAGATATCGTAGGAATGAACCGGCGCAACTCTTTGTTCAAAGTTCTTTTCATAGTCCTGAAGGACGGGGGATTCAGGGATTGGTATAGCCGAAGCTCGATAACCTTGGATTCTGTCTCCAAGAGCAATCGCTTGAATGCTCATCATATTTTCCCGCAAGCCCTGCTGAAAAAAGCAGATAGGAGCAATAAGGAGATTGATGATATAGCAAACCTCACCTTCCTCACCGAGAAAACCAATAAAGAGATTGGCAAAGCTTCGCCTGAAGAGTATCTGTCGAAGATAGAAGAGGATTTATTAATCCCTCACTTGATTCCATTGGACCGCAACTTGTGGAAGCTTGAAAACTACCAAGACTTTCTTGCGGCAAGGCGCAAATTAATAGTCGATGCTGTCAACGATTTCCTGAAGGTTGATAAATTCGAAAAGGAATTCAAGTGAACGCAGACTGGCTTTCCACCGCTCAGCGCTGGCGTACTGCCGGCCGCAGCTTCGTCATCGTCACCGTCCTCGGCGTCCGCGGCTCCGCCCCGGTCGAGGCCGGCCGCAAGATGCTCGTCAGCGCCGACAATCAGCACGGCACCGTCGGCGGCGGCCGGCTCGAGCAGGAGGTCCTCGCCGAGGCCCGCGCCTGGCTTGCCGGGACCGCCGGCCCCAAGGCCATCGCCGCCTGGAACCTCGGCGCGCGGCTCGGGCAGTGCTGCGGCGGCAAGGTGGTGGTCCATTACGAGCTGCTCGCCGCCCGCGAGCCGGTCATCGCGGTCTTCGGCGCCGGCCACGTCGCCCAGGAGCTGATTCCCATCCTGCTGCGGCTGCCGCACCGGGTCCTGTGCGTCGATTCCCGTCCGGACTGGCTGCAGCGCCTGCCCGCGGCCGATCGGCTGGAGCTGGTCGAGGAGGAGGACCCGGCCGACGCGGCGGCCGACCTGCCCGCCGGCAGCCTGGCCCTGGTGATGACCCATCGCCACGACGCCGACCTCGCGGCTTCGGCGGCCCTGCTGGCGCGCGGCGACATCCCCTTCGTAGGCGTGATCGGCTCGGGCAGCAAGGCGGCCCGTTTCCGCCGCGCCCTGGCCGCCAAGGGCCTCGATCTGGGCGCCTTCGCCTGCCCGATCGGCGAGCAAACGGCCAAGGATCCGGCCAGCGTGGCGATCATGATCGCCGCGCGCCTGTGCCGCGAACTGGCGGGCGCTGAGGCCCCGGACTCGGCGAAAAACGCCGTCAAATCGCTGCTTGCGGAGTTGATGTAGAATTCGCGCATCTCACACCCAGCCCTAGGAGGCTACCTTGAAAAAAACCCACAAAGCCGCCATACTCAGTGTGGCGCTCGCCTGCGCACATCCCTTCGCGCTCGCTGACAAGCCCAAGGTGGGCTTCGTCTACGTCGGTCCCGTCGGCGACCACGGCTGGACCTACCAGCACCACGCCGGCCGCGACGCCCTCGAGCAGGCGGGCTACGAGACCAGCTACGTCGAATCCGTGCCCGAAGGCGCGGACGCCGAACGGGTCATCCGCCAGCTGGCCTCGACCGGGCACGACCTGATCTTCACGACCTCGTTCGGGTACATGGACCCGACCAACAAGATCGCGCAGGCCTTCCCGGACGTCAAATTCGAGCACGCCACCGGCTACAAGCGGGAATCGGACAACGTCTCGTCCTACAACATCCGCTTCTACGAGGGCCGCTACGTCACCGGCAAGATGGCGGGCGAGCTGACCAAGTCCAACAAGCTTGGCTACGTCGGCGCCTTCCCGATCCCCGAGGTCGTCCGCGGCATCAACGCCGCGATCCTCGGCGCGCGCTCGGTCAACCCGGACGCCGAGATCCACGTGGTCTGGGTCAACTCGTGGTTCGACCCGGGCAAGGAAGCCGACGCCGCCAAGACCCTGATCGACCAGGGCGTGGACGTCATCATGCAGCACACCGACTCGGCGGCGCCGATGCAGACCGCCGAACAGCGCGGCGTCTGGGCGATCGGCCAGGCTTCGGACATGCACGAGTTCGGCCCGAACGCGCAGGTCTCGGCGATCGTCAACAGCTGGGGTCCCTACTACCTCGAGCGCGCCAAGGCGGTCGAGAACGGCACCTGGAAGCAGAACGACGTCTGGGGCGGCTTCAGCAGCGACATGCTGCGCATGGGGCAGTACGGCGAGAAGGTCCCGGCCGGCGTCGTCAAGATGGCCGAGGACACCGTCGAGATGATCAAGAGCGGGGCAATCCATCCCTTCGACGGTCCGATCAAGGACCAAAGCGGCACGGTCCAGATTCCGGCCGGCCAGCATGCCGATGACGGCCTGCTGCTGGGCATGGACTGGTACGTCGAAGGCGTGGTCGGCCAGCTCCCGCAGTAGCGGACGCCAACCGGGCGGGGAGGGCCGTGAGGGCGCTCCCCGCCTTTTTTCTTATGGAGGCGAGGCGGCCATAAGCGACGCGGCCGCGCCCCCGCTGCTGGCCCTGCGCGGGATCAGCAAGTCCTTCGGCGACCTGCAGGCCAACCGCGCGGTCGACCTGCAGATCGACGCGGGCGAGATCCACGCCCTGCTCGGCGAGAACGGCGCCGGCAAATCCACCCTGGTCAAGATCGTCTGCGGCACGCTGCGGGCGGACGCCGGCGCCATCGCCTGGCGGGGGCAGGAGGTCGCGATCGACAGTCCGACCGCCGCCCGCGAGCTGGGCATCGGCGTCGTCTTCCAGCATTTTTCGCTGTTCCGGGCGCTGACGGTGGCCGAGAACATCGCCCTCGGGCTGCCGCCGGGCAGCTTTTCGAAACTGCGCAGGCAGGTGAAGGAGACCGCCGGCCGCTACGGCATCGAGCTCGATCCGGACCGGCCGCTGCACACCCTGTCGGTGGGCGAGTGGCAGCGGGTCGAGATCGTCCGCTGCCTGCTCGGCGAGCCGCAGCTGCTGATCATGGACGAGCCGACCTCGGTGCTCACCCCGCAGGAGGCCGACGGGCTGTTCGCGATCCTGCGCCGCCTCGCCGCCGAGGGCTGCGCGGTGCTGTACATCAGCCACCGGCTCGCCGAGATCCAGAAGCTGTGCTCGCGCGCGACCGTGATGCGCGGCGGCGAAGTGGTCGCGCAGTGCGAGCCGGCCGCCGAGACCCCGGCGAGCCTCGCCGAGATGATGATCGGCCACAAGCCCACGCCCGCCAGCCGCCGCGGCGAGCGGACCGCCGCCGAGCATTCGCTCGAGCTGCGGAGCCTCAGCCTGCCGCCGCCGGGGCCCTTCGCGCAGGAGCTGAAAGAAGTCAGCCTCAAGGTCGGCGCCGGCCGCATCGTCGGCGTCGCGGGCATCGCCGGCAACGGCCAGGCCGAGCTCGGCGCCGTCCTGGCCGGCGAGCTGCCGGTCGCGGCCGACAGCCTGCTGCTCAACGGCACGCCCGCCGGCAGGCTGCCGCCGGCGGCGCGCCGCCGGCTGGGCCTGCGCTTCGTCCCCGAGGAGCGCTACGGCTACGGCGCGGTCGCCGAGCTGCGGCTGTGGGAGAACGCCTGTCTGACCGCGCTCGACGACTGCGCGCCGCGCGGCCTGCTCGACCGCCGCCGCGCGCTGGCGCTGGCCGAGGAGGCCATCGAAAACTTCGACGTCCGCTGCGGCGGCCCGCAGGCGCTGGCCGCCTCGCTGTCCGGCGGCAACCTGCAGAAGTTCATCATCGGCCGCGAGCTGCTGCGGGCGCCGCGGCAGCTGGTGGTGATGCAGCCGACCTGGGGCGTGGACGCCGGCGCGGCCGCCCTGATCCACCAGGCCCTGCTCGACATGGCGAACAAGGGGACCGCGGTGCTCGTGATCTCGCAGGATCTCGACGAGATCCTGGCGCTGGCCGACGAGGTCGCGGTGCTCGAAGGCGGCGTTTTGAGCGCGCCGGAGCCGGCGGCGGCGCTCAGCGCGGCGGCGATCGGCATGAAGATGGGCGCGGCGGCGCCGGCGGTGGACGGGGACGATGCGCTGGCGGCTTGAGCCCCGGACCGCGGTCCCGTGGTGGCTGGAGGTGGTCGCGCCGCTGGCCGCGCTGGGGCTGACGCTGCTGCTCAGCGCCCTGATGTTCGCGGCGCTGGGCTATCCGCCGCTCGAGGCGCTGCACGTCTACCTGGTCGCGCCGGTGTCGAGCCCGAGCTGTGCGTCAAGGCGGTCCCCTTGCTGCTGTGCGCGCTGGGGCTGATGTTCTGCTTCCGCGCCGGAGTCTGGAACATCGGCGCCGAGGGCCAGCTTTTGATGGGCGCGGCGCTGGGCTCGGCGCTGGCGGTGCACATGGCGCCGGACGTCGGCGGCTGGATCATCGTCCCGCTGCTGCTGCTCGGCATGCTCGGCGGCGCGCTGTGGGCGACGGTGCCCGCCTTCCTCAAGACCCGCTTCGGCGCCAACGAGATCCTGTCGAGCCTGATGCTGACCTACGTCGCGATCCTTTTGCTCAGCGCCTTGGTCCACGGGCCGCTGCGCGATCCGGACGGCTCCAACTTCCCGCACTCGCGGCCGATCCAGGACGGCGCGCTGCTGCCGGTGATCGTCGAGGGCACCCGGCTGCACCTCGGCGCGCCGCTCGCGCTGCTCGCCGCCGCCGCCGCGCTGTTCGTCCATGCGCGGCACCGGCTGGGCTTCGGCGTCCGGCTGCTCGGCCTCGCGCCGCGGGCCGCCGGCTACGCGGGCTTCGACGCCGGCCGCCTGACCTGGGGCGTGCTGCTGGCCTCGGGGGCGCTCGCCGGGCTCGCCGGCGTCATCGAGGTCATCGGCCCGATCGGCCGCCTCAACACCTCGGTGTCGCCGGGCTACGGCTTCACCGCGATCATCGTCGCCTTCTTGGGCCGCCTTCATCCCGCCGGCATCATCGTCGCGGCGGCGGTGGTCGCGCTCAGCTACCTCGGCGGCGAGCTCGCCCAGATCATGCTGCGGATCCCCAACGCCGTCACCGGCGTCTTCCAGGGCGTGCTGCTGTTCACGCTGCTCGGCTGCGACTTCGGCGTCCGCTACCGCCTGCGGCGGCTGCCGGCCGAATAGGGCGATGGAGTTCGCGCCGCTGCTCGCGACCGTCCTGACGGCGGCGACCCCGCTGCTGCTCGCCGCGCTCGGCGAGCTGGTCTGCGAGCGCGGCGGCGTCCTCAACCTCGGCGTCGAGGGCATGATGATCGTCGGCGCGGTCGCGGCCTTCGGCACCGCGCTGCACACCGGCAGCCCGCTGCTGGGCTTTGTCGCCGGCGCCGGCGCTGGCGTCGCGCTGGCGGGGATCTTCGCGCTGCTCGCGCTCGGCCTGCGCGCGAGCCAGGTCCCGGCGGGCCTGGCGCTGACGCTGTTCGGCGTCGGCCTCAGCGCCTTCGTCGGCGCTTCCCTCGTGGGCAAGTCGCTCGACCCGGTCGG
>MEIE01000035.1 GCA_001750625.1 Candidatus Amphirhobacter heronislandensis
GCGCCGCGGACCTGGACCACGTGCTCGGGCCGCAGCTGCTCGCCGACGGCGAAGGCCTGCTGCTGGGCGGGCTCGCAGACGACCTGGACCAGGCCGGTGTGGTCGCGCAGGTCGATGAAGATCACGCCGCCGTGGTCGCGCCGCGCCGCGACCCAGCCGCACAGGAGCAGCTCCTCGCCGACCTGCTTGGCGGTCGCGTCGCCGCAGAAGAGGCTGCGCATCGAGGTCATGGAACCGCTCATTATAAAGGCGGGCCGCGCCGCCGCCGGTCGAGATGGGCTAGGAAGCCGCGCAGCATCCTGGCGTCGGCGCTGCTCGGCTTGGCGCGGCCGAGCAGCAGGGCGAGGCGCCGCATCATGCGGGCGCGCAGGCTGGGATGGCGGACCGGATACTCCTGCAAGGTGGCGTCGAGGTGCGCGAGCAGGCTGACGATCTCTTTTTTCGCGGCGGGCGGCTCGCCGTCCTTGGGCGGCGGCTCGGCCGCGGCGGCGCGCGCCAGCATGCATTCGTAGCAGGCGATCTGGACCGCGGCGGCGACGTTGAGGGAGCCGCGCGCCCGGGCGAGCGGGATGGTGGCGATGGCGTCGCACAGGTCGGTCTCGTCGTTGCGCAGGCCCTCCTGCTCGGGGCCGAAGACCAGGGCGACGTCGCGGCCGGCGGCCAGCTGCCGGCTGATGCGGCGGGCGGCGGCGCGCATCGCGTAGGCGGGCGGCGCGAGCTCGCGGCGCCGGACCGTGAAGGCGTAGGCGTGGCGCACGTCGGCGAGGGCCGCGCCCAGGTCCGGATGGACCGCGGCCTGCGCGAGGATGGGCGCGTGGCTGGCGGTGGCGCGGGCTACCGCCTCGGGATCGGCCGGCCTGGCTTCGGGCCGCGCCAGCAGCAGGCGGGCGACCCCCATGCTGCCCATCGCGCGGGCGGCCGCGCCGAGGTTGCCCGGGTGCGTGGTCCCGACCATCGCGACGCTCAGCCGGCCGCTTTTAGCCACGGCTTAGAATCAAAGGATGCGGCGGATGGGAATCGGCGTCGACGTGCACAGGCTGGTGGCGGAGCGCAGGCTGATTCTAGGAGGAGTCCAGATTCCGCACAGCCACGGCCTCGAGGGGCACTCGGACGCGGACGTGCTGCTGCACGCGGTCTGCGACGCCCTGCTGGGGGCCGCCGCCCTGGGCGACATCGGCCAGCATTTTCCCGATTCTGACGAGCGCTGGCGGGACGCCGACAGCATGGAGCTGCTGCGCGCGACCGCCGCCTTGGTCGCCGCGGCGGGCTGGCAGGTCGACAACGTCGACGCGACCGTGGTCGCGGAGCGGCCGAAGCTCGCGCCGTACCGCGAGGCGATGCGGGAGAACATCGCCGCCGCGGTCCGAATCGAAGCCGATCAGGTCTCGGTCAAGGCGACGACCACCGAGGGCCTGGGGCTGTGCGGCCGGGGAGAGGGAATCGCCGCGATGGCCGTTTGCGGCATAAGTAGCAAAAAGTAGTAGAATCCAGAATCTTTTTTGCTCCTTCCCGGTGCAAGGCACCGCAATGCGATGACGAAACAGTACACTGGCGCGCAGATTCTCCTCAAGGCCCTCAAGCAGGAGAAAGTGGAGGTCGTGTTCGGCTATCCGGGCGGCGCGGTGCTGCACATCTACGACGAGCTGGCCAAGGACCCGCAGGGCATCAAGCACATCCTGTGCCGTCACGAGCAGGGGGTCGCGCACGCCGCCGACGGCTACGCGCGCGCCGCGGCCAAGCCCGGCGTCTGCCTGGTCACCTCCGGGCCCGGCCTCACCAACGCGGTCACGGGCATCGCCTCGGCCAACATGGACTCGGTGCCGATGGTCATCATCAGCGGCCAAGTCCCGAGCCACGCGATCGGCGAGGACGCCTTCCAGGAGGTCGACTCGGTCGGCATCACCCGGCCCTGCGTCAAGTACAACATGCTCGTCAAGCGCGCCGAGGACATCGCGCCGGCGATCAAGAAGGCCTTCTACCTCGCGACCTCCGGCCGGCCGGGGCCGGTGCTGGTCGACATCCCCAAGGACGTCAGCATCGCGACCGCGCCGTGGAACTATCCGGCGAAGGTCGAGCTGCGCTCGTACCAGCCCTCGGTCAAGGGCCATCCGATGCAGGTCAAGCGGGCGCTGCAGCTGCTGGCCGCCGCGAAGCGGCCCTACGTCTACGCCGGCGGCGGCGTCATCAACGCGGACGCCGCGGCCGAGCTGCGGCAGCTGGTCGAGCTGCTCGGCTGTCCGTGCACGAACACCCTGATGGGCCTCGGGGCGCTGCCGGCCTCGCACAAGCAGTTCATCGGCATGCTCGGCATGCACGGGACCTACGAGGCCAACATGGCGATGCAGAAATGCGACCTGCTGCTGGCGGTCGGGGCCCGCTTCGACGACCGGGTCGTCGGCAACCCGGAGCATTTCGCCCAGGACCAGCGCCGCATCGTCCACATCGACGTCGACCCGTCGAGCATCTCCAAGCGGGTCGCGGTCGACGTCCCGATCGTCGGCGACGTCAAGCAGGTCCTGCAGCAGCTGCTCAAGGAGCTCAAGGGCGCGGCCGGCCGCAGGCACCTGCCGGCGAAAAAAGACGTCGCCGCGTGGTGGGAGCAGGTCGGCAAGTGGCAGGCCAAGGACTGCCTGCGCTACCGCGCCAGCGCCAAGCTCATCAAGCCGCAGTACGTCATCGAGCGCCTGCACAAGGCCACCCGCGGCCGCGCCTACGTCACCTCGGACGTCGGCCAGCACCAGATGTGGGCCGCGCAGTACTACGGCTTCGAGGAGCCGCGGCGCTGGATCAACTCCGGCGGCCTCGGGGCGATGGGCTTCGGCCTGCCGGCGGCGATCGGCGCGCAGCTGGCGCAGCCGAAGGCGCAGGTCGCCTGCGTCACCGGCGAGGCCTCGATCGTGATGTGCATCCAGGAGCTGTCGACCGCCAAGCAGTACCGCACGCCGATCAAGGTCATCAACCTCAACAACCGCTACATGGGGATGGTGCGGCAGTGGCAGGAGTTCTTCCACGGCTCGCGCTATTCGGAGTCCTACATGGACGCGCTGCCGGACTTCGTCAGCCTCGCCGAGAGCTTCGGGCGACCCGGCGGACGTCGACGGCGCGCTGAAGGAGGCCTTCGCGCTCAAGGACCGCCTGGTGTTCATGGATTTCAAGACCGACGACAAGGAGAACGTCTTCCCGATGGTCGCCGCCGGCAAGGGCCTGACCGAGATGGTCCTGGCCGAGGAGCTGTAGGGAGGTGCGCCGCATCCTGGCGATCCGCCTCGAGAACCAGCCCGGCGCGCTGTCGCGGGTGGTGTCGATGTTCTCGGCGCGGGCCTACAACATCGATTCGCTGACGGTCGCGTCGACGGAGGACGAGACGCTGAGCCGCATGACCATCGTCACGCACGGCAGCGACGACGTCATCGAACAGATCATCAAGCAGATCAACAAGATCGTCGACGTGGCGTCGGTGACCGACATCACCGAGCAGCGGCACGTCGAGCGCGAGCTGCTGCTGGTCAAGGTCCGGGCCGCGAACGCGGAGGTCCGCGAAGAGATGCATCGCCTGGTCGCGGTGTTCCGCGGCCGGATCAACGACGTCACCGACCGCAGCTTCATCATCGAGGTGACCGGGACGGGCGGCAAGCTCGACGCGTTCCTCGCGGCGCTGCCGCAGACCTCGATCAAGGAGACGGTGCGCACCGGCGTCGCGGGCGTGACGCGCGGCCGGCCGTAGCGGAAGCAAAGGAGTCCCGCCGCAGGCAAAGTCGTAGCCTATGAGGGGGGGGGGTGATGTTTCCAGCAAGGGAAGGCAAGCCCCGCGCAGGCATCTGACAATGAGGAGCAAGGCCGGCTGGGCCGGCGCGCGGCTGGGCATGGCGCTGGCGCTGGCGGCGCTGTGCGCGGGAGCCGCGGCGCAGCAGCAGCCGGTGTGGCGGGACCTGGCCAAGAGCAGCGACGGGCCCGCGAGCCCCTTCACTATCGGCCAGGTGCTGGGCGCAAGCGCCCCGCTGTACACCGGGATCAACCTGCACGTGGGCGCGGCCGCCTGCGCGAGCGTCAACGTCTATCTGGGACGGGAGACGGGGCGCTACTTCGAGCTGGTCAAGTACCGCAGCGTGGACGACGAGGTGGCGGCCGAGCAGAACAAGGCCGACGGGCTGTTCATGAGCGTGCACATGGAGGCGAACGCGGACGATCATTACCTGCGGCTGTTTTTCAAGCCCGGGCTAACGCCGCTGACCACCGCGCTGTTCACGGGGCCGACGATATATTTTGAAAAAAGCGCGGGCTGCAGCAGCCCCGCCGATCCAGCGGGCGGGCACCGGTCCTATCCCATGACCTCGCTGATAGCTGATTCGGTCTGGACGGACCAGGGCCTGCACACGCAGAATTCGCGCACTTACTTTCCGAGCTCCAGCATCGCCGAGACGGCGTTCGTCTTCCACAAAAGCACGGCGACGTGCCGGAAGATCGACGTCGCGCTGGCGAGCGGGACGCCGGCTTACGTCTCCTTGCAAAAGAGATGGCTTGGCAGCGCGGGCGACCGTCCCAACTCTTGGGATCCAAGCGACCTGGCGAACATCCACATGGAGCGCGGCCATCAGGACAATCAGTCGGCGAGGGTTTTGCTTGGAACTGACCGGCCGGCGAGCGGCAAGGTGACGGTGACGGTTGTCGGAACGCCGAACTCCTCCTGCCCGGCAACAGGCAGGCCGGAGCCGCTGACGGTGGCGTTTGCCTTCGACATAGTGCCGTCCTCGAACCGCTCTTCATGGACGGCCCAGGGCAGGGAGAGCGCGACGGCGACCAGAACGTTCTGGCCCGCGGAGATAGCCGATTCCGCCACGCCCCTGAACACGGGCATCGCTTTCCATCAAAGCTCAAGCGCCTGCCGCTATGTCGACGTTGAACTTGCGAACGGAACGCCGGACTATCTTGAACTGGCTTTGCACCGGGGAGACAATGCTGTCGCGGGCCTGCCCAACAACGTTTACATGGAGCGGAATCAGCCTTTGGACACGCACGCGCGGCTCATGTTCAAGGCCGGCGCGCGAGTGGCCGAAGGAGGGACGGTGACGGTTGCGATTGTGGCGTCTCCAGGATCCAGCTGCAGGAGCGCGGGGGTGCCGGGGCCGTTGAGCCTCAGCCGGGAACTGACGATTGGCAAGTCAGCGGACTGGGAAGAGCAGGGGAAAGATGACGCCGTTGCCAATGATCCGGTTTCATATTTTTTGCTGAGTCGCACAGATTCAAGCACAGACACTGGCCTAGCGTTCCATCGCAGCTCGACGGCGTGCCGGAAGATTGACGTGGCCTTGGCGGATAGCGCTCCAAACTATGTTGAGCTTGTGCGTTATCAAGGGGAGGATATTTCTTCCAAAACTGGACTGAGCAACATTCACATGGAGAAAAACAATGACGCAGACGAGCATGTGAGGCTGTTTTTGAAAGCTCGCGCGAGAGTGGCCACCGGAGTCACTGTGGACGTGGTGCTGGTGGCGACGCCGGGGTCAGACTGTGCGGACGTGGCGGCGAAACCATTGCCCCTTACGGTGAACTGGCGTTTGACGATCGCCGATTCGGAAGGGTGGATAAAGCAGAGCAGGCATAGCGACCAGGCTGCGCGCATATTTTCCGCAGCGGAGATTTTTTCAGCTGACGAGCCAGTCGACACCGGCCTTGCGTTCCACAGCAGCGCGGTCGAGTGCCGCAAAATCCACAGGTTTGGTTTCACCGAAAGCAGCGAGGACGACAACGGGGATGGGGGCAGCAGTTTTGTGCGATGGATTCGCTACAAAGGCGATGAGCCTGCGGTGGAAACGTCCCTGAACGACATCCATATGGAAGATGGGGCCGATGAGGACCATCATGTCCGGCTGTTTTTCAGTGCGCGGCGTGCACCGGTGCTGGCAAATGGTGGAACATTGACTTTTCAAGGGCGGGCGTTTGGCAACTGCGGATTTTCCATGCTGGAAACCTTCAAATGGTCAATCACCATCAGCAAGCCGGCCGAATGGCAGTACGGGCCCTTGCACAGGAACACGGCAACCGTTAAGCACAGGGCGGGCCACATTGCGCAAGCTGCCGTGGATACCGGCATTGTGCTGCAGCCCCGCGTGCCGGGCATCTGCAGCGATGTTGTCATGAGCATAAGATCAGGAGGAGTGCTTTTCCACTTACGTGCATATGATGCGGAGGGCTATCCTGTAGGGGAGGTCACACGAAGGGTCTATGACATTCCAACCGACAGCACACACGTGCGCCTGCAGGCCGGCAGAAATGTCGCCGCTGGAACAGTGACAATCGGGGTGGCATGGTCGGCTTCCAGCAAATGCACCAGGCTGGACGCGCCAGCCCCGGTTACCACAGCGTTATTCACGGTGACAGTCTTGTCAGATTATTCCTGGGTTGAGCAGAGCAAGCACAACATGACTCCAACAATCACCTATACAAGGGCTCAGGTGATGACCGCGACCGCCTTGCTCGACACGGGCATTCGGCTGCACATCAGCAGCGCTGAATGCAAGAAGGTTGATGTTTATCTGGCCGGCCCAAGGGGAGGCCAAAGCAATCAGAGAAATTATTTCGGCAGTGACTATTTCTTCGAGCTGATCAAATACCGCAGCTCAGACGACACGGTCGCCGCCGTGCAGAACAGGAATCAGGGGTTGCTTGAGGACGTGCATATGGAAAACGGCAATCGCGACGATCACCACGTCCGCGTGTTTTTGAAGCCAGGGCGTGCAGCCAGTGCGGTGACGGTGCTTTTTGAAAAAGGAAGCGGCTGCGCAACGGGGCCCAACGCCGCTTCGACAGTGTCCGGCGGCAGCATCCTTGATGCGACGCCATGGAAGCAGGACATTCGTGGAGATACCGCCTACATTCCCGTAGAAACCGAACAATTACGGCTTACTAGCCCTGCATTCCGCGCTTGGACAGACACCTGCTCCAACATCGACTATGCTCTTGCAGACGGAACGCCAGATTATTTGGAACTGCAGGCGTCCGTTCCCTATCCTATAAGAGGGCGCGAATTGACAGATGTGCACGCTGATCGGAACGTGCATTTAGATGTCAGCCACTCGGCGTCGTTATCCGTGGTCACAAGTTTGACGGTGACGGTCGTGGCATCCACCAACCCTGTTTCGTGCGCGACGACTGGAACGCCTAGCCCGCACTTCAACATAATCGGGCCGGGAGGCGCCAGCGTGCATGTCATGACGAATCAGGGCAGGGACAATGCGGTGGCTGCGAGCGTGTTCTCGCCGGCGCTGCTGGCTTCTTCCAATTCCGAAATGGGAACAGGACTGGTGTTTCACCGCAGCTCGGAATCCTGCAGGAGAGTTCAGGTGCGCGTGCTCCCGGATGTAAACAATCTGCATCCTCACCCAGAAAGCGGCGACTTTTGGTTTAACGACAGCTTTTATCAAGGAAACAAGCAGGTCGCCAAAGGGCCGCCAGGGAACAATTATTTCCATGTAGAGAACGGCCATGCTTCAGACACCTACATGAGCCTGTCTTTCAAACCGCGCGCCCGGGTCACTGCAGGCATCACGGTGACCTTGCGGGTGCGAGCCACGAATCATCCAAGCTGCACGGGGAGCGATTCAGAAGCGGGCGGGGCCAGCGTGGCTTGGGCCATTACGATAGGCGAGCCGGCGGAATGGGAAAAGCAGGAAAGAGACGTGGAGGCCGCCGCCAGCGAGTTCCATGCGATAGTGCTCAGCACCACATCCGCAGCGACTGACGCAGGCCTGGCTTTCCATCGCAGCGCCGAAGGCTGCCGTCATATTGACATGACTTTGTTCCGTGGACAGTCCAGCTTCGCCGAGCTGGTTCGCTACAGAGGAGATGCGCGGACTGCGGAAACTGCCTTGACGAACATTCACATGGAGGATGACGCGGCCACGGACAACCATGTGCGGCTGTTCTTCAAGGCGGGCGCAAGGATTTCAGCAGGAATCACCGCCAGCGTCACGGTGATCGCGTCGCCAAATGCAAGCTGTACGGACTCGAGCACGCCGTGGCCTTTGACGGTGATTTGGCGCCTCACCACCGCACAGCCGGGCGTCTGGGAGCATCAAGGCGAAGGAAACGATGTTGGCAACGGGCCTTTTTCAAGCCCGCGGCTAGCGGCCGCAGGGACTCGCACGGACACTGGCCTGGCATTCCACAGCAGCTCGCCGGCGTGCCGAAAAATCGACGTGGCGCTGACTGATGGAGCCCTCTCTTATCTTGAACTGGCGCGCTACAAGAACAACTCGATCGTCGCGGGAGGGCTTAGCAACATCCACATTGAGCGCGGCCATGCTTTGGACAATCACGTCCGTTTGTTCTTCAAAGCGAATGCGCAGGTTTCAGTGGGAAGCACCGTGAGCGTGACGATGATTGCGAGGCCGAACGCCAGCTGCACGGAAAAGGAACCGCCTCTGCCACTGACAGTGGCCTGGAGCATGACGATTGCGACGCCAGCCGCTTGGGAGGATCAGGGCAATGACGACGCGGCGTCGGACGGCCCATTCTCGCCGCTGAAACTGGCGGATGCGGACAGCAGGACGGCGACAGGCCTTGCTTTCCACCAAAGCTCGACGGCCTGCCGGCAGATTGACGTGGCGCTGGCCAACAGTCCGCCGAGCTACGTTGAGCTGGTCCGGTACCAGGGCGACAGCGCGTCCACAAGCACTAGCCTAAGCGGCATCCACATGGAGAAGAGCCACGGCTCGGACAATCACGTCCGGCTGTTTTTCAAGGCGAACGCGGGCGTGACGGCAGGCAGCGTGGTGAACGTTACGCTGGTCGCGACGCCGAACGCCTCCTGCACTGATGCTACGATCCCGGCGCCGTTGACGGTGGCGTGGAGCATGACGATCGCCACGCCGGCGTCCTGGACCAACCAAGGCAGGGACGATGCGACGTCCGACGGTCCTTTCTCGCCGCTGAAGTTGGCAGCAGCTGCCGGAGGGACGGCGACTGGCCTTGCTTTCCATCAAAGCTCAGCGGCGTGCAAGCTGATTGACGTGGCGCTGGTCAACAGTCCGCCACCTTATGTCGAGCTGATTCGCTATCAAGGCAATAGCGCATCAACGAATGCCGGCCTGAGCGGCATCCGGATGGAGAACGGAGCGAACGCGAATGACCATCATGTCCGCTTGTTTTTCAAGGCCGCCGCTGGAGTGACGGCGGGCAGCACGGTGAGCGTCACCGTGGTGGCGACGCCGAACGCGGTCTGCACCATGCCGACGACGCCGGCGCCGTTGACGGTGGAGTGGAGCATGACGGTCGCGACGCCGGCGGCGTGGGAGGATCAAGGCAATGATGACGCGGCGTCGAGCGGCCCATTCTCGCCGCTGAAACTGGCGGATGCGGACAGCAGGACGGCGACAGGGCTGGCTTTCCACCAAAGCTCGGCGGCGTGCCGCCAGATCGACGTGGCGCTGGTCAACAGCCCGCCAAGCTATGTTGAGCTGATACGGTACCAGGGCGACAGCGCGTCCACGAGCACTGGCCTGAGCAACATCCACATGCAGCAGGGGAACGCCTCCGACAATCACGTCCGGCTGTTCTTCAAGGCGCAGGCGGGAGTTTCCGCGGGCAGCACGGTGAACGTCACCGTGGTCGCGACGCCGAATTCATCATGCGCGGACGCGGCGACGCCGGCGCCTTTGACGGTGGCTTGGAACATGACGATTGCGACGCCAGCGGCCTGGGTCAAGGAGGGCGCGGACGTCGAGGCGGCGCCAGGCGCGTTCTCGCCAGTGAAAGTCGCCGCGTCCACCGCCCGCACCGCCACCGGCCTCGCGTTCCACCGCAACTCGGACGCCTGCAAGCGCATCGACGTCGCGTTGAGCGGCGACACCAGCCACGTCGAGCTGCGCCGCTACGCCGGCAACGCCGAAGCCAGCAGCCAGTCCCTGAGCGACATCACCATGGACGACGACGCGACCGGCAACGCCAATCATCACGTGAGGCTGTTCTTCAAGGCAGGCGCGGCGGTCGCTGGGGGCAGCACGGTGCACGTGACGGTCGTCGCGACCCCGAACACAGGCTGCGCCGACGCGGCGACGCCGGCGCCTTTGACGGTGGGCTGGGCGCTCACCGTCGCTACGACCAGCCCGTGGCTCGACCAGGGCCTGGACGCGGCGGCCGCGAGCGGGGAGTTCTCGGCGCTGACGCTGGCGGTGGCGACGAACCGCACCGACACCGGCCTCGCATTCCACCGCAGCGCAGACGGCTGCCGCCAGATCGACGTGGCGCTGTCCGGCGACACCGGCCAGGTCGAGCTGGTCCGCTATCAAGGCAGCGACGCCGCGACGCCTACGGCCCTGAGCAACATCACGATGCATAGCGGGGCGACGCCGAGCACCAGCAACCATCACGTCAAGCTGTTCCTCAAAGCGCGGGCCGCGGTCAGCCAAGGAGATGTCCTCGGCCTGACAGTCGTCGCGACTCCGAACGTCTCCTGTACTGATCCGCGGACCCCGGCGCCCTTGACCGTCAGCTGGAACGTCACTATCGCCACCGCCGCAGCCTGGACCAATCAGGGCAGCGATGATTTGATCTCCGACGGGCCGTTCTCGGCGCTGACGCTGGCGGTGGCGACGAACCGCACCGACACCGGCCTGGCGTTCCACCAAAGCTCAACCGCATGCCGCCAGATCGACGTCGCGCTGTCCGGCGACACCGGCCAGGTCGAGCTGCTCCGCTATCAACGCGGCAGCGTCGCGACCCCGTCCAGCCTGAGCAACATCACGATGCACAGCACCGCGAGGCCGAGCACCAGCAACCATCACGTCAAGCTATTCCTCAAGGCGCGGGCGGCGGTCAACCAAGGCGACGTCCTCAGTCTGACAGTGGTGGCGACCCCGAACGCCTCGTGCACCGACCCGCGGACCCCGGCTCCTCTGACCATCAGTTGGAACCTGACAATCGCGACCGCGGCCGCCTGGACCAACCAAGGCAGCAACGACCCGAACTCCGACGGTCCGTTCTCGGCGCTGACGCTGGCGGTGGCGGGTGAGCGCACCGACACCGGCTTGGCGTTCCACCAAAGCTCGACAGCCTGTCGGCGAATTGACGTGGCCTTGATCAACAGCCCGCCGTCCTATGTCGAACTTGTCAGGTTTCAGGGCAACAGCGCAGCCACGAACGCTTCTCTGAGCGACATCCGCATGCAGCAGAACCACGGCTCCGACAATCACGTGCGCGTGTTCTTCAAGGCGAACGCGAGCGTGACGGCGGGATCGGTGGTGAGCGTGACGCTGGTCGCAACGCCAAACGCATCCTGCATCGATGCGGCGACGCCAGCCCCGCTGACCATAAACTGGAGTGCCGTCATCGCGACGCCGGCGACGTGGTTGGACCAAGGCAGGGACGAAGCCATCTCCGATGGCCCGTTCTCGGCGCTGACGCTGGCGGTGGCGCCGCAGCGCACCGATACCGGCTTGGCGTTCCATCGCAGCTCTGATGCCTGCCGCCAGATCGACGTGGCGCTGTCCGGCGACACCAGCCAGGTCGAGTTGCTCCGCTACCAAGGCGGCAGCGTCGCGACCCCGTCCAGTCTTAGCAACATCACGATGCATAGAAGGGCGACGCAGCCCAGCAGCAATCATCACGTCAAGCTGTTCCTCAAGGCGCGGGCAGCGGTCAACCAGGGCGCCGTTCTCGACCTGACCGTCGTGGCGACGCCGAACGCTTCGTGCACTGCTCCAGCGACGCCCGCGCCGTTGACCGTCCGCTGGAACGTGACGATCGCGACCGCGGCCGCCTGGACCAATCAGGGCAGCGACGACGCGGTTTCGGACGGTCCATTCTCGCCGCTAGTGTTAGCGGCCGCAGGTGGCATGACCGCCACTGGCCTGGCGTTCCACCAAAGCTCGACAGCATGCCAGCGGATCGATGTCGCGCTGGTCAATAGCCCTCCCTCCTATGTAGAACTGGTGAGGTACCGGGGTGGCAGCCCGTCCGCTAACTCTGACTTGAGAAACATCCGCATGCAGCAGAACCACCGCTTCGATGATCACGTGCGCCTGTTTTTCAAGGCAAAGGCAGGCGTGACGGCGGGATCGGTGGTGAACGTGACGCTGGTGGCGACGCCAAACTCCTCCTGCACGGCTGCGACGACGCCGGCTCCCTTGACTGTGGACTGGAGCATGACGATCGCGACGCCGGCCACTTGGACCAGCCAAGGCAGCGATGATTCGACTTCCGACGGCCCGTTCTCGCCGCTGAAAATCGCAGCGGCCACGGACCGGACCGCGACCGGCCTGGCGTTCCACCGCAACTCGGCCGCCTGCAAGCGCATCGACATCGCATTGTCGGGCGACACCAGCCACGTCGAGCTGCGCCGCTACGCCGGTAGCAGCGAAGCCAGCAGCCAGGCGCTGAGCGACATCACCATGGACGACAGCGCGACGCCGACTAGCAGCAACCAGCACGTGCGGCTGTTCTTCAAGGCGCGCGCGGCGGTGCTCTCGGGCAGCACGGTGCACGTGACGGTGGTCGCGACCCCGAACGCCGCCTGCACCGACGCGCGGACGCCGGCGCCCTTGACGGTCGGCTGGGCCGTGACCGTGGCGGCGACGAGCCCATGGACCGCGCAAGGCAGTGACGCGGCGGCGGCAAGCGGCCAGTTCTCGGCGCTGACGCTGGCGGTGGCGCCGCAGCGCACCGACACCGGGCTGGCGTTCCACCGCAGCGCGCTTGGCTGCCGGCAGATCGACGTGGCGCTGTCCGGGGAGACCAGCCAGGTAGAGCTGGTCCGCTACGCGGGCGGCAGCGCTGCGACGCCGACCAGCTTGAGCAACATCACCATGCACAGCGCTGCGACGCCGAGCACCAGCAACCATCACGTCAGGCTGTTCCTCAAGGCGCGGGCGGCAGTGACCCAGGGCGCCGTCCTCGACCTCACCGTCGTCGCCACCCCGAACGCGAACTGCACCGACGCCCGGACGCCGGCGCCCTTGACGGTCAGCTGGAACGTCACCATCGCCACCGCGGCCGCCTGGGCCAAAGAAGGCCGGGACGACGACAGCGCCAGCGGCGCCTTCTCGCCGCTGCGGCTGGCGGCCGCGGATGCCAGGACCGCGACCGGCCTGGCGCTGCACCGCAACTCGGACGCCTGCAAGAGGATCGACGTCGCGCTGTCCGGCGACACCACGCATGTCGAGCTGCGGCGCTATCAAGGAACGGCCGAAGCCAGCAGCCAGGTCCTGAGCGACATCCTCATGGACGACGAGGCCAATCCGGCCAGCGGCAACCAGCACGTCCGGCTGTTCTTCAAGGCGAACGCTTCCCCGGCCGCCGGCAGCGTCCTGGACGTCACCATCGTCGCGACCCCGAACGCGGCCTGCGTCGATCCGGCCACGCCGGCGCCGCTGACCGTCGCCTGGGCCCTCACCGTCGCGACGCCGGCGGCCTGGACCAACCAAGGCAGCGACGATGCGGCCTCCGACGGCCCGTTCTCGCCGCTGGTGCTGGCAGGCGCCGGTAGCAGGTCGGCGACGGGACTGGCGTTCCACCAAAGCTCGGCGGGCTGCCGGCGGATCGACGTGGCGCTGGTCAACAGCCCGCCGTCCTATGTCGAGCTGGTCCGCTACCAGGGCGCCAGCGCGTCCACGAGCACTGGCCTTAGCAACATAACGATGGACAGCGGGGCGGGGACGAACAATCATCACGTCCGGCTGTTCTTCAAGGCGAACGCAGGCGTGACGGCGGGCAGCACGGTGAACGTCACGCTGGTGGCGACGCCGAACGCTGCGTGCACGACGGCGACGACGCCGGCGCCCTTGACGGTGAACTGGAGCATGACGATCGCGACGCCGGCGGCATGGACCAACCAAGGCAGCGACGACGCGGTCTCCGACGGGCCGTTTTCAGCGCTGACGCTGGCGGTGGCGGCGCAGCGGACCGACACTGGCCTCGCGTTCCACCGCAGCTCGGAGGGCTGCCGGCAGATCGACGTGGCGCTGTCCGGCGACACCGGCCAGGTGGAGCTGATCCGCCATGCAGGAAACACGGCAGCGACGCCGGCTAGCTTGAGCAACATCACCATGCACAGCGGGGCTTCTGCTGGCCACGACCATCACGTCAAGCTGTTCCTCAAGGCGCGGGCGGCGGTCAGCCAGGGCGCCGTCCTCGAGCTGACCGTCGTCGCGACGCCGAACGCCTCGTGCACCGACGCGCGCACCCCGGCACCCTTCACCGTCAGCTGGAACCTGACCATCGCCACTGCGGCCGCCTGGACCAATCAAGGCAGTGACGATAGGGTGTCCGACGGCCCGTTCTCACCGCTGGTGCTGCAAGGCGCGACGACGCGGACCGCAGCCGGCCTGGCGCTCCACCAAAGCTCGACCGCCTGCCGGCAGATCGACGTGGCGCTGGTCAACAGCCCACCGAGCTACGTTGAGCTGGTCCGCTATCAGGGCAATAGCGTTGCATCGACTACGAGCCTGAGCAACATCCACATGCAGCAGAACAACGACTCCGACAATCATGTCCGGCTGTTCTTCAAGGCGCAGGCGGCGGTGACCGGCGGCAGCACTGTGAGCGTTACCGTGGTGGCGACGCCGAATTCCTCGTGCACGGACGCGTCGACGCCGGCGCCCTTGACGGTGGCGTGGAACATGACCATCGCCTCGACCAGTCCGTGGGTCAACCAAGGCTCGGATTCGGATGCTGCCAGCGGCCAGTTCTCGGCCCTGACGCTAGCGGTGGCGACGCAGCGGACCGACACAGGCCTGGCGTTCCACCGCAGCGCCGAGGGCTGCCGGCAGATCGACGTGGCGCTGTCCGGCGACACCGGCCAGGTGGAGCTGGTCCGCTACGCCGGTAGCAACGCGGCGACGCCTTCTTCCTTGAGCAACATCACGATGCTCAGAGACGATGACGACGACCATCATGTCAAGCTGTTCCTCAAGGCGCGGGCGGCGGTCAGCCAGGGCGCCGTCCTTGCCCTGACCGTGGTCGCGACCCCGAATGTTTCGTGCACCGACGCGCGCACCCCGGCGCCGCTGACGGTCAGCTGGAAAGTGACGATCGCGACCGCGGCCGCCTGGACCAAGCAGGGGGCGGACGACGACAGCGCCAGCGGCGCCTTCTCGCCGCTGCGGCTCGAGGCGTCCAGCAGCCGGACCGACACCGGCCTCGCGCTTCACCGCAACTCGGCCGCCTGCAAGCGCATCGACGTCGCGCTGTCCGGCGACACTACGCATGTAGAGCTGCGCCGCTACGCCGGCACGAACGAAACCACCAGCCAAGCACTGAGCGACATCACCATGGACGATGGCGCTTCCAGCACTGACAACCAGCACGTGAGGCTGTTCTTCAAGGCGGGCACGGTTCCGAGGGGAGGCAGCGTCCTCAACGTCACCATCGTTGCGACGCCGAACGCCGCCTGCACCAATCCGGCGACGCCAGCGCCCTTGACCGTCGGCTGGGCGCTCACCGTGGCGTCCACCAGCCCATGGGTGAATCAGGGCAGAGATGTCGCTACGTTCAACGGCCCGTATTCAGCACTGACGCTGACGACGGCAGCGAACCGCACCGACACCGGCTTGGCATTCCACCGCAGCGCGCTTGGATGCCGTCAGATCGACGTGGCGCTGTCCGGCGACACCGCCCAGGTGGAACTGCTGCGCTATCAAGGCAGCAACGCTGCGACGCCGACGTCGCTTAGCAATATCACGATGAACAGCGGTGCGGGAACGAGCAATCATCACGTCAAGCTGTTCCTCAAAGCGCGGGCGGCGGTCAGCCAGGGCGCGGTCCTCAATCTGACTATCGTCGCGACCCCGAACGCCTTGTGCACCGACCCGCGGACGCCGGCGCCCTTGACCGTCAGCTGGAACCTGACGATCGCGACTGCGGCGAACTGGGTTAAGGAAAGCAGGGACGACGACAGCGCCAGCGGCGCCTTCTCGCCGCTGCGGCTGGCCGCATCCAGCAACCGCACCGCCACCGGCCTGGCGTTCCACCGCAACTCGGACGCCTGCAAGCGCATCGACGTCGCGCTGTCCGGCGACGTCAGCCACGTCGAGCTGCGCCGCTACGCCAGCGACAGCGAAGCCGGCAGCCAGGCTCTCAGCGACAT